>JBEIPI010000114.1:0-8738 GCA_040377165.1 Bacteriovorax sp.
CACAGTGGCAAGATCACCTGCGGACCTGGCTTCTAAACTTGAAGAAGCGATGAAAGCAAAAAACGTAACTATTAGAAACTCGTAATTTTTTGATTCTTTAAAGGAGAAATACAAATGGAAAGAACATTTTCAATCATTAAGCCAAACGCAGTAGCAGACAACAACATCGGAAACGTAATCGCTCGTTTCGAAAAAGAAGGTCTTCGTATTGCTGCTCTAAAACTTACTCACTTATCAAAAGAAAAAGCAGAAGGATTCTATATCGAGCACAAAGAAAGACCATTCTTTGGTTCACTTGTTGGTTTCATGACTGAAGGACCAGTGGTTCTTATGGTTCTTGAAGGTGAAAACGCTGTTGAGAAAAACAGAAAAATCATGGGAGCAACTAACCCTGCTCAAGCTGAAGAAGGAACTCTTAGAAAGCTATACGCTAAGTCAATCGAAGCGAACGCAGTTCACGGATCTGACTCTCTTGCAAGTGCTGAAAGAGAGATCAACTATTTCTTCGACAAAAACGAAGTTAAAGCTAGATTCTAATTTTTTTAGAAGAATACTTAAAAAGGGCCCGTTTTTACGGGCCCTTTTTATTTTTGGTTATTGAAGAATGTGATCGAAAGAGTCTAGAGTTTCCTGCTCACTAGTAGAAGCTTTCTGGGCCTGCTTAAGGAAAATAAATTTCTTCGTTGAGCACAATAATGACATGACAGGTTTGTTATCGTTTAAAAGAGTAACGATTGATTCAACGCTTTTATATGGTGTCATATCACCCTGATTGATGTTTTGATAGAATTTACCTAAGGTAAGAACTGTTCCTGCAGGAAGAGTAAAGCCTGGATTGTCATATTCAACTCTCGAGTATGCGCTACATACAGTATTTTTAGCTCCCCAAAAAGCTCCGAGAACTTCTCCGTTAGCTTTTGGAGCTGTCGTATATTTCAGTTCGATATCCTGAAGTAGTGTGACTGTTTTTGTTTCGGCCGCAAAGACCTGAGAAAAAGAAAGTGTGCTCAACATTAATACAAGTGCTAATTTCATAAGATTCTCCTTACGGTTGTTTTGAGGGGTTTTAGCACATTGAAAAATTAGTGGTGGGGATTTGTAATAATTACCCGTTTCAAACCTTTTAACTGTTGTTATGATTAGGAAAGTTATGATCACAAAAACTAAAGTTATTTCTTATATTGTCAGGGACATAAAGGGCTTTCCAGAGCTTTTGGTATTTGATCATGAAGACCAGTACCCGGATGCCGGCACTCAGGTTGTTGGCGGAACTGTGGAGGCCGGTGAAGAATTGCTTCCGGCGCTGATGCGTGAACTCGCAGAAGAGTCTGGATTAAAACTCAATGAAAGTGAATTCAAAAAAATAGGTGAGACCACTTACCAGCGCAAAGACCGTCCTGAGATTAACTACCGCCATTATTATCTGTGTAAAACTAATGAGCTTCCCGAAATATGGGAGCACACTGTTCAATCTGATGGTGAAGATAATGGGATGGTCTTTACATTCTTCTGGCTCTCATTTCCAGAAGCGCGTGAGCGCTTGACTGGAAATTTTGCTGAGCTTTTATAAGTTATTTTGAAGCTGGTTTTCCATCCATAGCATCCCAGGCATCAGACACCAAAAATTTTCTTAAGTCGGTAGAGGTCGTTAAACCTTCCCACGCCCAAGTCTTTAAACTATTGTCGTAAGCATAGTTGTCATTAAGAGCGATTCGTCCTTCGCAGCTTGAAAGGATGAACTGGTAAAGGCTTTTGCTCTTATTTTTGAAAACATCATAGGGAACAGGCTGTCCGTTGTGGTCATAGAAAGCTTTTTTATTTCCGTGCGAGCTCCAAAGAATAATTGATGTCTCACTGTCTTCTGCCGCTAGCTTCAAATGCTCGGCCGTGGCCTGAACATTAATCATGACTCTGAATTTTTTTTCGGCGACATAGTTCATAATGGCATAGATAGCATCCCAATCCGTCTTTTGGATTGACTTGTCTTTTTCGCTGGCTCCCAGCCCGATAAAGATATAGAAATTTTTATTTTTGTATAGGTGGCCATCTTTAAGCGCAGAAACAATCACTCCAGAACTGGACTGAGATTTCTTTGATACGACTTCAAAGATTTGATCTGGGTTCTCAGCTTGTCTTCTCTGGATTTCTTCAGCGAATTGTTCGACTTCATATGAGCTGATATTGGTAGAAGAGATGGAGATTTGGTTTTCGCTCAGGATAGTGGAGCTTTCAGATGTGGAGCTAACGGATGTCTTAGTTGATTCGACTTTGCATGCGGTAGTGAGGGCGAGCAATAGGACTAAAAATGCGTACTTCATAGTAAATCCTTCTGAAAGTGTTGATTTGGTCCATGGTAAGCGCATTTTTTTCTCCAAAGTAGGGGTGATAGAACTTATTATAGGGGTGTTAAAAACATAGACAGCACTTGGGGCCTTACTTCAAATTCTCAAAAAAATAAGCCTTATATGTAGAAATTACAGGGTTTATTGAAGCTTGAGCCTCAATGCGTTATTATCGGAGGGATTCATATTTGGAGGTCTAAATGTTTTCAATTGGAGATTATGCAGTCTGTCCCGGACACGGCGTCGGTCAGATCTGTGACATTGAAGAAAGAGAAATGGGCGCTCAAACCAAAACTTTCTACATCATCAAAATCCTAGCTAACGGCATGACCGTTATGGTTCCTACAGACAGTGAAACAGGTATCAGAGGACTAGTGGGCGATGCAGAAGTAGAAGAAGTTTATAAGCTTTTAAAAGACCATGACATAAAAGTTGATAATTCAACTTGGAACCGTAGATACAGAGAATATTCTGCGAAAATTAAGACCGGCTCAGTGGTGGAAATCGCTGAAGTCCTACGCCAGCTCTTCCTGCTTAAAGAAAAAAAGGCCCTTAGTTTCGGTGAAAAGAAGATGCTGGATCAGTGCCGTGAGTTACTGGCACAGGAATTCTCGCTTTCAAATCACCTGGACAAAAATTCTGTTAACGAAAAAATTAATTCTTATTTCCAATAGCCAGTTATGTTAGACTTTTAGGGGAACTTTAAAGTCTAACAACGCTATTGGGAAAATTCATGGAAATTCAAGTTTTTAATAATCTAACTCGTTCTAAGGAACCTTTTAAACCAATCGATCCAAGTCTTATCCGTTTTTATAGTTGTGGACCCACTGTTTACGATTTTCTTCATGTTGGTAACGCTCGTGCGGCGGTTGTTGCAGATCTTTTTCATAGAACACTTAAGTCATTTGGTTATAACGTAAAGTTCGTCAGGAACTTTACCGACGTTGACGATAAAATTTTAGAGGCCGCAAGAAAGCGCGGGATTCACCCAAAAGAGCACGCTCAGGAATTTATCAGAGAGTGTTTGGCCGACTACGAATGCCTGGGAATGCTCCCTGCGACTGTTATGCCGACAGTAAGTGATTCGATGGATGAGATCATCCAGATGATCCAAGACCTGATTAAAAATGGGTATGCTTATACAGTTCCCAAGGATGGTGGAGAAGAGGTTCTCTACAATGTTCCGAAGTTTAAGGACTACGGAAAACTTTCAAAAGTAAAACTAGAGTCACTTCAGCACGGAATCCGTGTTGAAACTGACGGGCATAAAAAACATCCATCTGATTTCGTTCTATGGAAACCTGCAAAGCCGGAAGAAGGCTGGAGCTGGGATTCTCCATGGGGGAAAGGGCGTCCTGGCTGGCACATTGAGTGTTCGGCGATGGCCAAAAAACATTTAGGAAATACGATCGATCTTCACCATGGCGGAGTGGACTTATTATTCCCTCATCATGAAAATGAAATCGCACAATCGGAAGCGGCCAATGGGTGTCCTTTCTGTACCAATTGGGCCCACAACGAATTTCTGAATTTCGGTTCAGAGAAAATGTCGAAGTCACTTGGTAATGTTGTGACGATCAGAAAATTCACTGAAACTTTCTCTGGCGCTATTTTAAGGCATATATTGTTATCAGTTCACTACCGCTCGAAACTGGACTGGACAGAGGATTCAATCTCAAAAGCGATTGGCGAGATTGAGCGCATTCACGATTTCACTATCAGTTTATTCGGCGACCATAAAAAGGGACCGACACCGGCAAGTGAAGTGGAGAAAGTAAAAAAGGCCTACGAAGAAATCAAACGCGAAATGGCCAACGACTTCAACGTTCCAGGCGCGATGGGAGTTCTTTTTGGATTGATTAAAGACTACAACCGCATGGCCAAAGACGGTGTCAGTGATGAATACGCTTTTGAGCTGACGGAAGTCGCAAACTTCATGAAAGCGGCGACAGGCCTGGTTCATGATTACCCGGAAGAAGTTTTAAGGCAGCTTAACATCGCCCGCAAGCATTTATCAGGGACAAGCGATGCAGGGGACGCAGAGATTGAAAAACTTCTGGTTGAAAGAAAAGAAGCCCGCGCTACCAAGAATTGGGCGAAGTCTGATGAAATCAGAAACCGCTTGAATGAATTGGGTGTTGTCGTGAAAGACAACCCGGATGGGACATACTCGTGGAGCTATAAATAGTGAGCGAGGTAAAGCTCGTTGCCATGAATGAAAGTGAATACCAGATTTGGTATAAAAGAAGCATTGCCAACTATCGTGATGAAAATCATAAAAATGGAATGACACTCGAAGAGGCCCAAAAGAAATCAGATGATGATTTTGCCAGGCTTCTTCCTCACGGGCTTAAATCAGTCGACCAGCACATCATGGCGGTAAAAGCTGATGGAGAATGGGTAGGGACTTTGTGGTTTGGAGTCCGAGGCGCACAGGATAACCGCAAGGCCTTTATTTACGATATTGTTTTAGACGAAAACACCCGCGGAAAGGGTTATGGCAAAAAGGCCATGGTGCTTTTAGAGGATGAAGTCAGAAGGCTTGGTCTTCGACATATAGGACTCCATGTTTTCGGACACAATACAGTCGCCCGCAATCTCTATACAACTCTCGGTTACGAAATCACCAATCTCAATATGGAAAAGACTTTATGAGCGATCAGAAGAATGTATTCACTGAAATGAATGGTGAATTTGATGGCAATGACCAGTTCCAGAAGGATGAAACTTATTTCAATCCGGAGGAGTTCAGAAAATTAGTAGAGGCCCGTCGTTCAGTTAGAAGATACACCAGCGAAAAAATCCCCGACAAGATTGTTAACGACTGTCTGGACTTAGCGCTCTTGGCGCCAAATTCATCGAACCTACAGACCTGGGAGTTTTATCGTATTACCTCAGAAGAAGTGCGCGCGAAAATAGCCTATGCATGTTTTTCTCAATCAGCTGCTAAGACTGCGCCGGAGCTGATTGTTTGTATCGCCAGAAGAGATACCTGGAGAAAAAACAGCAAACAGATGCTGGAAGAGTTTAAAAAACTTCCGGTAGAGACTCCCAAAGTGGCATTAACTTATTACGGAAAGCTGGTGCCGTTTGTTTACACCGTAGGGTGGTTTAACATTCTCACTCCTTTTAAATGGATTTTTAACACCGTTCTGGGATGGTTCAAAGTTGTGCCGAGATCACCAATCAGTTCATTTGGAATCCGCACCTGGGCAGCTAAATCATGTGCGCTTGCCTGCGAGAATTTAATGCTCGCTTTTCGTGCTCACGGTTATGACACTTGTCCAATGGAAGGTTTTGATGAAGTGCGAATTAAAAAGATTTTGGATCTGCCATGTCAGTCAGATGTGGTGATGATCATCAGTGCGGGCAGAAGGGCCCCTGGTGGGATCTATGGGCCGCGTATGCGTTTTCCACGAGAACAATTTATTAAAACAGTTTAGGGTAAACTATGAAGTTTTTTGTTTTATTGGCATTATCACTAACCACCGCTTCAAACGCAAAGGCCAGCGAGCCGGCCGCGGATTTTTTGAGTTTATGTAAAGCGACTTTGCAAAACAATCAGGCTTCGCTTCCTCTTTGCGAGAAAATTCACCAGAAGTTTTTCATCAATAATAAGACTAACGATATTGCGACAGTTTCACCTGCGGATGTGGGGGCACCAACCTCACCAATTGACAGCAAGGTGCAGTTTTTTATTTTTAATGACCCAAATTATCTTTCGGGGTTTGCTTACTGTTATTTTGTCTATAGGAATTGGATTAGCTCAAGCGAGATCAGCCCGGATGCATTGGGGATGAGTGCCTCGGGATTTTCTATTTTAAATGAGGATATCGACAAGTATCAGAAGTGGCTGGGGACCTCCGCCGAAGGAAAAAAATGTAAGACTCGCGTGGAAAAAGAGGCCGAGGTGAGTGTAACCAACCTTGAACTTTCACTTAAAGATAGAGTTGCTCTGATTGGGTTAAACCCATTTGCTTCATTACAAAATCCTAATCCTACTTATGAGAGTGTGGTTGATGAAATGAAACTCACCATCAACCATGAGCGCGTGCACGCTTATCAGGTTATGTGCCCCGAGTTTGAGAAATGGTCGATTAAAGAATGGGAAAAGCTTCCGGTGGCCACCAAAAATCAGTACATCAAAAAGTACCCAAGTTATACCTGGAGCATCCCAAAGATCGCAGGCCGTGAGTACATCGCCTTTTTGTTTGAGGGCGAACCCTCTAAAATCACTGAGCACGTGAAGAGCTGCAAGCTGAAGTAAGTGTCTAAAATCAAGGCATTGGGGGCCGTATTTTTTACATGGTCCCCAATGGGATTGCCGGCATATGAGATAATTTCGTCCATGAACTCAAAAAGACACAAACTCGCCAGCTTTAAAAAAGAGGTTACACCTCTTTTGGAACTTGTCACCAGTGACATCTACCTGGAATCGATCTGGCTGAAGAATATGTCTATTCTTGAAGACATCGCTGCCCAGTATATTTTGAGCAATATCACTGAGGCCACACCGGCAGAGGCCTTAAGAAATATTATCGATCACGTGAAAGACGAACAAAGACACGCAAGACTTCTTTTAGAAGTCCGCCCGACCACTATTTATCCGGACAAAAAATATTACATACTTGAAGAAGAATGGAAAAAGATCGGTGAAGAATTCATCATGGGATTCTTCAATAGTCCGCTTCTTCGCGAAGCCAACCACAGGCATGCGGCCTATGTTCATGGGGCGCAGACAATTGAGCGTTTCCCATTTAGGATTTACAGCCTTTATTTATCCCTGACAAAAAATGCCAAGGCCCAGAAAGTTCTTCCTTGTATTATCGCTGATGAGAGCGAGCATATCGAGCTTGGAAAAAAAATGTACGCTGCGCTTTCGGAAGATGAGAGAATGCCTCTGAGCCGTCTCTACAGGCTGGAAGAGGACCTTTGTTTAATGATGCTAAAGCGAATGAACCTTTCCCTGCGTGAAGCATGGGACTTATACAGCCCACAAGTGGACTCTGTGCTTGAAGAAAAAATTATGGAAGACGGCCAGTTTGAAGTGGCGTGGAATTATGCTTTAAGCTGTGGTGAGGAGAAGTTCTCACTTTCCAGAGCAACTCACTTAAAGGCGGCCAATACACTTAGAAGAACACCGTTTCGCTCAATGAGCGGGCATAAAGAACTTGAGAAAAAACTTGTTTCAATTGTTGATGCTTATGTTTATGAATCACTGGAGGCGGGGGTTTCGGAAGCGGCCATTCAGAATCGTTTTGATGGCCATTATCAGCAGATGATTTATCATACGAACAGCATTCCGCTTCACTATGCTTATTTCAGCATTCTTGAGGATTCATCAGTGTCCAGCGAGCAGTTGGATTCAAATGAGATCGAATTGGAAAATGTACTTTGGTCAAAGTTAGTTTCAAAAATTTCACAAATGGATCAATATGAAAACGGCGTATCTTTTTCCAGGGCTTAATGGCCTTTTAAGGCAAAAAGACCGCGAGCGCTATCTCGAGTTGCCTAAAGTAAAAATGCGTCTGAAACAAGCGGAAAATGCTCTTCGTCGTGAGCTTGGTATTGATACCGATCTTTTGGGAATGCTCACTCAGAATACCGAAGACATTTATAAAATTGATAATATTAGTCTGGCCGCAGTGATCATCTCATCTATTCAGGTTGGGGTTGTCGATCACCTGCGTGAGCATTTTCCCAACCCGGATTGGATGGTCGGCGTCTCGCTGGGAGATATCGCCCGCACTGTCACGGCCGGGGCCTATGATTTTGAAACAGCAGTTGTTTCGCACGTTAAATTTACTCACAAAATTGAGGGGATTGATAAGCTCGGCGGAAATATCGGAGTGGCCACAACTCTGGCCAAACCATTTACTTCTCAGGACTATGATTGGTTTGAAGCTGAAGGTGTCGATGTATCGGTTTTAACCGCTCGCTGCTTGAATGTGGGAGCACTCTTTAGTTCACTGGATAAAGTCCGTGAGCGCGCAAAAGAGAGAGGATGGCGTATCATGCCTATTCTCGATTACCCGGCCCATTCACGTTATATTAAGCCTTATGTGGATGCTTCTGAAAAAGAA
This sequence comes from Bacteriovorax sp., assembly GCA_040377165.1. Taxonomy (GTDB): domain Bacteria; phylum Bdellovibrionota; class Bacteriovoracia; order Bacteriovoracales; family Bacteriovoracaceae; genus Bacteriovorax. The sequence goes on from JBEIPI010000114.1 coordinate 8,426, forward strand.
TTCCTGACGGTTAAAACGTCACTTCCGGAAATACCAGTCTTTTCAACTTTAAGCTGCAAGTCACTGACATCGCCAGAGGAAATCAAACGCGAATTTTTAGCGACTATTACTATGACGATTCATTTTGAGAAGGCGATCACCGAGCTTCATTCAAAACACGGAGTCACTCGTTTTATCAATATCGGGCCATGCAAGAGTTTATACACTCTGCTTAGAGATATTCCCCTCGATTTTCAAATAGAGGACGCAGAAGATCTGCTTGGCTCAGTTACCAAATGAAAGGAAATAAGCGGGCCCTTGTCGCACAGAAGGC
>JBEIPI010000076.1:0-14396 GCA_040377165.1 Bacteriovorax sp.
CGGGCCCTTGTCTCACAGAAGGCGCGGTACTTTTCTCCCATATGATCTTCCAGCATCTTCTCCTCATGCACGATTCTTCTATAGAAAGCGAATCCCAATAAAAGAGCGGAAAAAACTGCGGAATAATATGACCCCAAAAAAAGCGGGATACAGGTGTAAGTTAAAAAGGCCCCGGTGTAGCTCGGGTGGCGCAGGAATTTGTATGGGCCATGCTCGATAAGCGGCTGATCACTTTTTGTCTGGAGGTGCATGGTAAAAAATTTTCCTAAACTGATGTAGGCCCAGCTGCGAAGAACTAGACCGAAAAGTGCAATAGCAAGAAAGACAATAGCAGCGGCATCGTAGTTAAACGCTCTTTCTCTATTTAGAAAAAAGGCTTCCAGAAGCGCCAATGCCTGGGAGAGATAAACAGACCAGATGATCTGCAGGACCGTGCCTTTATCCACATCGTTGATATCCGTTTTTAACGGGGAGTAGTCGGCCTGGAAATAAGAGGCCACAATCCCGATGGCAAAGATGATAATGACTTTTGATTCAAGTAAAAGTGAAACATTGTAGTAGCTGACAAGGGTGATCAGCGGGATACAAATAATAAGCCCGGTTAAGATTTTTTTCATTTTCTTTCCTTGATGTTGCTGTAGCTCATTCCCCAGCCAACGCTTTGAATATTTTTTCTTCCTTTGATTTTCGCATCAAAACCTATTTTGAGGTTAGGAAAAAAAGGATCGTAGTTCAGAAGAAAGGTGCTGAATCCACCTTCGTGGGCCAGCATTTTTTGTGAGCAGTGATCGCTGATAAGCAGGCCGACCCTGGTCAAAAGGCTCATTTCTCCAACGTGGGAACCCAGGATCCATGAAATGTTTTCCTGTTCTAGTTTTGCGATAAGTTCTAGTGTTCTAAGAACGCCACCTTGTTTTGAAATCCTGAGATTGGGGATAAAGTACTCTTTCATTGCTTTCATATTTTCCAGAGACTGTTCATTTAGGAAGCTCTCATCCAGGATTATTTTTATCTTGAGGGCCAGGGCAATGTCTTTCATTTGATCGTAGTCATTGACTAAAACAGGCTCTTCAACCGCCCAGATCAGGTCTTTAAAAGGGAAGAGGTAAGTGATGGCCTCTTGGGCGTTTTTAAAAAGATTATTTGTGTCGACTCTGATTTTTGATGAAAATCTTGCTGTTAGCTTAACTCTTTTTAAATCCTCATCTTGATCTCCGCTCAGTTTTATTTTGAAATCCTTAAAGCCGAGGATTTTATAAAGAGTAAGTTTTAAAAAGAATTTTCCAAAAGTGTCTATGCCCAGAACTGCTGTTGAAGGCGAATGAGAGGGAGTTTTAGTGAGTTTTAGCAGTTTATCGACAGATGTGCTCTTTTCTCGTGCCAACAAGTCGAGCATTGCCATTTCAAGTGCACACCAGGCGCTGGGATTTTTATCGATTTCAGGTCTGTGACTGTTTTTAAAATTGACCAAATCGTCCAGAGTATAGATGGCCTTTATCGCTACTTCCATCTGAGCTATGAAATTGTGAGCACTTTGAATCGTCTCGTTGGTGACGTATGACCTGGGACAGGCCTCTCCCAGCCCGCTTAAACCATCTTGATTGCTAACTTGCACTATAATGGTTTCCGTCTCTTTTCTGATTGCAGAATTGTGGACGAATTTCGCTTTGAAGGGGATTTGAATCGATTCACATTTCACAACTCTGTTTTTCATTTCTTCACATGCTCATTGAATGGGAAATGAACATCGGCCGAGTATTGCAGGTATAAAAACTTGAACTGAGATTCACTTTGACCGCGCTTCAGACAGTCTATGCGGTAGAGTTCTGCAGAGCCTTTTTTCAGCGGCAGGATTTTAATCGGGGAGAGCCTTTTGTCTGAAACTTTACTGGCGTATTCGATGTTGACCTCTTTTAGGTGACGATCAAGCTCTTCTTCCATCAAGGCGAGATTCAGAGAATCAGCTGATTCAACGTAAAGGGTGTATGACTGTGACTTTTGATCAGCAAGACAGATAAAGAATTTAATTCCTCTGGAACTTTGATTCATCTTTTCAAAAAAAGAGATAAGCTGTTTTTCTGAAAGTTTTTCTCCCGTAATATTGGTCACGCCTTTTCCTTTCTGCGAGAAAACAATAGTAGGCGTCTTTTCTATAAAACCGGTGACTTTGATAATGTCATTGATGAAGTATCGATAAAAACATTGAGTGGTCACAATGATGTAGTATTCGGTGTTGAGTTTTAACTCGTGCAGCTCAAGTGTTTCGCGGGAACCGGATTCATAAGCATGCTTTTCGATAAATTCATAATAGTTATCGAGGATCGTTGGAATCTGCTTGCTGGTATCTGGCCCGAGCGGAAGAGTCCCATAAAATTCACTGGCAAGGAATCCAAGCTCGGCAAGGTAGGGTCTTTCTCCTAGGAGTCTTTTGATTTCAGGAATAAGGTAGGAGCAGCTTCCTTCCATCCAAAGAGAGGCGATGCGAAGGTTGGGCCAGACTTCTACCGGAGTAAGAAGGCCAGGTTCGTTTAAGAGTTTTTTGGCGTAGGAAAATTTTTTTGAATGCTTTTTTATGACCGGATCTTCTCCGGCCTCAATCAATTCGATCAGCTGCTGCCTTTTGGTGTTAATCACTTCAAAAATCTTTATCAGGCTCGAAGGGTTAGGAGAGACATAGTAACTTGTATCGGGAGAGAGAATGGCCAGAGCGGCCAGGTAAAAATATTTTTTCTCAGAATCATTGAGAGTCGCAAGGTCGTGATGGAAAATGTGTTTTTTCTGCACTGATTTGTGGGCCAGTGAATAAAGTTTTCCGGACATTGAACCACAAGGCCATTTCCCGCGAAGAGTTTCTTCTACAGCGTTGCCTACAATTGAGAAAATTTCCCCATCTAAAAACTGTGGGTCTTTGCTGTATAAAGCATGGCCTAGCGTTTGTTGAGAATTAATAAAGGACTGCTGAGTGTCCTTATTGATAGGGATGTATTTGGGTTTTCCAGTCGTACCGCTGGTCTTGGTGAAATAGTGAGGTGCAGTCACATTTAAAACGGCAGGAGTGTCGTCAAGAATTAGATCTATATACTTTCTATGCTCTTCATAATCGCGAATAGGAACACGTGACCTATACTCTTGAATGGTTTTGATTGTACTAAATCCATGTTCTTTGCCAAATAGAGTTGTCTGATTTTTTTCAATCATACTAAGCAGCAGATGGTGTTGGCAGGATTCGGGGTTTTTAGCGGCTTCTTTCAGTGCCTCAACTTTTTTCCCCGCTACATGTTTCATGCTTGTCTTCACGATGAACTGGAAAAAACGTTTATTGAAATGTGTGAAAGGCACTTTAATCTCTTCGATTACACCTACGGGGACATTTTTGGATCTTACTCCAACTTTAACGATGCCCTCAGGAGAGCGTTTGAAGGTTCCAAAAAGCAAATCAAACAAGACCAGGTTGTTGGCGTAGTTGCATTTACTCATGTTTAAATTCGAATCATGGTGAAAGCGATGAGTTTCCGCTGAAGCAACCACATAATCCAGAAGACCCATTTTTATGTCGAGGTTGGAGTGCTGGACATATCCGGTGATGGCGTAAAAAACATAATAATATGAGAAGATTTCGAGACTCATCCCAAAGGCCATGAAGATAAAAACAGTGAAAAAGAATTCAACGAACTTATCAAGAAAGTGAAACTTGGATGTATTCCACGAGTAGAGTTTTTGCGGGTAATGGTGAGGGGAGTGAATCGGCCACAAAAAGGGCGAAGTGTGGCATAAGCGATGCCACCAGTATTGAAAAAATTCTCCCGCCACTGTGAGAATAAAAAACTGAACCACGACTGGAAGCTCATGCGGCCATAGGTTGTGAATCACTCCGTTTTCATAACCAGAAAGTTTTAAAAAATAGATTCCGCTGAAATATAGTGTGAAAGGAAAAAGCACCTGAACAATCAGAGCGTAAAAAAAGACATCAGGTACCAGGTCTTCTTTAGTAGGAATCCATTCTTTATGTAGTGGACTTATTTTTTCGGCCGCAAAAATAGTGACGGCAGCAAACGACACGGCAGCGTAGACGCCCACTAGATGATAATGGGTTAATTCATAAGCGATAAAATACGCAAGGCCTGCGATCGCAAGCATCAGCGGATAGAATAGATATGAGAAAAGTCCTTTCATTACCAGTAGATCGGCTAATTTAGAGGAAGGCTGAAGGAATAAATACCCGATTCAAATAGTCGCTAGTGAATCCAGTTCAGCTTCACGGCCATCAGAGTGGAGCCGCCAACGGTTATCCACAATATAAAACCTAAAAGCAGGGGTCTTGCGCCGACTTTTTTGATCGCTTCGAGGTTGAGGTTGCTTCCGATGAAGAATAAAGTGAGAACCAAAAGTTTTTTGGCAGCAGATGAAATGACCCCTCCGGCGGGGTTTAATTCAGGCACCCAGGTCATTACTGCGGCCATCAGGATAAAGCCGAAAATGAACCATGGAATTTTGATTTTTGTTTTTGACTTCATGAAGAGAGCAAAACCTAAGCTCAGTGGAATAATCCATAGGGCGCGGGCAAGTTTAACCGTTGTTGCTAGTTCAAGTGCCTCAGCACCATATTGCATGGAAGCTCCGACAACTGAACTTGTATCGTGAATAGCGAGTGCGCTCCATAAACCGAACTGGTGCTGGTCAAGAAATAGGGCATGACCAATGGGCGGGAAAATAAAAAGAGCGAGAGCATTTAAAATAAAAACAACACCAAGAGAAACCGACATTTCTTCACTGTCGGCCTTAAGGATCGGACCTGTGGCAGCGATGGCACTTCCACCACAGATAGCAGTTCCTACGCTAATGAGCGTTGAGAGCACAAAAGGAGTTTTTAATAATCTCGCAAGAAGATAACCAATTAGGCCAGTGAGGAGAATGCCAGTCAGTGTGTAGCCGATTCCTTGAACGCCGACAACACCTACCACTTTTAGATTCATTCCGGCGCCAAGACCGATGACCGAATACTGCAGTAGTGTGGAAGTGTATGCTTTTGTATAGACCTTAAATGGATTGCCCAAAGTGCAGGCAAAAACAACTCCCGCTAAAAGTGCCAGCGCAGAATTACTCCAGGGAGTCAGACAAAAGAGAACCAATAGCACAAAAAGAGCTTTGCCGAGGTTGTTTTTCATTAAACGAAATATTCCTTCGCAATCTCACGCTCATTATAACTTGAGGCCATAGTCTGACCGTAAGCTCCAGCGTTGTCGATGACCACGAGGTCTCCAGCATTAAGCTTAGGAAGTTTTCTCTTGCTGCCAAAGCAGTCAGAGGTTTCACAGATCGGGCCTACGATATCAGTGGAGATAGTTTTTTTAGAAGCATCGGCCGGCAAAACTTCATGATAGGCTTCATAAAGAGCGGGGCGAATCAGATCGTTCATACCGGCATCAATGATGGTGAAGTGGTTGGAGTCGGAAACTTTTGTGCGCACTACTCGAGAGACTAACACTCCCATTTTTCCAACAATGATTCTTCCCGGTTCAAAAACTACGCGCGGGCAGTGCTCGGTTTTTGAGTAATAGTATTTTTCTAAGGCAGCTGCCACTGTCTCCATATAAGTGTCAATGGAAGTTAGTTTGCTTTTTTCTTCTGCTGTATAGTCGATTCCCAATCCACCACCCAGGTCAAGGAACTCAAGTGGAGTGTCGATGCTTAGAGCGAGTTTAGAAATCTCCTCAATTGCTTTTACGGTCGCTTTCATTTCTGTCAGCTGGCTTCCGATGTGAATGCTTAATCCGACCAGCGTGGTGTTGGTCCAAAAAGACCTGACATCCAGCGCCTCAAGTATATCTGCTTTCAAAAGCCCAAACTTATGGGTTTTGTTTCCGGTAGAGATGTGTTTATGGGTTTTGGCGCTGACTTGCGGGTTAAGCCTGAAGGCCACACGGGCGATGCGCTTTTCAGCTTTTGCGATCTGGTTGATCATCTCAAGTTCTTCAATCGATTCAACGTTGAAAGAGTAGATTCCCTTCTTACCGCATCTGATAGCAAAGCGGATCTCTTCAGCGGTTTTGGCCACCCCGGAAAATACGATTTTTTGCGGATCGATTCCTGCTTTGATAGCTTTCTTTAGTTCTCCGACTGATACCACGTCTGCGCCGCTTCCCATTTGTTTTAATGAGCTTAAAACATTTTTGTTGGAGTTGGCCTTTAATGCGTAACAAACCAAGGGAGATGGTAGGTTATTTTTCACCGCTGCTTTTGTAAAATGTTCATAAAAATGGCGCAGCGTTTTTTTACTATATAAATAAAAAGGCGTGCGCTTTTTTTGAGCGATTGCTTTTAACGGCTTCCCATCAAAATAGAGCTGATTGTTTTTGTATTGCAGTGGACTTGGTAGTATATTTTTCATAGGGATATTATAGAAGAAAACATCAATGAAGAAAGAAAATAATAAAGAAAAGAGTTCAGTATTTAAGTTAGTCACTCCCTGGCCGGCCGGGGGCGATCAGCCCAAGGCGATTAAGGAGCTGGTGGAAGGATTCGAAAACGGCAAAACCAAACAGACGCTTCTTGGGGTAACTGGTTCAGGTAAGACCTTTACTATGGCCAACGTGATCCAGGCCCTGGGAAAAAAAACATTGGTTCTGGCCCACAATAAAACACTGGCCGCTCAGCTTTATGCTGAGTTTAAAGAATTTTTCCCCCACAATGCCGTAGAATACTTCGTATCTTACTACGACTATTACCAACCGGAAGCCTACGTGGCCGGATCAGACACTTACATTGAAAAAGACTCGGCGGTTAACGATGAAATTGAAAAGCTTCGTCACTCGGCCACGAGAAGTTTAATTGAAAGAAAAGACGTTATCGTCGTTGCCTCTGTCTCATGCATCTACGGTATCGGATCTAAAGAAGAGTATTCGGCCATGAAGGCCCAGGTTTCAGTGGGGGAGGTCCTCGACCGCGATGATTTCCTGAAAACCCTGGTTGCTATCCAATATGAAAGAAATGATATTGATTTCTCACGCGGCTGCTTTAGAGTGCGTGGTGATGTGGTGGAAGTTTTTCCGGCCCATGAAGAAAGCAATGTGGTTCGTATTGAGTTTTTTGGGGATGAGGTCGAAACCATTGCAATGGTTGATCCTCTGCGCGGGAAAGTGATTGAATCATTAAGAGGTGTCTCGATTTTTCCAAAGTCTCACTACGTTGTCAGTGATGCTAAGATGAAAGATGCCCTGGCTAATATTAAAGTGGAGCTCAGGGAAAGAATCGAGGAGTTCACCAAGCAGGAAAAACTGCTGGAGAGACAGAGGATTGAACAAAGAACACTCTATGACATCGAGATGATGGAGGAGCTTGGTTTTTGTTCGGGGATTGAAAATTATTCGCGCCATTTGACAGGGGCAAAAGCAGGGGACCCCCCTCCAACTTTAATTGATTATTTTGACAAAGATTTTCTGATGATTATCGATGAGTCCCATATTTCAGTCTCTCAAGTCGGTGGGATGTACAGAGGCGACCGCGCCAGAAAAGAAAACCTGGTGAACTACGGCTTTCGTTTGCCGTCAGCTCTGGATAACAGGCCGCTTAAGTTCAATGAGTTTGAGGACCGACAGGATATCGTGATGTATGTTTCCGCAACACCTGCGGATTATGAGTTGGAAAAAACAAATGGTGAGTATGTTGAGCAGATCATCAGGCCCACAGGACTGCTCGATCCGGTTATCGAAGTTAGAAGCGCAGAAACTCAAGTGGATGATCTTTTAAAAGAAGTGAGAGCGACGATTGCCAAAGGCAACCGCGTCCTTATCACCACGTTAACGAAAAAATTAGCGGAAGAGTTGACCAAATTTTATGCTTCAAGCGGCATCAAGATCCGTTATCTCCATTCTGATATTGATACACTTGAACGCATGGAAATTATCCGCGACCTTCGTCTCGGAGAGTTTGATGTTCTCGTTGGTATCAACCTTTTAAGAGAGGGGTTAGACATACCAGAAGTTTCTTTAGTGGGAATTTTAGATGCGGATAAAGAAGGATTTTTAAGGTCAGAGCGATCGCTTATCCAGACTATCGGAAGGGCCGCTAGAAATTCAGAAGGTAGAGTTATTCTCTATGCCTATAAAACCACCAAAAGCATGGCCGTCGCGATCGGTGAAACAGAAAGAAGAAGAAAAATCCAGGAAGAGTTTAATTTAAAAAATGGCATCACTCCTCAGACTATCAAAAAATCGGTGAGTGGTGGAGTTATCGAAACTCTGCGCGGGACCAAAGGCACAAAAGGTCCGAAGAAAAAGCAGACGGTGGAACTTTTAACTCCGGAAGCAATTGATAAGCGTATCGAGGAGCTGAAGAAACTGATGAAAGAAGCTTCACGAGACCTGCGCTTTGAAGACGCGGCAAAGATTCGTGATGAGATTAAATCAGTCACTGATTTGAGGATTTTGCTTTAGGTTTTTCTCCTCAAATGGTGTCTCTTATGATAGAATGACTATGTGAGACTAAATAATCATTTTTTGATTCTTTCTGTTTTCCTGAAGTTGTTCTTATCTGTATTCACCTTTCAGTCCTTCGATCTTCAGGCAGAAACCCCCATTCATACTACTTGGGAAAAACACGCAAAAGACAGTGTTGTTTCCTTAAGTTTTGGTCAGAATTATATTTCTGAAGTTAAAAAGCGCCAGCTCGCCGATGGGGCCGTTTTATTTTTTGAAACCTATTCATTCACTTTTGCTTTAGAGTCTCTGGCGGTCGTGGATATTCCTCTGATCGCTCATCATAAAAGATGTTTTACTAAAAAAACCAAATCCCGCTCTCCGCCACCTTCATTCCATAGAAGACTCGCTTAATTTTTACCGAAAATTATTTTTTCAAGGATACGTCTATGGAAATGACAGCCGTTGGGATAACTGCCACACTCTGTTTTACTTTTGCCCTTCTTCAATCTTTATGGGCATCAAAGATACTCACTCTTTCAGATTACTATAAAACAAGAAGACCTTCATGGTCGCGTTTTCTGCATTTTGCAGGAGAGCCTGAGATTGTCTTCGGAATCTGGGCCGGGATTTTTCTTTTTCTCCTGATGATAATGGAAGGCTTTTCGGCCGGGCTTCATTGGATGGATGAACTTAATTTTTCTGAAGTGGCCTTTGTATTTGTCATCATGATCCTGGCCTCTTCGAAACCTGTGACCGATTTTGCAGAGATGATTATCAGTGGGCTCTCCAAAATTCTTCCTATGCCTCCGGGGGTAAGGATTTACGCAACGATTTTATTTATCGGTCCTTTGCTGGGGTCATTGATTACTGAGCCGGCGGCGATGACAATTTCCGCAATTCTTTTAAAGCGCTCGGTGTTTAAGCCTCTGGTCGGAAAAATCTCGGATCGTCTCTTTTATTCAACGCTCGCGGTATTGTTTGTTAACATTTCGATTGGTGGGACTCTCACGCACTTTGCAGCTCCTCCGGTTCTAATGGTGGCAAGGCCATGGGCGTGGGACACAGCTTTCATGTTCACAAATTTTGGATGGAAAGCGGTGATTGCGGCCTTTCTAAATACAGCGCTTGCTGTCTATGTTAATAAGAAAACTTTAACCGGCATCAAAAAAGTTTCCGGTGTGGCCCATGCTCCGGCCAGGCGAGCACCGGCGTGGATTATGCTAGTTCATTTGATTTTCATCACACTTTGTGTGCTCTCGGTTCATCACCCGGCCTTTGTGTTGGGGCTGTTTGTCTTCTTTCTGGGCTTTTACGCTATCACCAAAGAGGATCAATCAGAAGTGCGGGTGGAAGAGAGTATGCTGGTTGGTTTTTTTCTTGGTGGTCTGGTCATCCTCACGGCCAAACAAGGTTGGTGGTTAAAACCAATTTTAAGTTCAGTGGAAAATATTCAGCTTTATCTGGGGACACTTTTTCTCGCTCCGGTTACTGACAACGCCGCCATCACTTCGCTGGCCTCACAGGTGACTAATCTGAGTGAGTCCTCAAAGTACCTGATTGTCTCCGCTGCTGTCGTCGGAGGAGGGATGACTATCATTGCGAATGCTCCAAATCCTGCGGGGTTTGCACTTCTTCGCGCTTATTGTCCGGGAAAAAGCCTGAAGCCTTTAAGCCTGCTTAAGGCGGCCTTCATTCCAACAGTGCTCGCAGGAATGGTATTTTGGTTTTTATGATGACTTTTTTTGTGAAATTAACTTAGAGGTAAGTTTGGAAATTCTCACCCGGCAGTCCAGGCTGTGGGCGTGGTCGAGGAGAATTTCCTGCAACTCTTCGCCAAAGCCTAATTGAAAGGCGAAGTCATCCGCTTCAATCTGCGCTTGCAGAGTTTCGATTTTGTTTTCAGTGTGTTGGTAAAAAATATGTCCCATCTCATGAGCAAGGATGGCGATGCCGTGATCTGCGCTGGCCGACCTTAGGATCTTCATCAGATCAGGAAAGACCAGGATCAGGTGATGATTGCCTGTTTTACCGATAGCGCAGCTTAGTTGCGCCTGGCAGGGGATGAAGAATGTTTCGTGTTTTAGAAAGAATTCCGCCTGGGTTGGGTTGAGTGCACTGATGAGTCCAACAAAGGCCCTTCTAATGCTCACGTCGCTGGCGATCCAATGATGATTGGGGTCTGAGATGACTTTTTTTAAAAGCTGCTCTCTTGAGTTTTTGATTGATGTTGTCTGGTTTTTTCTAAAAAAATTCAAAATCATGTTTCTTTATCGGTTTTCCTTTGTCGGGACTATAGCGGTAAAAAAAACAAGTGGATTGAAATGGTCGGGTAGTCTGCTAGGTAACTTTAGCTGGGAATGAAACGGCATTTTACTGGGTTATAATTAGTGAGCTACATGGTTTTTTATTGGAGCCTTTATGAAAATTGCTTTTTTCGTTGCGCTGTTATCTCTATCCAGTTCACTGTTTGCGGAATCAACGCAAAAGAGCTGCTTTTCTATCAAAGGGATGCATTGTGGATCATGCCGAGACAAGATCGAGAGTAAATTAAAGGAAGATCCTGGAATCAAAAGTGCTGATGTGTCAGTTAAAAAAGAAGTGGGGGATATCGAGTTTGACCCTGAAAAAATAGATGAGGCCAAAATCGTCGCTCTGATTGCTGAAGCCGGGTATAAGGGAATTAAAACTGAATGCCAAAAATAATTTTTCTTTTAATGTTTCTTCTTTTTTCTTTTAATGCACACTCTTTAGAAAGCTCGTCACTTAATACACCTGGGGGAGGAGATTTTTCGATTTCCAGTTCCTTAGGAAGAGACTTTAAGCTCTCCGATCTTAAAGGCAAAACAGTATTTCTTTTTTTTGGTTTTACCAAATGCCCTCAGGTCTGTCCGCTTACGGTGCAAAGACTGAAAATGCTTAGCGATCATCTGGAAAAGAAGAAAGTGACGAATGCCCATTTTCTTTTTATCTCGGTTGATAATGAGCGCGATACACCGGAGAGTCTGGCCGCTTACGCCAAAAGAAATGGAAAACTTTTTTCTGCCGCCACAGCAGTGACGATGAATTAAGAAGAATCATTGCCCTCTACGGAGGGCATTTCTCAAGGATCCGGACTCCTTCCAATCAATTGATAGTCGATCACTCATCCAATGTTTATGTAATCGGGCCGGATGGAAAATGGCTGGACACTATTGAATACGACCGTCCGTTTGCCGGTTATCTTGCGGCCTATGAAAAGGCCTCAAAAAATATCAGCTCCCTTTCTCTCCGGGGACTGCGCCAGGAGATGACCTCATTGGGAAAAAGTGAGAACTGTGATTTGGGTAAACGCCCGTGCACTGTTAAAGGTGTTGAAGTCGCTTTTTCTCCTTACCCGATTAAGACCGAAAAAGAGATTAGGATGTCAGTTAAGAGCACCCTGAAAGGATATACGCCTGTTGAATTTGATTTTGTCGGTATTGAGCAAAATATGGGGCTGATCAGGCCGGCACTTACAGGTGGAGACGGTATTTTTCAGGGGGGGATTAAGCTTCCTTTATGTGAATCAAGCACTATGCGCTGGAAGGTTCGGCTTATTCTGAAAGACCAGCTCTCTAAACTTCATTTCATTGAATATTCGCTGGAAACAAAAGAATAGCTATTTTTGCTGGCTATGTCGGAAGGTGAAAGCTTGATAGTATTATTATGTACATGAGGTTTATAGTGAAACGATTTGCTCTGCTATTTTTTATAGTTCTTGCCACGATCCAAAGCAGCTGGGCGATCGAGACGCTCGATGGTTTTCTGGTAAGCGCCCACGATGACCGCTTTAAAGTTATCTCTCCTGAAAAGTTCAAACCAACGATGGAAGTGATTATCGAGAACAAAACGCTGGTGCGTTTAATTGGTAAACTCATAATCAATAAACAAACCAACGCCAGTTACATCTCAGTTGACCCGGAAAAATACCAGAAAGCGACAGTTAAATTGAAAAAAGGGGACACTCTTCACTTCATTCCGCTCTCGCCGGCCTTCCAGGAAGTAGAACTCATTGTGGGAAATAAGACGTATGAAATTCCTCCAAAAAAATGAAATTAAAAAAACCATCCTGGTGATTTCGGACCTGCATTTAGGGGCGGGTTATATCGTCAATAAAAGAAAAAACTTTCTTGAGGATTTTCATTACGATAAGGAGCTGATTGAGTTCATTGAATATCACGGCAGCTTACACTATCAGGACCGTGAAGTTGAGCTGATTATCAATGGCGATTTCCTGGATCTTCTGGCAGTGCCCTTTGTTCCTTATTTTGATGATGAGTTCTGGAGTGAGCAGGCTGCGCTGGATAAGCTTAAGATGATTGTGGCCGCGCATACAGGCGTATTCGATGCCCTGAGAAATTTTCTTACCTATCCCAATAACCGTTTGGTTTATATTCTGGGCAATCATGATTCCGAGTTGATCTTTGAATCGCTTAGACAGTATCTGGTGGACCAGTTTCCTAAGGATGACCAGGCTAAATTTAAGATCTTGCTCAACACCAATGAAGTCTATATCCCGGAAGAAGGTGTCGTGCTTAAGCATGGTCACGAGTATGAGCTGGCACATCACTATGATGAGAATTCAATCGCGACAGATGTAGAGGGAAAGAAATATTTCATTCCACCCTGGGGTTCTTATTACGTCACCAGAGTAATTAATAAGTTTAAAGAGGGCAGGGATTATATCAATGCCGTCCGTCCGATTAATAAGTTTATGATCAACGGGATTATTTATGATTCCCTTTACACTATCCGTTTTGCCTTCGCTAATTTCTACTACTTCATGATGGTTCGTTTTGTCATGATCTTCAAGCAGAATAAAGGGATCATTGAGGTTCTGGAGCACGTTAAAAAAGAGGTTCAGCTCTTCCAGAACTATGAGATGCTAACGGAAGAATATGTTACCAAAAATGAAGATGTTCACGCCTTAATCGTCGGTCATACGCACGATCCTATTTTCAGGGAATATGATGATGGGTCAATCTTCATCAATACCGGCACATGGACAAAAATGTACAACCTGGATTTCGGAAAAAACTTTTATGGAGCACGACTTACTTTTGCGAGGGTTGATGTGAAGGAAAAGGAAATACCTGAAGAAGGGAAGGTGGTGGAGAAGTTCGATCACCTGGACATTAGTCTCAATGAATGGCGAGGAAAAAGCGACCTGCCATTCAAAGAGTTTCGTTTTTAATTAAGCTTCACCAGTAGCGTAACAAAGCTCCATATAAATCGGCCCATGAGCTGAATCAAAAGGAATCAGGACAACAGTTGTTCCGGCCGGGTATTTTATAGAGTGTCCTTTGCCTTCAATCAGTGAAGGGATTGCCATGTTTGAAGTGTAACCCAGGTTCTTAAGGTCTCTCTTGGCATTACCCATGATCATGTTGACGATCTCTCCGCCCAGGTCATGGATGTCCGGGTGGTAAGTCGTGTATGTTTCAGACAGCATAGCGCTCGCGACCTTAAAATAAGTTTCGTAGGGAAAAGATAATACAAGCATTGCCTTGTACGGAGTTATCTTCCCGCCTTTTTCCAGGTCTCCAGAAAGTCCGATGACCGCAGTGATGTCACCGCGTGAGTTGCTGTCAGTCTTGATTGCGGGTTTTTTCGCTTCAAGATTGCAGTTAACCATTGTTGAGAAGATGTTTTTACATGCATCAACAAATGGGCGAGAGAAGTCAATAAAGTTAGTGTCGCCTGTCATATTATCTCCAATTAAAGTCCTAAACTTTTCATTAATTCGTCAATAGAGCCTTGAGAGAGGTTATTCTTTTTGTCAATCGCAACCGAAGCACGCTCGATTGCCTTAAACTTGGCCGACAGCCAGTTAAGACGGGTCACAAATGCCTTAGTGTTTAGTTGACCCATGACTTTGTCATTTCCACTCTTAAGTGCCAGCACCATTTTTCTCAGGAGGTCCAGAGAATCAAAGAGAACGGCGACAACGACCTCAATTAG
>JBEIPI010000072.1:0-15353 GCA_040377165.1 Bacteriovorax sp.
AGAACCCACACCAATACCAATAACCATGTAACCAAGCTGAGAAATTGTAGAGTAGGCAAGGACCGCTTTGATATCTGTCTGGATGAGAGCGATTGTTGCCGCTCCAAAAGCCGTAATAGCTCCGATGTAAGCTATGAACATTGTTAAATGCCCAACTTCCATTAGAGGATACATTCTTAAAGAAAGATAAACTCCGGCGGCAACCATGGTCGCTGCATGGATGAGGGCCGAACATGGTGTTGGACCAAACATCGCATCTGGAAGCCAAACGTGAATTGGAAATTGAGCCGATTTCCCCATAGTTCCAAGGAAAATACAGATTCCTGCAATCGTTGCAATAGGAAGAGCAACGCCAAAAGAAGTGAACATTCCAGAAAATTTGCCCGCTCCGATAGCAGCGTAAATATCAACAAAAGTCGTGCTTCCAACCAGGATCCAGATAATAAGGATACCCATTAAGAAGAATACGTCCCCAACTCTCGTTGTCATGAACGCTTTCATCGATGCGTTTCCAGCACCTTCTTTCTCGTAGTAGAAACCAATTAGTGAGTAAGAACAGAATCCCATTAACTCCCAGAAGATGAATACTGAAAGCAGGTTGTCTGAAAGAACAAGTCCAAGCATTGCTGAAGTAAAGAGTGACATATAAACGAAGAAACGAGCGAATCTCGCATCATCATGCATGTACCAAGTTGAGAATACGTGGATTAAAGTCGCAACAGCGGTAACCATTAAAAGCATAGTTGCTGTCATGTTATCTATATAGATACCCATGTTAACTTTGAATAAGTGCTCACCCGCACTTAGGTCAAACCACGTGAAAACTTTGTGAATGTGGTAGTTAACCGCGTACACGTTTTGGAAATCTAAGAAGATTCTCAAAGCGTAAATAAATGAACCGAAAATTGCTAATGTACTTAGTGCAACTGCTGCAATCGGGATGCGTTTTGCTAAAAACACATTGATCACGAAAGCAAAAAACGGAAGCAGTACAATGGGTGCAATGGTTGAGATTGTGTAATCCATTTCTCTATATCCTTACCTTATATTAGTTCTGTAGTGTTGAAGCATCATCTATATGGATGCTTTCTCTTAACTGGAAGAATCTGATAACGATTCCAAGTCCAACCGCCGCTTCAGCCGCCGCGATAACAATGATGAAAAGACTCATTATATGTCCTTCAAGATTGCCGTTAACAAATTTTGTGTAGGCTGCGAAGTTAAGCGCAGACGCGTTCAAAATAAGCTCGATCCCGAGAAGGATCGCGATAATATTCTTTCTTGCAACCATCACCAGGACGCCGCAGATAAAAAGGATGAATGAAATGCCTAAGTAGGCCCCTAAACTAATCATGGATTTCTTTCCTTGGTCTAGAAATTACTGCTGCACCGATTAGAGCGCCCAGTAGAAGAACCGATGAAATTTCAAAAGCTAAGATGTGGTCAGTTGCTAAAAGAGTTCCGATTTTTTCCACAGTCGCTTCGTTAGCACCTGGAGCGATGTTCGGGTTTGCTCTTAAAACAGGGATCATGATCTTCACGATAACTGCGGCCGAAACAACGGCTGCGATTCCCGCGAAGAAGTAAGTCTTTTGGTTACCCATTGAAGGGATTTTTTCAAGGCCGAATCTGTTAACACGATTGCCTGTCCCGCCAGTTAACATGATTGCAAACAACATAAGGATAACAACACCACCGGCGTAAACCACTAGTTGAGTTGCCGCCAGGAAGTCAGCCCCGATACATGCATAAAGACCGGCCACTCCAAAAAGCGAAGCCAGTAAATAAATACACGCGTGCATTAAGTTTTTACTGTAAACCACAGCGATCGCACCACCGATGGTGAGAAGAGCTGAAGCTAAAAAAAGTGTATTTGAAAACACAGTATTCTCCCTATCCTTTAATTAGTGACCGCCGCCGCTGCCGGCGCTCGCTGCCATAATTAAAGCAAAAATTGATTTTCCTTCAAACGCGTACATCCAAACCGCACAACCAAGCAGGTTGAAAATTGCGATTGGAGTTAAGTATTTCCAACAAAGTGTCATTAGCTGATCAACGCGAAGACGTGGAAGCGTCCAACGAACCCAGATAACCACATAATAAAGCACTAATGTTTTTGTGAAGAATGAACCAAGCTCCAGTAGCTGCCCGATGTTTTGAGCAAGCATTGAATCAAGGCCAAGTTTCTCAACTAAAATAGCTCCAGATCCAAGATCAAAAGGAACTTTGTATCCACCAAGGAAAAGGGCAACAGCGACACCGCAAACAACGAAAACTTCGATGTACTCTGCAAGAGCGAATAGACCGAACTTCATACCTGTATATTCCGTGTGGTAACCAGAAACTAGCTCAGACTCGGCTTCAGGTAAATCGAATGGTGCGCGGTTTGTTTCTGCAAGCGCAGAGATGAAATAAACAAAAAATCCGATGAATGCAAACGGGTTGTGAAGGATGTACCACTCGTGTGGTGCTCCACCTTGTCCATTGATCAGCGTTTTCATCGACAATCCACCTGCAAGCAGAACGATTGAAATAATCGTGATTGTCGCCGGGATTTCGTAAGAGATAATTTGCGAAGCACCTCTCATCCCACCAAGCATTGACCACTTTGAGTTTGAAGCGTATCCACCAAGGAAAACGCCGACACCAACCAGTGAAGCCATACCAACAAGATAGAAAATACCAACGTTAAGATCGGCCAGCATGAATCCGCTTGAATAAGGCACTACCGCAAGTGTTGCGAATACACCGATCAAACAGAGAAATGGGGCCAGGTTGAATGTGAATTTGTCCGCGTTTGTTGTTACGATGTCCTCTTTCAGGATCATCTTCACACCGTCCGCAAGGAACTGAAGAATTCCGAAAGGACCAACACGGTTTGGACCGATACGGGCCTGAAGATCGGCAGAGATTTTTCTTTCCGCGTATGTCCCAAGACCACCGACAGTTGCCATAGCACCAACGATGATTAAAGCAAAAACTGCGAAGATAACAAAGGCGACCAAAGAAGTAGCATCAAAGCCTAGAGCTTTTGAAAACCACGCGACTGTGTTTTGAAATTCATTTGATTGAGCAAAATATGATACGACAGTTGAATTCATGCCTATTCCTTTTTTCCAAAAGTAGGTGGAGTTGAAGTCTGGTGCTGAAAGCTTTTAACCCAGTCAAGATCGCCTTTTTTCCAGCAGTATACAATTCCCGCCACAAGAACAAGAACGAAAGTAAGGATCGACATCAAGAGTGTCCCACCAAGACCAATTTCATTGAATTTTTTAAAGACAGCAGCGACCGGGAACATCAAGGCACTTTCAACATCGAAAATGATGAAAATTAGCGCGATAACGTAGAAACGTACGTTAAAGTTCGCCCAAGCTGTACCAATAGGCTCTTCACCACACTCGTATGCGGTTTCCTTCAGTTTGTTTGGGTTATGAGGGCGAATTAAGCTCCCCAAAAAGAGCGATCCACCTGCCACAAGCATCGCGAGCGCAATTAAAATTACGACGGGCATGTAGACGTCTAGATTTAATGTCGACATCTTGATCTCCGAGAAAAAAATTCCTATTTTTTAGTTTCCTTAGATTACACGAAAATATAATATCTTGGAAATGTTTTATTAGCTGAAATGATAGTCATATGAGTCACTTTAATTCCCTGCTTCAAAAAATTTTAGAATGGGATGAACATGCTTCATCTCCACTAAATTTATACGGTGCAACCACTGAGCAGTGGAGCTTCATTTTCAATTCATTTTTGCGAGAAAATACGAAATTATTTTTAAAGAAATCTCAGCTCGTGATCGCCAGAGACAACGACGAAGCGGAAGATTTTTTCAACTCGCTCCAATTGGCCCATGGCGCAAGTGACATCGAGCTGCTGTTTTATCCGGGACTTGAAGCGTCGCTATATTCAGGGGTCATCTCATCCGAGAAGAGTTTTTACGACCGCCTCGAAGTCCTCTCGAAACTCAATCGACTGGATCAAACGAAAACAAAATTTATTCTCGTGACAAGTTTTGAGGCCCTCTCACTTAAAACTCCACCCAAAAGTTTTTTCAATGAATTTAGTTTTGTTATCAAACCTGACGACATCATCGCGCCATTTGACCTTGCAAAAAAATTAGTGGGCATGGGCTATTCTTCAGCGACTTCTGTTGAAGAGCCGGGAACCTTTATTCAAAAGGGCCAAATTTTTGATATTTACCCGGTAGGCAGTGAGCCCGTGCGTCTGTCATATTTTGACGATTTGATTGAAAGTATTTTTCCGATCGATCTCGACACACAAAAAACAATAAGAGACCGCGAAATAAAAAATGTCTGCATCACACCCGCGGCAGGCATCCTGGCCCATCATGATTTTCCGGTCACACTCCGGGAGAATCTTCCTCAACCTGGCCCTGCTTTCAAACAAAAATTTGAATTCAGGAAAGCGATTTTCGCCCGCTTGAGCGATGGCCTCTTATTTGAAAATTACCCGGCCTATGTTCCGTTATTTTTTAAAAATCCCGAGACTTTGTTTGATTACTTCAAGCTGGATCAAACACAAGTTATTGTTTTAAACGCGAATGAAACTGAGCGCTCATATCTCGAATTTGTTGAAGGCCTGCGCTTTGATTTTGAGCAAAGTGAGGAAAATCTCAACAATGAAAATATCCTCCCACATTTCCAGAAAATCTACGATTTCTCTTTTTTCGACGACATAAAAGAGAAAAAAGTCGTACTGATTGACCAGCTCAATCTCAACATGACTTTCGGAGAAATTTCCGACTCCATCGATCTGCGGTTAATTAAAACAAAAACATTTTTTAACGAACATATTAATCAGTCACTTTCAAAACCTGAATACATTAAAGCTGCTTTGGATTTCATCAAAAAGCATTTCCAGTTTCAGGGGAAAATCTATTTCTCTTCGTACAGTGACTCATCCAAAAACGAAATTCAGCATTTGATCGATTTGCAAAATTATCCAACGGATTTAAAAAGCAGAATCGAGTTTCTGCCATTCAGGGTTTCAGAGGGTTTTTATTACGAGGGTGAAAAATTTCTGATCATCAGTGACGGTGACCTTTTTGCCGCCAAAAAAAACAGGCCGCAGAAATACAAGAAAGTTGACCTGGATCTTTTCGCTGAACAACTGGCCACGCTAAAAGCGGGCGATTATGTCATCCATAGCGAATACGGAGTAGGGGAATACCTGGGGCTTGAAGCGCTGGACATTGCCGGCGACAAAAGTGATTTCCTCGTCCTGAAATACGCAGAAAACGACAAAGTTTACGTGCCGGTCTACAAACTGAACTTAATCCAAAAGCACGCTGATTCAGCTGCGGGATTGAAGTCAGACAGCCTTCGCACCAACAAGTTC
This sequence comes from Bacteriovorax sp., assembly GCA_040377165.1. Taxonomy (GTDB): domain Bacteria; phylum Bdellovibrionota; class Bacteriovoracia; order Bacteriovoracales; family Bacteriovoracaceae; genus Bacteriovorax. The sequence continues at coordinate 5,362 of JBEIPI010000072.1, forward strand.
CAGATCCTCAAGGCCAAAGCGAGAAATTCGGCAAAAGTACTGGCCTTTGATCTTTTGAAACTTCAGGCGGAAAGGCAGTCTTCAATTGCCTACGCTTTTTCTCCACCGGATCACTTATACAAAGAATTTGAACTCGCTTTTCCATTTGAGGAAACTCCGGATCAAGCGCGCGCAATTGAGGAAGTTCTCGAGGCCATGCAAAAGCCCACGCCGATGGACTACCTGGTTTGCGGTGATGTCGGTTTCGGTAAAACAGAAGTGGCGATGCGTGCGGCCTTCAAGGCCGTTGAAGATAAAAAGCAAGTCGCTGTTTTAGTTCCCACCACTATTCTTGCTCTTCAGCACTACAACTCTTTTTCAAAACGATTCAAAGATTTCCCGGTAAGAATTGAATTCATTTCGCGTTTTAAATCCGCCAAAGAATCCAAAGAAATCCTGGAAAAGGCCGAAAAAGGCGGAATCGATATTTTAATCGGAACTCACAAGCTTTTATCAGATAAATTGAAATTTTCTGACCTGGGACTCGTGATCGTCGATGAAGAGCAACGCTTTGGCGTAGGCCACAAAGAGAAACTGAAACTGATGAAAGCTTCGGTAGATTTTTTAACTTTGACGGCCACACCGATTCCAAGAACACTGCAGATGGCGTTTTTAGGTCTGCGCGATTTATCTCTGATAAAAACCGCTCCACCTCGCAGGCAATCGATTAAAAGTTATGTAATTAAAGAAGACGAGCTCACAATCCAAAGCGCGATTCAAAAAGAACTTCAGCGCGGAGGACAGGTCTTTGTCGTCCACAATAAAGTCCACGACATTGAACAATACGCGGCCTCAATCAGGGAGCTGGTTCCTGAAGCAAAGATCACTTTTGCCCACGGGCAGATGAGTGAAAAAGAACTCGAAGACAGGATCAACTCTTTTTACAACGGGCAATATCAGGTTCTGATTGCCACCACGATTATTGAATCGGGGATTGATATCCCGAACGCCAACACGATGATCATCGACCGCGCAGACACATACGGTCTGGCCCAGCTTCACCAACTAAGGGGAAGAATTGGCCGCTCGGATAAAAAGGCCTACGCGTATTTCGTTGTTCCCCGTATGCGCGAGATTTCAACGATTGCTCAAAAACGTCTGCACGCACTTCAAACTTACGCCGACATGGGCTCAGGTTTTAACATCGCCTCTGTGGATTTAGAAATCCGCGGGGCCGGTGATATTTTAGGGGCCACTCAATCCGGACACGTCGAAGCGGTTGGACTAGAGCTATATATGGAGCTTTTAAAAGACGCCATTCATGAACTGCGTGGAGAAAAAAAGCTGCTTAAAAAAGACATCGAAATCGTCACACCTTTCCCGGCGTTTATTCCGAATCACTACATCAGCGATGCCAGCGAAAGACTTAAACAGTACAAACGTCTCTCAAACTGCGAATCGCACTCATTGCTTGAAAACATTAAAGAAGAGTTCCAGGATGTGTACGGCATTTTCAGCGAAGAGCTTTCAAATCTTTTCACCGTACTTGAAACCAGGATTTTCCTTCAGACTTTAGGCCTTAAATCCGTCCAGGTTGGTGGGACTGCGATTACTTTAAAATTTGATAAACAGTTTTTGGAATCCAACACAGAACTTCGCGACCGCGTGGTGAACTTCTTCATCTCTCGCCCAAAAATCTATCAATTTACTCCGGATTATCGTGTTATCTACAATCAAAAAACCGCCGTATCACAAAGTGATTTACTCAAGTTTTCCAAGGGAATTAGTGAGCATTTAATTCCATCATAGCGATTTTATTCTCGCTTTTTTTAATTTCTGTTATCATTAAATAATACTGTAATTTAAGAAAACTAACTTTCTGAGGATATTAGTGATGAAAACATCAAAAATTTTCGCAATGCTGGCCCTGGTAATTTCGATGTCCGCTGTTGCACAAGAAGCCGCAACAAATCCAAGAAACACTAACCCGGACGCAGTAGTCGCAACTGTTAACGGTGTTGAAATCAAAAAAGGACAATTGGATCAGGCGTTTGAACAAAACCTTATGTACGTTTCTGATAAAATGGTTACAAAAGAAAAAGTTCTAAATGACATTATCAACCGCGAAGTCGGATTGAAAAAAGCAAAAGAAGCTAAACTTCAGGATGACCCTATCGTTAAAGCGAAAATGGAAGACGTTCTCTACCACGCTCAAATCTCAAAAGACCTTGAAAAAAGACTTCAGGGAATTGTTGTCAGCGACAGAGAGGCCCAAGAGTATTATTCAAAAAACAAAGAATACCGCACAGCTCATATCCTTTTCCGCGTGCGTGTAGCTCCAGACAAAGCAGAGACAGAAGAAGCTATGAAAAAGGCGCTTGAAGTTTACAAAGAGCTTCAGGGTGCTCCACAAAAATGGCCTGAACTTGCCAATAAATACTCACAAAGCTCGACCGCACCAGCTGCTGGTGACCTTGGTTACCTTCCGGCAGTTAAGTATGCTCCAGAATATTTCAAGGCGATCAACGGAAAACCAGTCGGATTTATTTCAGCACCAATCAGAACTCAGTTCGGTTACCACGTTGCTAAAGTTCTTGGGGTAAGAGAGTGGAAAGAAGTTGACCCGGCACTCTATAAGAAAATCGTTTACGATCAAAAACGCGACAAAATTCTTGAAGAGTACTTTGCTGACGCACGTAAAAGTGCACAAATTAAAATTAATAAAGAATTCTTAAAATAGACCTTTCGTTAAAGCTTTGCGACTTGCGTAGTAGAATCTAATAACTTACTCTTAATACCGCTATTTAGCTGTAATTTTGAGTAGGTAAAAATGAAACTCGCAAGTCGCTTTTTTTTTCTCGCAACTCTTCTGACCTCACTATCTGTCGAAGCAAAACTTCTCGATAAAATCGCCGCCATCGTTGACGATAACATCATCACACTCTCGCAAATCAATCGCACCAGCAGCAACCTGGCGATCAAAAAGAACGTGGCCCCGATGATCTACGACAAAAACTCTTACACAAACGAAGAGATTCTTCAGATCTCAATTAATAAGTACCTGATCCGCTCTAAACTTTCTGAACTTGGTTACACCATCACCGATGACCAGGTTGAATCACAAATTAAATCAAACCAGGAAAGACTTGGTGTCGACAGAAAATCCCTGATGGGCTTCTTAAAACAACAAGGCACTTCTTTTGATGAATACTTTGAGACTTTAAGAGAAGCTATTGAGTACAGCTATTTCGTTAACCGTGTTATCTCGCCGATGATTTCTGTATCTGAGCAGGATGTTAAGAACACTTATTACAAGACCAACATAAAAGACTCCCGTATGAATTTTAAATACACCCTTATCGACTACAGTGTTGATAAAGATGTTATTAATAAGCCAGGCAAGGGGCAGATGGAAGAAGTTGTAAAACAATACAGAATCAATGGCGTACTTCCTGAAGCTTACTCAACATTGACCGTCACCAACCTGGACGACATCAACGAAGAAGGGATTACTACGGACTTTAAAAACCTGTTAAAAGAAACTGATGAGGGTGCATTAACCACACCAATAGTGATCAATAATAAGTACCACGTTTTCTATATCGCTAAAAAAGACCTGGTGGAAACTGAGGCCTTCGCCGCTCAAAAAGAGAAGATCAAAGATTCACTTTTTGAAAAAGCGGTGAAAGCTGAAACGGCCGTCTGGTTTGAAAGAGAAAGAAATAAGCATTATATCAAAACCTCTCTATAGATAGGCCTTATAAAGATGATATATGTAACTCAGGGGCATGAAAGAGGGATTGGACTCGAGATCTTTCTCAAATCATTTTTGCTGCTGACAACTCAGGAGAGGAAGGCCATTACCCTGGTGGTGGATGAGACCGACTTAAACACTAACTTCAAAGACCTGAAGCTCAAAAAAGAGAATTTCAAAGGATTAAATCTTTTTCACCCGGAAAAGAAGACGGGGACTCCTTCGTCCAGCAGCTCGCTTCTGCACGTCCTGAGTGTTATCACTCCCAATGATATCCTGGTTACACTTCCGACCTCAAAGGATCAATTGATCTACAACGGAAAATCCCTGGCCGGATACACTGAGTTTTTCCGTGAATATTTCAAGAACAATAATATTGCGATGACCTTTAAAGGCATCTCACAGAATGTGCTGCTCATAACTGATCATGTGGCCTTAAAAGATGTCACAAAAACAATTACACTGGATTTGATTGTTGAGAAAACTCATACAGCGCTCAAGTTCTATGAGAAATATTTCCATGCTTTTGATGAAGTGATCTTCTCAGGCATCAATCCCCACGTTGGCGAAAACGGGATCTTGGGAAGCGAAGATAAAATTATCGGCACTGCCATTAATGAACTAAAAAAGAAGCACACATTATTATTCAAGGGTCCATATTCAGGTGATACACTTCATATGCATCATGATGAGAAGAAAAAACAACTTTTCGTCTATATGTTTCACGATCAAGGTCTCTCGCAGTTTAAAGCGACACATGGTCTTATAGGATTAAACATTTCCATGGGACTTCCTTTTCTGCGCTTAAGCGTTGATCACGGCACCGCTTTTGATTTGTATGGAAAGAACAAAGCGAACGCGACAGGACTCACTTTTTTATTCAAGCAAGCTTTTGAGGTTATGAAATATGTCAATAAATGAAATCAGCGTTGTTAAAGCAGCCGTTCACAATTTAAAAGATGTTTCAATCAACATCCCGAAGAACACGCTCACAGTTATCACCGGGCCTTCCGGCTCAGGAAAATCTTCGCTCGCCTTCGATACGATCTATGTTGAAGGGCAAAGAAGATACATCGAGTCTCTCTCCAGTTATGCCCGCCAATTCCTGGGCCAGTATCAGCCACCTGAAGTAGAGTCGATCACCGGACTAAGCCCTGCGATTGCCATTGATCAGAAAACATCAAGCAAAAACCCAAGATCAACAGTCGGAACCACCACTGAAATCTACGATTACCTGCGCGTACTTTACGCCCGCATTGGAACACTTTACGATCCGGACACTGGTGTTGAAGTCAGAAGATACACTCCAAGCCAGATTACCAGAGAAGTCCTGAAAGTGGGTGACAAGGCCAAACTTCAAATCCTCGCCCCGATTCCATACAATGATAAAATTAAATTCAAGGAGCTCTCAAGCAAGTTCCAGACAATGGGATTCACCCGAGCTCGTCTTGATGGAGAAATGATCCTACTCGAAGACGGCATCAAAGCACCAAAAGGAAAATATCAATTAGATATTGTCATCGATCGTATCGTTTTAAAAGACGATGTGGAAAAGCGCCTTGCTGACTCAATCGAATACGCTCTAAAACTCGCCGAAGGAAATGTTCAGATCCTGATTGATGACAAAAAAGTACTTAGCTTTTCTGAGCACAACAAATCCACTAACGGTGATGTTGTTTATCCAGAACTTGAGCCAAGGCTCTTCTCATTCAACTCACCAATCGGCGCGTGTGAAGTTTGTAATGGGCTTGGTGAAACCAAGATTTTTGATATAGACTTGATGGTTTTTGACGAGTCACTACCACTCCTTGAAGGTGCGATCACTCCTCTTTCAAAGAGAAACTCATTTCTTTACAAAATGGTTGAGACCATCGCCGATGAAGAAGGGGTGAATGTCGAAGTTCCATTCAAGAAGCTTCCAAAAAAATTCACCAACATACTTTTTAACGGTTCTGATAAAGTTTACCGTTACTCTTTTACCTCTGAAAATTCGCACTTTGAATTCTCCAAAGCGTTCCCGGGCCTTTCGGCGTGGCTGGAAAAGAAATACCTTGAATCTGGCTCAGATAAGGTTCGCATTGAACTAGAAAAATACATGAACATTAAATGTTGTCCGTCTTGTAAAGGACTTCGCTTAAACCGCGTGGCCCTTTCGACCAAGATTGGTGAAAAGAACATCATGGATCTTTGTACACTCTCTATCGCTGAATGTTTCAGCTACCTTAGCGCCATTAAACTCGACGGTGAAAAGAAAATCATCGCAGAAAAACTTTTAAAGGAGATTATCTCCCGCTTAAGATTCCTTAACGATGTGGGATTAAACTATCTGACACTAAACCGCGGGGCCATGACTTTATCAGGTGGAGAATCACAGCGTATCCGTCTGGCAACCCAGATTGGTTCTGCCTTATCAGGAGTTCTTTATGTGCTGGATGAGCCGAGTATAGGTTTACACCAAAGAGACAATGACCGCTTAATCAAAACACTAAAAACCCTACGCGACCTGGGTAACACTGTCCTGGTCGTCGAGCATGACGAAGATACCATGAATGAAAGTGACTATATCATCGACATGGGGCCGGGAGCTGGAATCCACGGAGGGACAATTGTCTCTCACGGTCCACTGGCCAAGTTGCTTGCTGATAAAAAATCACTTACTGCGCGCTTCTTATCCGGCATTGACCGCATTCCGGTTCCGACTACCAGAAAAAAAGCGACAAAATTTCTGAAACTTACTGGAGCTACCGAGCATAATATTAAAAAACTTAACGTGGATTTCCCGCTTGGTGGACTGGTATGTGTGACCGGTGTCAGTGGTTCAGGTAAATCAACTCTGATTCACAAGATTCTGGTTCCCGCACTAAAGACTCACTTAACCAACACTCACAAGACTCTCTACTCAAAAGCCAACTACAATGCTCTTGCGGGTGTCGATGAAATTAAAACTGTTATCGAACTAGACCAGTCGCCAATTGGAAGAACGCCTCACTCGAACCCAGCAACCTATACCGGTTTGTTCGACGACATTCGCGACATTTTCGCTTCAACTAATGAATCACAAATCAGAGGTTATAAAACAGGGCGCTTTAGCTTTAACGTTAAAGGCGGTCGCTGTGAAGAATGTGAAGGTAACGGTGTAAAGAAAATTGAAATGCATTTCCTGCCTGATGTCTACATCACTTGTACTGAATGTAAGGGAACCCGCTACAATGCCGAAACTCTCTCTGTCCTATATAAAGGAAAGAATATTTCTGAAGTTTTAGAGATGTCGATTGAAGAAGGCTGCGAATTCTTCAAGAACCACACTAAAATCTCACGTGTCCTTGAGACGCTAAGATCAGTTGGTCTTGGTTATATGAAACTCGGCCAGCCGGCCACGACACTTTCCGGTGGAGAGGCACAACGCCTAAAACTTTCCCGTGAATTATCAAAAAGAACCAAAGGCCACTGTCTTTATGTTCTTGATGAGCCGACAACAGGGCTTCACTTTCAGGATATCAAAATTCTTCTCTCTGCACTTCAACAACTGGTTGATCAAGGTCACACGCTTTTAATTATCGAGCACAATCTCGATGTTATTAAAACTGCTGATCATGTTATCGACCTTGGGCCAGAAGGCGGCTCCGGTGGAGGAGAAGTGGTGGCGACAGGGACTCCGGAAGAAGTCGCGAAAAACCCTAAATCAATCACCGGCAAGTACCTAAAGAAAGTTTTAAAAGCATGATTCATATTAAAGATACCCATGATCCCCGTATCGCTGAGTTCATCAGTATCAGGGATCATGTTTTAAATTCAAATAACCTGATTGTCGCCGAAGCGGAGAAACTCTTTTTGCAATTTAGGGCCAGTGGAAGAAAAATTCACAAGATCCTGGCGACTCCAGAATTCATCGACAGGCACGGGCTTTCCGGCGAAAACATCTTTGCCGCTGAAAAGAAAGTCCTGGAATCCGTAGCTGGATTCAAAATTCATTTTGAAGTTCTACTACTCGCTGAAAAACCGCAGGACTTCAAATTAAGTGAGCTCCATGACCGCATCATCCTTCTAAATGGATTGAGCTCACCGGAAAATGTCGGGAGCATCGTGCGCTCCAGTGCCGCTTTCGGCATCAACTCGATCATGCTTGATGAAAAAACCTGCTCTCCTTTTTTGAGAAGATGCATCCGCGTCTCCATGGGAAACATCTTCGCCATGAGAACTTATCATTCCATCAATGTGCGCGGAGACCTGAAAAAGTTAAAAGATCTTGGTTACAGTATTCTATCGACGGCCAACATCCCCGGATCAATCGACATGAAAGGATTTGATTTTCCCAAAAAATGTGTATTGATCATCGGAAGCGAAGGCCACGGCATCGACCAGGATATAATCGATTCTTCCGACACTGTTTTAAAAATCAAGATTGACCCACAGGTGGCCCACTTAAATGCAGCAAACGCCGCCGCAATATTTCTCTCTCAAATGAGTTCATTATAGGAGTTTAAATGGAAGCGAATGTTAAATGGAACACTAAACTCAGCTTTACCGGCAATGTCAGAGGCCATGAGACTCTTATGGACACGACACTGGCCAATGGAAGTTTGAACCGCGGACCCAACCCTAAAGAGATGCTCTTGAATTCTATTTCGGCCTGCGCCGGGATGGACATCGTCTCGATTCTTGAAAAACATAAAGAAAACATCCTTACGCTCGACATTAACGCCAAAGCGGTTATGACCAAAACCACTCCTGCTTATTTTGCCAGTATTAAGCTTATCTACAAGATTAGCGGAGAAGTCTCAAAAGAATCAGCAATCAGGGCCTGTGAGGCCTCTATGACCAAGTACTGTGGTGTAAGTTTTATGCTCTCAAAGGTCTGCCCGATCACATACGATGTCATACTCAATGGTGAATCGATCCACTCGGGTGAGTCAAAATTTGCGATTGATTGATTTTGCAACAGTATCTTACTGACACCTTTCACCTCTAAATCCTCTCATGCTCTGTCAGCTTATTGTGATGATGCAATCATTTTGATTACAATTATTTTATCAACATTTTAATGAGGTTTTTATGAAATGGTTTCTATTAGTATCGCTTCTTAGTTTTCAATCTCTTCAAGCTTCAACTTTGGATGATCTCTCTTTTCTTTATTATAAAAAAGAAGTTTCTTCAACATCCCTAAAAGCAAAAAACAATTGTTATCCGGCCCCTGGCAATTCATGTGCAAGTGTTGTGTGCGGAAATCTTCCTTCATATCTTTGTGATGAAGAAAGTGAACTCCGCCATGTGGCCACAATGTGCAGAGGTAATATCGATGGCGGCTGCTTAACAAGCATCTTTAAAAAACTTCCAAAGTATCAGTACGATGAGCTACAAGAAATGAATGAGTATGCAGTTCAATGCCAAAATGTTTATGGTTCTAAATGTTTTGATTTCATCGCCAGCAAAGTTCCAGCCTATCTGATTGATGAAAAAGATGAAGTGATCGCAGCTCTTAATCAGTGTAAAAATGCTTCGTATGATGTTGTTGAGTGCGCGATTTTTTCTTGCTCAAAAATGCAAGCGTACCGTTGTGATGAACTTAATGAATTAGCAGAAGTCTTAAGATCATGCGGAAGATAGAAAAGTAAGGGGGCCTAGGCCCCTAAACTTTATTTTTTTGCCCCTGTTGACAAAAATTCAAATAGCATTTATTCTCGGAATAGTTATTACTCAAACTCACAAGGGAGGTACATTTATGATTTCAATTACAAAAATGATTAGTACTGATCTTGTGGTCTCGATTTACCTCACGGCCCTCTAAAAATTATCGGTACATTCATTTTCTATTTTGGATCATTTACTCACATGTAATTTGCGCTTTTAGTTTTTGTATTTTTACTTTTAACTTTTTTAGGAGTTTTTTATGGAACAATTGTTTCGAAGGCATAACTACGCCTTGTTTTCTGAATTTAAAGAATTCAGTTTTTATTTCGCCAAAGCAACTACAAGTTTTGCGAAGTTAAGCTGGAGTTTCACTTGCCTGACTGTTTTTTGTATCCGTTCTTTGGGCCATCTATTATTCGTTGGCCCATCTTTATACAAAAGGCATTCGCCTTACGAATCCACCATCGTGGAGAAGAGTGCACCTATGCACTTTCCTAAGAATTTCTAATTTTTGGAGAGAAAAACATGAGAAGACTTACAGGCATAAAAAAAGGGAGCCCGAAAGCTCCCTTCTTTTTATAAAAACTCTTTCGAGAAATTACACTAGGAAAGTAGAGATTAGAGCGAAAAT
>JBEIPI010000059.1:0-19227 GCA_040377165.1 Bacteriovorax sp.
AACCAACTTCGTATGAAAATCGGTGTTATGTTCGGTAACCCTGAAACGACAACTGGTGGTAACGCTCTTAAGTTCTACGCTTCAGTTCGCCTGGACATCAGAAGAACAGCGGCGATTAAAGATGGTGAATCTCACATCGGTAACAGAACAAAAGTTAAAATCGTTAAAAACAAAGTTGCTCCTCCATTCAAGGAAGCAGAATTTGACATCATGTACGGGCAAGGGATCTCAAAAGTTGGAGACATCCTGGATCTTGCTTCAAACAACGGCATCGTAGAAAAGGCCGGCGCATGGTTCTCATACAACAACGCAAAAATCGGACAAGGAAGAGAGAACTCAAAAACTTTCCTTGAAGGAAACCCAGAGATGCTGGAAGAAATTAAGCAAAAAATCCTGGTTAAGTTTGGTCTAGCTGAAGGCTTCCCTGCTCCACAAGTTGACACTACAACTGGTGAGATCTTTGAAGAAGAAAGCGAAAAAACTCCGAAAAAATCTAAAAAGAACATCCAATAAAAAACTGACTTTAAGAGTCCCTTCTCCCTCAAGAATTTGAGGCCAGGGACTCTCAAAGTTTCTTAAGTAAAAAATGTCAAAACAAGCGTACAGCTACCTCGTAAAACTTCTTTCCAGCAGAGACTACTCTGAACACAAATTGCGCGAAAAACTGCGCGAAAAGAAGTTTCCTGCAAACGAAATAGATAACGCTATTAATGAAATCAAAGAGCGCGGCTACCTTAGAGAAGAAGCCTATTCTGAAGCCCGCGTGAAAGGCTTCATGAGCAAAGGGTATTCGATTTCCTACATTCGTCAGAAACTTTCCCAGGAAAAGCTCTCTGTTTCAGAAGAGTTTATTCAGGAAATATTCGATGAGCACCAACTAACCGAAGCAGACCAGATTGAGAAACTGCTAAAGAAGAAATTGAGAGTCCTCTCAGAAGACAGGGAAGAGGCCCAAAAAGAGCGCCAAAAGGCCATCAGATATGTCTTCAGCAAAGGTCATAACCCCGGAATGGTCTTCGGCATCCTCAAGGCCAAATACACTGGCATTCAAATTGATGCTACTTCTTTAGACGAGATTTCTTAACTCAGTTTTAGGTAACCGACACACCGCCCCCTCCTGCTGATTCCGGGTTATCCCATTGTAAAATACATGGGATGAATGTAAAATCTACGTCATTACAAGACCCTCTCAATCAAGCAGGAATCCCAATGTCTGACAGCAAAATCAAAACACTCACTGGCCAGGAAATCAGAGAAAAATTCGCAAACTACTTCATGAAGAAACAACATGAAAAAGTGGCATCGAGCTCTCTTATTCCACACAACGATAAAACACTTCTATTCTGTAATGCCGGAATGAACCAGTTCAAAGACTACTTTACTGGTAAAGCCGTTGCGACCAACAAAAGAGCAGTGTCGATTCAGAAATGTGTGCGCGCAGGTGGAAAACATAACGATCTTGAAAACGTAGGCCATACAGCTCGTCACCATACTTTTTTTGAAATGCTCGGAAACTTCTCTTTCGGTGATTATTTCAAAGAAGATGCAATTCGTTTTGCCTGGGAATTTTTAACTGAAGAAGTGAAAATTCCAAAAGAAAAATTATACGTAACAGTTCACTACTCTGATAACGAGGCCCGCGAACTTTGGAAAAAAGTGGCCGGATTAACTGACGAGCGCATTTTTAATAAAGGTGATAAAGACAACTTCTGGGAGATGGGCGAATTCGGGCCGTGCGGTCCTTGTTCAGAAATCTTCTTTGACCACGGTGAAGAGTACACCGATAAAGATTTAGTAAGAGTTGACCCGAAAGATCTGCTTGAAGACGAAAAACGATATGTTGAAATCTGGAATCTGGTATTCATGCAGTTTGAAAAAACTCCTGAAGGAAAATTCTCACTTCCAAAACCATCGATCGACACTGGTGCTGGTCTTGAGCGTGTAGCAGCTGCTCTTCAAGGCTGTTATAACAACTACAATACCGACATCTTCTTCCCGATCATGAAGAAGATTGAGGAAATCTCCGGCAAGAAGTACGAGCCAAACGGCAAAGACGAAAAAACAAAGGCAGCTTTCAGAGTTGTGGCCGATCACATTCGTTCAGCGACTATGCTGATCACTGACGGGGCGATTCCTTCAAACGAAGGACGTGGATACGTTCTAAGAAGAATCATCCGTCGCGCAGTAAAATACCTAAACGAACTTGGTGTGAAAGAAATCTCTTTCTACAAACTTGTTCCAGCTGTTTTTGAAGCCCTGGGAATTGAGTACCCGCAAAATGCTTCTAACTCAGAACTGGCCGTAAAACTTCTAGAGCTTGAAGAAAGAAAGTTCAGAGAGACTCTTGAGAATGGATTAAAGTTCTTAAACGAGTCGCTTAAAACTGAAGTCTCAAACAAGGTGTTCTCTGGTGAAGCGGCATTCAGACTCTACGACACGTTCGGCTTTCCGGTGGACTTAACTGAAATGTATCTTGTAGAGCAAGGTCTCACACTTGACCAGGCCGCTTTTGAAAAAGCGATGAACGAACAAAAAGAACTGTCACGCAAATCTTGGAAAGGCGGTCTGGATAATTCAGATAAGGTCTTCCACGCTGTAAAAGAAAAACACGGAGCAACCAATTTCGTTGGATACGATAAACTTGAGGTGCAGGCAAAACTTCTCGATGTCGTTGACATGGGGGAAATGAAAGGTCTTGTGTTTGATACAACCGGCTTCTACGGTGAATCCGGAGGGCAGGTTGGGGATATCGGAGTCATTAAAGACGGCAAGAATGTTATCGCTCACGTTGATGACACTCAAAAACCGGTTGATGGTCTTCATATTCATGTTTCAAAAGACGCTGACGCTCTTGAAGTTGGAAAGACCTACACGCTTTCAGTTGATGCTCATACCAGAAGACTGACAATGAGAAACCACTCTGCGACTCACCTTCTGCAATCAGCTTTAATCAAAGTCCTGGGTCCGCATGTAAAGCAGGCCGGGTCAGTTGTAACAAGTGAAAAACTTCGTTTCGACTTCACTCACCTTCAGGCAATGACCAAAGAAGAGATTCAGAAGGTTGAAGACCTGGTGAATCTAGAGATTCAAAAGTCACACGGCGTAGATGCCAATCATATGAGCATGGACGAGGCCCAGAAAAAAGGCGCCATGGCCCTTTTCGGTGAGAAGTATGGAAATGTCGTGCGCGTGCTTACCATGGGCGATTTCTCGACCGAACTTTGTGGAGGGACTCACGTTACAAACACTGGTGATATCGGTCTTATTACAATACTAAGTGAGTCGTCACTGGCCACGGGTGTCCGCCGTATTGAGGCGACAACATCAGAAACAGCAATCCACTACCTGAGCCACCGTTCTCAACTTCTGAAAAAAGTTGAAAGCATGTTCATGGATAAAGAAGAGCGCGCTCTGGGTAAACTGGAAAACCTTTTCAAAGAACTTAAAGACAAACAAAAAGAAATCGAAGCACTTAAGGATAAAATCCAGGCGAGTGAATCAAAAGATCTTTTCAACAATGTTGAGAACATCGGTGGAATTGATGTGGCGATCGTTGAGGCGAGCGCTGACAGCGACCTTCGCAAACTCTCAGATATGTTTGTGAGCAAGTATCAAAACGGCGCTGTTGTTCTTTACAACGTCAATGGAGACAAGGCCGCGGTTCTGGTCCGTGCAGCTAAAGGAGCTTCGAAACTAAACGCTGGCGACGCGCTTAAAGAAATCCTTTCAGTGATGAACGGAAGAGGTGGTGGAAAACCGGATATGGCCCAGGGTTCTGGTGAAGCGGCATTGATTGCGAAACTTGTCCCTCAAGCAAAAAGTGTACTTAAAGCAAAATTAGGTTAAACCATGAAAAAATTTGTTGTCCTTAGTCTCTGCCTGATCCTTACTCTATCTTTAGGGTGTACTAAAAAAAGCATCTCTAAGGACAACAAAGTTTTAAACGTCGCTCTTACCAGTGACATCTCCACGCTTGATCCGGTCAACTCCTATGATAACGTCTCGGGGATGATCATCTACAATATCTGCGAGCAGCTCTACGAGTACCACTACTTGAATCGCCCGTATGAACTTCAGCCTCTATTGGCAGAAGGCATGCCCACCATTGAAAACAACGGGCAACGTTACACTATCAAACTAAAGAAGAATATTCAGTACCATGACCATCCGGCATTTAAAGGCAAACCGAGAATGCTTAAGGCCGAGGATTTCATCACTCAATTCAAAAGACTCTCGTACGCTCCCCTTAACTCAACCGGCTGGTGGGTTGTCGACGGGATCGTTAAAGGTGTCAATGATTTTAGAAAAGTTGTCGGCAACGACTTTGAGAAATTCAAGTCAACACCGATCTCCGGGATCAAGGCCCCGGATGACCACACTTTAATTATCGAGCTGATTCAGCCTTCGCCGCAGTTCATTTACAAACTTGCGATGAGTTTTATCTCTCCTGTTCCTCTGGAAGTTATTGAGCACGATAAAAACGACTTGAGCCACAACCCAATCGGAACCGGACCATTTCTCTTGAAGAAAATGGATACCAAGGAAATCAGCTTAGTGAAGTTCCCAAACTACCACGAGAGTTTCTATCCTTCGACCGGAGACCGTTTCACCAACAGCCGCGGCCTCTTAAAAGACAGCGGTGAAAAGCTCCCTTTCCTCGACGGGATCAACTTCATCGTAGTAAACGACAATATCTCGCGCTGGGAGAAATTCAACCAAGGGCAACTGGACTTTATCGTTCTTCCTCAGGAATTCTACGGACAAGTTTTTGACGATGTTGGAAACTTGAAAGAAGAAATCAAAGCTAAAAACATCAGGCTGCAAACCATTCCAACCCTGACTTACTGGTGGCTTGCTTTCAATATGAAGGACCCTCTACTTGGGAAAAACCTGAACCTTAGAAAGGCCATCGCACATGCGGTGGATATGAACAAATACATCCAGCTCTTCACCAACAACACCGGACAAAGAGCGAACTCTATCCTTCCTCCCGGAATTTTAGGTTACGACCCTTCGGCCACACTTCCCTACGAATACAACCTGGAGAAGGCCCGCGACTTTCTGGCGAAGGCCGGTTATCCCGAAGGAAAAAATCTCCCTGAATTAGTATACGACACCAGGGCAGAATCAAAAATCAGCAACGACCAGGCCGAGTATTTTAAAACTCAACTGGCCATGATCGGAATCAAGCTCAAGATTGTAAAAAACAACTTCAAGCAGTACCTCGAAAAATCCCGCACTGGACATCTGCAGTTCTTCCAGGACGGCTGGACGCTGGATTATCCGGATGCTGAAAACATCTATCAGTTATTGATCTCGGTCAATCATCCGCCGGGACCGAATGCTTCTTTCTATTCAAGACCGGACCTGGACGAAATGTATGAGAAGTTAAGTAAACTTCAGGATGGTGAGGAGAAGAAGGCGCTTATCCTGAAAATGGAAAAAATCGTCAATGACGATCTTCCGTGGGTCATGCAGTACTACTCGCGAAACTTTATTCTTTATCATGATTACGTGAAGAACTACCGCCCTTCAGATTTGATCTGGGGTTATCCAAAATACATAAGAGTTAAGTAGAGTTATTATTCGTCGTAGACGGTTTTCAAAAAATCGTAAAGCGCTGGAAATTTTTCTTTAATAGAGTCCCTGTTCACAACCCCTTCAGGAGTGGCATCACTCTCCGGGTTGTGAACACCAAACCAGACCGCTGAAAAAGATGCAAAGAACTCCACATCATTGGCCATAGCATAGGGTTTTCCGCCATTTTTATTCTTCGAAAAAATTCCTTTAAGTTTTGCCTCATCAAAGAGCTCAATAATCTGATTCTTCTCCTTAATATCCATTCCTAGTATATGAATCGTATGAGCGAATTCGTGAGTCAGAATATCCTCTTTCTTATGATAAGGATCTTTATCCGTTTTAAGCAGATTGTCCTCACAGACAGTGGTAATCGGTCTACCAATCACACCACCACCGCCACAGATATCACAAAAGCTGCGCCCATCAAAAGTCGCCGCTTGGGCCAGGTCACGGGCCTCGGGAATCTGGCAGTAGTTTTCGTTTTTGGCGATGATAACAACATCTGCTTTGTTTTCGATTAACTGTTTTCTAAGATCCGGCCTTTTAGCAAGCATTCTCTCTACAATCTCGCTGGCCTTCTCAAGTGAAGCATCATCGACATTCTTGGAACCTTTAACCAGCATTCCCTTGGTGTGCTTGAATTTTTTATAAAATTCAGCCCCAGGTAAAAGCGCTGCTGACTTCAGGGCGTTTTTTGAAAGCTCCTTGTGGCCCGCTGAAAGAACCGAAAGCTCATCATCGTGGCAAGGATGATAAAAACCACCATGACCTTCGTGTGCGAAGACTGGAAAGAAGGTGAATAATAAAACCAAGGCGACTCTCATCCCTAATATTCTACCCTTTTTTTACCTGAGCGTTTAACTCTGGAAGGATTAGGTCACTTACTCAGGCAAATTATTCCATATCCGCCCTCCCAATGGAAGCCGCCTTATCCCCGTGGGCCTTTCCACCGATACAAAAACAAGATTCAAAGACTGCACTTTGAATAAGAGCGAGTAAAACCATGAGAAAATTTTTTGAGTTACCAGTTCTCTTTATGATTGCTTTGACATTCACGGCTTCGATGGCCATCGCTAAAGATTATGTTATTTACAGCATTTCCCAGGACATCCCGATGGGAAATAAAGATGAAATTATCAGAAAGAATTTTTACGTTGATATGGGTAAAAACCAGGGCGTGAAAAAAGGCTCAGTGCTTGACGTTTATCGCGTTGTTTCGGTCCTTGACCCATACGAAAGCAAAAAACGCTACAACCACAGGGTAAAAATCGGCGAAGTTAAGGTTCTGCATGCGGAAGATGCTTCTGCTATCGGTGTTCTGAACAAGCTGGAAGAAAGTGAAGAAACACCGGTGTTTGAAGTGGGAAAAATGATGATCGGTGACATCGTTACTGTAAAAGTTAAATAAAAATTACGACCGGGCGTGCAACAGCGCCCGTCTTTCTTGCAACAATTCAGTCATTTTATTTATCGCCGTAATGCTCTTCTCAAGTCTTTCAATTTCTTTAGTCTCAACATTCGGGTTATCTTTGACCGACCTCAAAACAAACGACGCCATACCATGCGCTACTACAATATGATTTGAAAGATCATGTAGAAACTTGCGCTCTTCCATGACAGTTTGCTTTAAAAGTTCTTCGCTCATAATTCACCTCAATAAACAATATACCATGATTAACTTACTCTATTCTCTTATATTTTATCAAGGACACTTCAAGTACTGTTTCACGAACCGACACTAGGCTCACCCACAACAAATAATCTTCTCCGCTGATTAAATCCGCTGTTTGATGGGTGTAGACGTGAATTTCCTTAATTTTTAGTCCACTATAAAAACCCTTAAAGTGAAAGCGGAAGTAGCGCTTTTTACTTCTAGGACTTAACCTATAAGTCTGACAGCGGCTTAAAATAAGAATCATATCTCGCATAAAATAACTCCAGTATAGAATGCGCTGATATTGCATAAAACTTCCGAAAGTTTTTTGCTTAAGATGCCGAAATTAAAAAAAAGGAAATTATCGAAGGTCAATTTATGATGAAAGAATCAACTATTTCAAAACTCTTTTTAAAAAAGACACTGAAATCACCAAACCGCAAGGCCATTGGCTGGATTGAAAACGGTGATCTGCAGTTTTACAACAATGAAGAATATAAAGATAAAGTCCGCACTATTTTTTACGGACTCACAAAACTTGATATCCAGGTTCAGGATCGTCTGGCCATTCTGGCCCAGACTTCAAAAGAATGGCACTTCTTCGACATGGCCGCACTCGCTGCCAGAGCAGTTGTCACACCTGTTTATCCGACTTACCTTGCCCACGAAGTTGAATACATTTTAAATCACAGTGAAACCAAAGTTCTCATTCTTGAGAACGAGGCTCAACTGCAGAAAATTTTAGAAATTCAAAAAAGTCTCTCGCACTTAAAACATATCGTGGCACTGAAAGAAGTCTCTGAAGAATCGGTGAAAAAGCTATCACCTGGAATTATTTTTCACAATTATCAACAATTTCTCGACAACGGACGTGAAGAATCCCAAAACTCTCCCAAGAGATTTGAGGCCTCTATCGAATCCGGTGAATCAACTGACCTGGCATCAATCATCTACACATCAGGAACGACCGGCGACCCAAAAGGTGCTGTGATCTCACAAAGAGCGTTCGTAGTCATGCTCAACAACGTCTACTCCTCGCTTAGGACAAATATTCTTCCCAACGACCGCTCACTCACCTTCCTTCCACTCTCACACGTTTTTGGAAGATGTGATTCGATGCTGAATCTTGTTTTTGATTTCGAATGCGTTTACGCTGAATCACTCGACCGCGTGGTCGATAACCTGCAAGTGGCAAAACCAACTATTCTGCTGGCCGTTCCCAGAATTTTTGAAAAAGTGTATTCAAAAGTTCTGGAAAATATCCAAAAAGAAAACGAAATCAAAAAACGCGTCTTCGATTGGGCACTTAAAGCTTCCAACGACTACTTCGAAAAAATCAACCAGGACAAATCTCCCGGAACATATGAGATTCTACAAAAGAATCTCGCTTACAAACTTGTTTTTGAAAAAATCTACAACCGTTTCGGAGGCCGCATTCGCTTCCTGGTTTCTGGTGGAGCTCCGCTATCTCCCGAGATCATCAAATTCCTTCAAAACGCCAATCTTACTATCCTTGAAGGTTATGGCCTCACTGAAACAGTAGCTCCATGTATTCTCAATCCTCCAGTCCGCCAAATCCCTGGGGCCATCGGTCTTCCATTAGGTGATGTGCAGGTGAAATTTGGCGAGGACGGCGAGATCATGTTAAAAACCGAAGCGCTCTTTAGTGAGTATTACAAAAACAAAGAAGCTACCAAAGAAGCGTTCAAAGACGGCTGGTTTTTAACCGGAGACATCGGCGAGCTTACCACTGACGGTTACGTAAAAATCACCGACCGCAAAAAAGATATCATTATCACCAGCGCCGGCAAAAACGTGGCTCCTCAGAAAATCGAAAACACACTGAAGCTGCAAAAACACATCTCCAACGCCATGATCGTCGGGGACAAGAGAAAGTTCCTGATCGCTATCATTAGTATTGATCACGAAGCCTTCCGAGAGGGCGGAGCGAGCGGAAAAACGTATGAAGAGCTCGCGTCTGACCCGAGTGTCTTTGAAGTCATTGACCAGGAAGTGCAGGCGGTTAACAGCGAATTAGCGAGTTTTGAGTCGATTAAGGGCTTTTTTATTGCGCCGAGTGATTTTACCGTGGAAAACGGCCAGATCACGCCATCTCTAAAGCTTAAGAAAAAGATAATCCTTAAAACTTACGCAACAGAGATAGATGCGCTGTATAAAAAGCTTGAGTCTTAGTCCTTCCGTTGACTTTGACCCGGATTTTGACTATAACCTAAAGTTCGTAAATCTATTTTGGCCCCAATCGGCTTTAGGAGTATATCCATGGCAAGAATTACAATCGAAGACTGCTTAGAAAAAGTAGAAAACAGATATGAACTTGTTCACTTAGCAACTAAGAGAGTAAAGCAACTAAGAGAAGGAGCTGAGCCTCTGGTTAAATCTAAGAACAAAGAAGTTGTTACTGCCCTAAGAGAGATCGCTGCTGGAAAAATTAAGCACGCTCCAATTTCTGAGTACGACTCAGACGAATTCTAAAATTAATCTAAAACATTATTTTTATAAGAAAGACCGCCTATTTTAGGCGGTTTTTTTTCGCCTTTTTAGGCTATTTCTTAAGGTTAATTTTATTTAAATTATAAATAATCCGCCCGATAGGTAGTTATAAGCTCTCAGGGTTTTTGCAAGAAACGGGGAATTGCAGAGATTGTGATTGTTTATAAAAAAGGCCGGTGGAGACCGGCCTTTCTATTTTCTTCTTTCTATTTTTTCAAAGCGATCTTTAAGACTTCATCAAAATGCGAAACCGGATAGAACTTCATACCCTTTCTGTGAAGAGCAGGAACTTCTTTCAAATCCTTCTCGTTTTGCTTAGGAAGAATGATATTCTTAATCCCTGCGCGTTTTGCCGCAAGAACTTTTTCCTTAATCCCTCCTACTGGAAGAACCTTACCTGTTAAAGATAGCTCACCAGTCATAGCGATATCTGAATCGACCGCTTTGTTAGTCGCTAAACTGTAAAGAGCAAGGGCCATCGTAATACCAGCGCTCGGGCCATCCTTTGGAGTCGCACCCGCTGGAAGGTGAAGGTGAACTTCATGGGCCGCCAGGTAGTCTTCGTTTTCATGCTCATCTTTCTTCACAACGCCAACAGGAATTGGAAGTTTTGTTTTAACCTTCTTCTTAGCTGGAGTTGCCGCAACCCCCGCATCGATCTGGTTCTGCAGAAGTTTTTTAACATATGAGTAAGCGAGACTTGCCGACTCGTTCATTACTCCACCAAGCTGCCCGGTAAGTTTGAACCCTTTTCCTTTTAGTGGAAGAGTCTCAATGAAAAGAATTTCCCCACCGTATGCTGTCCATGCAAGACCTGTAACAACTCCCGGCTTGTTTTTCTTCTCAGCTGAATCAGAGTGGAAACGTGGCGTCCCCAACATCTCTTCAAGATTTGAAAGCTCTGGTGTGAACTTTCTGGCCTTGCTCTTAGGACGAGAGACCTTATCAAGGGCCGCACGTCTACAAAGTTTAGCGATATGCTGCTCAAGTACACGCACACCCGGCTCGCGAGCATAGTCTGCGATAATTTTTTTGATAACGTTCAGACTTAAAGAGAAATCAGATTTTGTTAATCCGTGCTTCTTAAGCTGACGCGGGATAATCCATTTTGTCGTAATCGCCACTTTCTCTTCCAGTGTGTAACCAGAAAGTTCGATAACTTCCATACGATCCAGAAGCGCTTCCGGAATGTCGTTGATGTAGTTAGCGGTAGCGATGAATAAAACTTTTGATAAATCAAAAGGGATATCAAGATAGTTATCGATGAAGGTAGAGTTTTGCTCAGGATCCAGCACCTCTAATAGAGCTGAAGCTGGGTCACCCTGGAATGACTTTCCGATTTTATCGATCTCATCCAGCATGATTACCGGGTTGTTCACTTCAACACGCTTAAGCGCTTGAATAATTTTTCCAGGCATCGCTCCTACGTATGTTCTTCTGTGTCCTTTGATCTCCGCCTCATCTCTCATACCACCAAGTGAAAACCTGTAAAAAGTTCTTCCCAGGGCCGCTGCAATTGATTTACCAAGAGATGTTTTACCTACTCCTGGAGGACCCGCTAAACACAGGATCGTCCCGTCGTATGAAGGCTTAAGTTTTCTTACGGCAAGGAATTCAAGAATACGCTCTTTTGCTTTCTCTAGTCCGTAATGATCTTTCTCAAGCAGTCGCTTTGAGTTGGCGATGTCGATATTGTCGTCAGTCGATTTCTTCCATGGAAGTTCAATTAACCATGTCAGATAAGTTCTAGCGACGTTGTATTCCGGAGAGCTATCAGGGATGAGCTCTAGGCGCTCAAGTTCTTCCTTGGCAGTCTTCAGCACGTCCTCTGGCATCCCTACTTTTTCCAGCTCTTCTTTGATACGTTTGATGTCACGTGATTTTTCATCTTCTTCCATTCCAAGCTCGGAACGGATGACCTTTAATTGCTCACGAAGGAAATACTCTCTCTGGTATTTGTTAACTTTATCGTTTACTTCATCAGAGATTTTCTTCTGGATATCAGCTACATCTTTTTCGCGTTTTAAATAAACAAGAAGTTTCGCAAATCTCTTTTTAACAACCAATGTTTCCAGGAAATCTTGTGCTTCCGGGATATCAAGCGAGATCGCAAATGCCACCAGGTCAGCCAGAGACCCTGGCGATGGCGAGTTCAACATTGCAAGCTTCATCTCTTCGTTGAAGTATGGATTGATCTCTGAAAGTTTTTTAACCTGATTGATGACAGATCTGGTGTAAGCATCAAGCTCTTCATCAGTTTCCAAGATATCGTCAAAAACCTCAATGCGGGTTTTTAAGATTGGTGATTCAGAAATGATATCTGAAGCCCTGTATCTCTTCATACCATGAACTAGAACGTTTACCGATCCATCTGGAAGTTTTAATTTTTTTACAACCTTACAAAGTACACCGACTTTGTAAATGTCGCCTGACTTGATCTCTTTTTTATCGAAATCAATTTCCTCTTCAGGGATAATCGCACCCGAGTCGTCCTTCAAGTCGTTCTTCACCAGGTTTAAAGCAACGTAACCTGTCTTAAGCAGGGATTCGTCCAGTTCCGGTGTGAATTTTTCTTCACTTAAAATAATCGGAGCAATCATGCCCGGGAAAATCGGGCTATTCATAATGGGAATAATCACCACAACCTCAGGCAGCTTTGGAAGCTCTTCCTTACCTGTTGATGGCTTTAATTTTACTTGGAAATCGCTTTCTAAATCAGACATTATTAAACTCCGGGAATTTTAGTTTTTTAAATCAACAACAAGGCGGCCTGGGTTTTCCAGGAAAAAAATATCCGCGATCACTTTGCCTTTTAATCTCATATCAATAGACAAATGATTTGATTCAATTGGGAAGAAATTAATTTTTTCAATGTAACGAGTGCTCGCTACTGCTTTAAAGTCTTTGGCGAGCGAAGTCTCAAAAATATCCAGGTACATTTTTTTGTCATCGCTTGAAATGTGACCGTAGATTTTTGGAACCTGGTTTGTCGAGAAGTCGATAACT
This sequence comes from Bacteriovorax sp., assembly GCA_040377165.1. Taxonomy (GTDB): domain Bacteria; phylum Bdellovibrionota; class Bacteriovoracia; order Bacteriovoracales; family Bacteriovoracaceae; genus Bacteriovorax. The sequence continues at coordinate 12,752 of JBEIPI010000059.1, forward strand.
ATTCTCTCAAAGCCTTGTTTTGGATTATAAGACTGACGAAGAGATTTCAACTGCGACTGAAGCTTCACTCCACCATTATGAAAAATACCTTTCTCAATATAAATGGAAGTTTTGTTACTGCTTAGTTTTCTGATTCTTTCCTTCAACAGGTCTTGGGCAAAAAGAGAATTCGAGAAAGATGATGTTAAGCAGAAAATGGAAAGAAAGAGAGCACAAATTTTCATAGAAGCCTCGGCTAATTATACTAATGAAAAGTATAAATCAGCTTAAGCTAACTTGCCATCATGTTTTGATTTAATCTGCTTAATGATTGAAGAGGTAAGACTGCATAGAAATAGACTTAAAATGAGACCAATGAAGAATCCACCGGGCCCTCCGCCTCCGCTACTTCCTCCGGAGAAATCCACTGTGCCGCAACCGAATGGGCTATCTTTTTTGCGCGAGGAACTGGCCGGAGTTCGCTTCACAGTAAAATCCGTTAACGCGTAAGTATTAACTGCATCCGGGCATTGCGAGTTATCGGTAATCTGATAATTCCTCGATGCCACTTGTGTATATGTTCCATTCCCGTTGTCTTTGACAATTGTAGCAGTGGCCAGATAAAAACTCAGAGAATCTTCAAAGTAGCTCCCTGCCGGAAAATAATCTGCTTTCGTGTAAGGCAGTCCTGCTGGGAAGCTCGGTGATACCATCGATTCCGGCTGGACCTGAACCTGGAACTCATTATCTGACGGATTCAGTCTGTTAATTGGGACACGTATGACTGATTCGATATTTAACCAGCCATCACTCTCCTGACGGTATTTTGGAACTCCATGAGTCGTGTTCGGCAGACTGATGACCTCCGCCACCGCTTTGTATGGAGAATACAAAGATTGATTGATGACTTTAACTTCAACAAAAAGATTTCCGGTTGGTGAAACTGAGTTCCAGTCTACATTTGAGTAGTCCAGGTTAAAGTAATCTATATAGGAAAATTTTACGTCGTCAGCTGTGAAGAAGCCTGTGAACGCATTGCCCACGCCCGAAGTCGTGTATTTCTGTAATTCAAAATTTGTTATCCCCAATCCTTTTTGGTCCATGTATTCCACCGGAACATCCAGCCCGCAGCGGATTGTTATATTCCCGACATCAACTTGCGCTGAATTGAGTTTTATCGCTTGTGGGAATCCTTCAGAGGAAAGACCACATGATTGGAAAAAACTCCCGCGATAATGAGTGGAAGAGTCACAGAAATCATAGCGGGCATTAGAGTAACGATTGGGCAGACCTACTTGCACTGTCGGTGATGTATAAATGAAATAGTCTTCATTGCGGTCTAATCCATCAATAGTGAATCTGCCGCTGGTGTCGCTGATTGTAGCGCCTGCAGTTCTTCCGGTTTTCAAGGAAATCGCCTGCACGTGAGCACCGAAGACGCTTGTCAGCGATTTTCCTCCGACGATGGCCCCGCTGATTATCCCCTTGCTGGTGTCTCCGTTAGGATATATCGAATAAACCCCGGCCTTGTCATCATCAGACAACTGATTCTGACCTCTGGTTAAAGCATAAAACATGCTCGAACTGGCGACCTGACTATGGCCTAGACCAAGGAAGTGACCAAGTTCATGAGTGAGTACGTTCCCAAGATAGGATACGTCGTTGATGTCAGTCGAAAATGAGTAAGTGTCATTGAGTAAAATATCAGCTTCGATGATTTCACCGGTGTTATTTTTAAAATAAACCTGAGTCAGTCCTACCACACCTGTGCCATTGAAGATCGCCGGGTCACTTGAGAAAAAAACCTCATTAAGATTAGATTGGTCCATCCCTGCAGTCGTATTCTTGCGCAAGCTCAATCTGGATTTTCCGTCCCACTGGGCAATTGAATCTGCCGCAATTGTATGAAAATTTCCCGAAGGAAATCCCTGTGAATTAGAAGGATTGACGAAAATATCAATCAGCGTGACTCCGCTGGTCCAGTGAACCAAAGCATCGGCCTGGGTTGTATTATGAACATAGGCTTTCGCACTTTGAAAAAAAGTGCAAAGAAGAAGAATAAATAAAGACTTCTGTAGAATATTTTTCAATTAAGCTCTCGTTCCCTGGCGCAGTTTCCACCAGATCGTAAACCCACTGACCATAATCAAACCGAAGAATCCCCACATCGCCACCAGGCCATCATGTGAAGCTTGTTTGTCTAAATCTTCCTGTGCTGGAGAGCGCTTCTCCCACTCATGTTTTTTGCTAAAGACATTTCTTAATTCTTTCTTTTCCGCTTTAGGAGGAACAAAAGAATCCACTTCAGGCGCTCGGCTTAGTTTGTATTTAAGCTTAACCATCTCGATCATTTTTTCTTTTTTCACTCTGCCGATTTCAGCGTCCCGAGGAAAGACAGTCGAGACGTAATAAACCTGCCCGTCCTGTTCTTCAATTTTATATTTTCCCATCGTGAAGTTGCTTAAATACATTTTTGATTCAATTCTCTTAAGCAGTAAAAATGATCTCTCCCCTACGACAAAATCCGGTGCACCATCAATGTAAGATGTAACTCCGTTGAATGTACCTCCGGTCATGTTGATCTTCAGAAATTCACCATCAAGATCATTGTTGTTCAACCCATATGAGTCTCCAACTGCAAATGTAAACTCGGTGAAAATCATTCCCATCTTATTCATGTATGAGCGTTTTGATTTCAATTCCACTTCTGCAGCGGTGTTGGATTCCTCCACTAGTTTATCAAGTGGCATCACCTGAAAAGTTGTCGCCAAAAGTCCTGTTGAAAAACACCCAAGAACCAGTATTGCTAAAATTTTGTTGAACACGGCCTTTCTCCCATGGATTAATGATATTTTATCGGTTTTTTCATTGGGGAAATTGATAAAAAAAGAGGGGTTTTGCGCCTAAAATTTAGACACTTTTTGACGTTTTAAAAGTGGCCAAGTTGTTAATTTTTAAATTCGACCTGATGATGGGCGACTTGGGAAAAGAAAGTATTTTGGTCAATTACTACCACGGTGTTGCCACTGCCAGATAATTGGTGCAAAAGTTCAGCTAGTGGAGCGTATTCATGATGAGATAAACCACTGGTCAGGTTCTCAAATATAATTAATGCCCCCTGGATTTTTTTGTCCAATAACGAAAGTAACTGGAGTCTTTGCCTCTCTCCTCCTGAGAGGGAAATGAGCGTGCGATCCAAAGAGAGATAATCGAGTTTGAGAATTTTGAAATACTCCCATATCCTTTTCCCCTTAGGTGTCAGGCGTATATGCCCTAACACTTCAGAGAGCGGAGAATTGAGCGCTTCATACACTGTGATATTTCCATCAGAAATATTTGCGTAATACGGCTTTAATTTTTTTCCCTGACAATCTTCACAGACAAACTCCACGTCCTCCATGAATTGCATCTCAACAATTTTCACTCCACGCCCTTCGCAACTCAAACACTGGCCTAACTCAGAGTTCGCTGAAAAATGCCCTTCTTTAAGCCCGAGTTTTTTTGAAACCTCAAGGCCCGCAAAATACTTGCGGACAAATCCTCCGAGGTCAGTATAAGTGGCCACTGTCGATCGCGAGCTGATTTTATCCAGACTGCTGTTGATGACAATCACATCAGTGAGATCATTGATACCTTTGATTCTTTTGAATGTGTAGTCCTCGAATGAAAGCCTGGTGCCATTGACTTCTTTGTGAACTTCATTGGCGATTATATCCACGATAAATGAAGACTTCCCCGTTCCTGACTCTCCATACACCCAGTTAATAGCGTCTTTCTGGATTTCAATTTTCTTTTTTGAAAGCCCTCTGATTTCGGCCTCTGCCAGTTCGATAAAATGCTTGGGGATATCAAGATTGTAATTAAATGTGGGAAGCTTCATCTTTTCTTCTTTATATTTTCCCTGATAAAGAACTTCGCCACCACGTCCGCCGGCAAATGGCCCCATCAAAATCAGCTCATCTGAATTTGCTTTTAAAAACTCCGAATGTTCAACCAGAAGAATCGTATTTCCCTGATCACGCAATTTTCTTAAATATTCCACGAGCTTTTTCTGGGTGGAGAGAGAGAGACCGAGACTTGGTTCATCCAAAACAAAAAGAGACTGAGATCCTTCATATGAGAGGTATTTTGAAAGCAAAAGTCTTTGATATTCACTCGAACTCATCGAGCGGACTTTGCGCGTGTTCTGCAAATGCCCTAACCCGATGTCCACGCTCACACAATATAACCTTTCAAGCTTCTCGAATGTAGTCGTAAGTTTTTCATGCTCAAGACGTTTCTCCAACGAGGATTTCATTTTTCTTATCAAGTCATAGGCCTGATTGAAATTCAGTTTTAAAAAGTCTTTAAATGATACCAATTGGTCTTTCAGGACAATCGAGACACTTCCTGCTGTTTCCGAAACGCGAGTGCCTTCGCACGACTCGCACAAAATCTCGGACTGCATGCTTCTCATATAAATGCGAATGTTCTTTTTATAGCGCTGTGTTTTTAAATACTCAAAATAATCATTGAATCCTTCGTACTTTCCACTTCCTTCGTAGAGAAACTTCCAGACACTTTGAGGTAAATCCTTGAATGGGATGTCTACATCGATTCCCTGTTTTTTCGCCTCTTTCAAAAAAGCGGGAAACAAATGCTGAAAGTGAGAAAAATTCAAAAAATTAATCGCGCCATCCCGAATGGATTTCGTTGGGTCCTTAACTAATTTTTCCCTGTCATAAACCAGAATGGCCCCATGACCTTCACAGGCCGGACATGCCCCGAGCGCATTGTGCGGAGAAAGTGCTTCAACATTGGCCACATTCTGGGCCTGCGCCTTTTCCTGGCATACTGGACAGCGGTATTCATAAGAGTTTTTGAATTGAATTTTCTTTTTTGCTTCCAGACTGTAAAGAAGCAAGTCGGCCCCTTCTGAAAGCTTTACTTCCTTAAACTTGCTGAGAATACTGTCGACGTTTTTCTTCTTAACCCTAAAGAGCTCATACCAGGCATCATCTTCATTGAACTCGCGCACACTTTTATCAAAGGATCTCGCCGGATGCATTTCACTTGAAACCGAACGGCGGTAATCATCTGCCTTGCAAAACAAGTGATAGACTTCATCATCTGAAGTTTTCTCATCTTTTAATTTTTGAACCACGCTCTCGAGTTCTAAATATTTTTCATAAGGAACATGATGATCAGGACATACAAACGAGCCCAGGACAACAAACATACGCTGAAGCCTTTCATGGCCGCCTAAAACATCCAAAGCAACAGGACGGGAATTGAGTACCGGATTATGCTGAGGAAGCCCCCAGGCCGGCAAAACGGGATAAATACTATCGACATCCACCGTATGAGGAATCTCCCAGAAAAACTTCATATCAGTTGGAAGTGAATTGATAAACCGTCTCTTTGATTCAGTCAGAAGAGTGTGAAAGGCCAGAGAGCTCTTCCCAGAACCAGACGGTCCGGCGATACAAGTAATTTTCCCTTGAGCTATATCGATATTGATGTTTTTTAAGTTATGAGTTCGTGCGCCGCGAACCTTTATGACGTTTAAGTCCTGCATGCCTGGATTCTAGGCCCAGAAAATAAAAAAGCCCACATTTCTGTGGGCTTTTTGTAAGGACAATATATAGACAAATATTATCTTTTCGAGAATTGGTATCTCTTTCTAGCACCAGAACGACCTGCTTTCTTTCTTTCAACAGCTCTTGGATCTCTTGTTAGGAATCCAGCAGCTTTTAGCTCAGAACGAAGACCTGGTTGAACTTTGATAAGTGCTCTAGAGATTGCTAGGCGGATAGCTCCAGCTTGTCCAGAAATCCCACCACCAGCTACATTGATTACGAAATCGTATTTCTCAGCAAGCTTCACTAGGTTTAGTGGTTGGTTAACAACGTAAAGGTTAGTTTCTTGTTTAAAGAAGTTTCTTACGTCTCTTTTATTGATTGTGATCTTACCTGACCCGTTAGCCATGTAAACTCTTGCAACAGCAGTTTTTCTTCTACCGATTGCGTGTGTGTCGTATGTTTTACCTTTTGCAGCCATTTTATGATCCTCTTATTATTTTAATTTATATTCAACTGGGTTCTGAGCAGCGTGATCATGAGTTGCGCCTGCAAAAACCTTAAGCTTTGTTAATTGTTTTCTACCAAGAGTGTTCTTTGGCAACATACCTTTTACAGCTTCCATAACAATTAGTTCTGGGTGCTTTTCAAGTTGTTCTTTAGCTGATCTGGTTTTGATCCCGCCTGTGAAGTTAGTGTGCCAGTTATATTCTTTAGCATTCCACTTATCACCAGTGAATTTAACTTTATCTGCATTGATAACTACTACGTAGTCACCAGAGTCAGTATTGTATGTGAACTTTGGGTTTAGTTTTCCTCTTAGGATGTCAGCGATTTGAGTTGCTAATCTTCCTACGATTTGGTCTTGAGCATCGACCACGAACCATTTTTTGTCTGCTTCAGCTGGCTTTAGAACGAACGATTTTTGAGTATACATAA
>JBEIPI010000105.1:0-9886 GCA_040377165.1 Bacteriovorax sp.
GCTCCATTTACCGCGACATTTTCTTGCGAGAGAACTGACTTCGGCCAGCCGTGCAGTCCGATCTCGTCGATGCGGGTGGAATTCAGCAGGGAAGTAAGACTAAGAGAACTAAAAGACATTTCGCTTGTTTCCGGCAAGAACAATTGGAAGGCCGAGGAGTTCAGCGAGGCGGATTCAACTAATCCTGAGAAAATGGTTTATTCATTAACTTTTAAAGGTCCTTTTCCAGAGAAAAGAAAGTTTCAATTAAATGTACCGGCGAAAATTAAAGATGATTCAGGGAGAGTGTTGAGCAATGCGAAGGAGTATCCGCTTACTATTCAAACTGATGGTTATTCACCATTGATTAAATTTTCCGCACGTTTTGGTGTGGTTGAATGGACAACAGAATCAATGCTGCCGGTGAGTGTCCGCAATATTGAAAAAAACATGAAGATCAATCAATTGGGTTATGAAGGAAAGAGCTTCAATCTTTCTTCGATAGAGAGCGCCCGTGAGATTATCGCTTTATACGACCGGACCCTTGAGAAGGCAGAATACGCCTATGAAGGATCTGACCCAAGAAACGAGTCTATTTTCAAGAAAGGCGATAAGGCCACCGCGAATTTTAATTTGCCGAAAGCTTCAGGCGAACACGACTTTGAGATGATGGGGATCCCGCTTAAGAATCCTGGCTTCTACGTTGTAGAGGTGGAAAGCCCAAGATTAGGTCAGGTGCTGACTCTTTCTAAAAAACCAATGTATGTTGCGACTTCAGTGCTTGTAACCAATATGGGAGTTCATTTTAAAAAAGGTCTGGAATCGAACCTGGTCTGGGTGACGGAGTTAAAAACATCAAAACCCGTGGATGGAGCGACCGTTTCAATTAGAGATTGTAAAGGCGAAGAGATTGCTAAAGGTGTAACTGATAAGGAAGGACTATTAAAACTAGGGGCCCTTGCTTCAACGAAAAAATCTGCCTGTGATGAATGGCGCGACCACTTTTATGTTTTCGCTAAAAAAGGAATCGATCTCTCTTTCATGAGCACATCGTGGAACCAGGGGATTGAATCGTGGCGCTACCAGGTCGCTCAAGACACTCACTATGAAAGAAAAAAATGGGGAGCCTTGATTGCTCACACGGTTATGGACAGAACATTGTTTAAGCCTGGTGAGACTGTGCAAATGAAGCACATTCTGCGCGAGCACAACCAGAATGGTTTCACTATCGCAAGCAGTAAGGTATGGCCTAAGTCGGTTACCTTCCGTCACTCTGGAAGTGGAAAAACGTACGCACTCCCAATAAAAATCGATCCCAAAACCGGGACGGCCTTAAACACATTCCCCATCACTCAAGAAATGGAGATGGGAAATTATGATATTTATTTATCAGACAAAGCACCGTCGGCAAAAAAAGCAAATGATGACGATGATTACGAAGACTATGATTACAACGCTAAAAAAACTGGAAGTTTTATTGTGAGTGATTTCCGCCTGCCTTTAATGGCGGCGACCGTGAAAATTCAAGGAGACACTCTGGTAAGAGCGAAAAATGTAAAAGTTGATTTATCCGCTCACTACCTTTCAGGGGGACCTGCAGCTAAACTTGCGGTTGAAACCAGGTCACAGCTTTCGCCAAGCACTTTCTTTCCTGATTTCCCGGGAAGTGAGGAGTATGCATTTTTTGCTGAGCCAATGAAGGCCGGCTTTATTCCAAAAGAAGAAACCACAGAAGCAAAAGCAGAAGACATCCGCCTGAAGGATTTGGTCCTGGATGACAAAGGTGGAGCGATCCTGGAAGTTAACAATTTAGAATCGGCCAATATGCCAAAGAAGCTAGTGGTTGAGATGGATTATGCTGATCCTAACGGGGAAGTGAAAACGGCCACAGGAGAGGCCATGATCTACCCATCTAAATACATTGTCGGACTAAGAGTCGACAGCTGGTTTGGATCAGCTTCAAAAACAAAAGTTTTAGGTGTCATCACAAACCCTGAAAGTAAAATGATCAAAGACGTGAAATACGTAGTAGAGGCCTTCAAACTTGAGCGCTACTCGCATAGAAAACGTCTGGTCGGAGGTTTTTATTCTTATGACTCCAAAGAAGAATTAAAATCCCTTGGGACTGTTTGCTCTGGAGTGAGCGATGCAAACGGAAGATTTGAATGTTCACCAAAAGAAATACCAGCAGGAACAATCCAGTTTCAGGCAAAAGTGGTTGATGATAACTCAGCACCTACCTATGCGAACGTCAGCCTGAGTGTTTTTAAAGACGGCGAAGACAATTGGTGGAGCTACGGAGACAGTGACAGAATAGACATCCTTCCTTCTAAAAAGGAATACGCACCAACAGAGACTGCGGATTTCGTTGTAAAGACACCTTTTAAGGAAGCGACAGTGCTTGTGACTGTTGAACGCGAAGGAATCCTCGATCAATTTGTCACAACTCTGGGCCGTGATAACCCGGTGATTAAAGTCCCAATGAAAGGCTCTTACGCACCTAACGTGTTTGTGTCTGCTGTCGTTGTGCGTGGTCGCGTGAGCGAGCCGAAGGCCGACTTTCTGGTAGATCTTGGCAAGCCGGTTATGAAGATGGGATTAGCTGAAATAAAAGTAGGCTGGGCCGCTCATAAACTAAACGTGAATGTGGCAACCGATAGGAAAAAATACAACGTCCGCGAGACAGCGACGGTGAAAATTAAATTGGAAACTCCTGGTGGAGCCCCAATGCCAAAAGACACTGAAGTAATTCTAGTTGCTCTGGATGAATCACTTCTGCTTTTAAGAAGCAATGTCAGCTTTGATCTTCTTGCTGCCATGATGACTCAAAGAGGCCACGGGGTAGAATCGAGCTCTAACCTGAATCAGGTTATTGGTAGAAGACACTTTGGATTAAAAGCAAAACCTCCAGGGGGTGGAGGTGGTCTGATGGAAGGACCGCGCGAAAAATTCGATCCGCTTTTAGCTTTCATTCCTAATTTGAAGGTTAATGAGAACGGGGAAGTTGAGACCAAAATTAAACTAAACGATTCTATCTCAAGCTTTAGAATCGTAGCTGTAGCTCACGCTGGAGCTAATTTCTTCGGTACCGGGAAAGTTAATATTGTGACCAATAAAGACATTATCCTTTATTCGGGAATTTCGCCTGTGGCCAGAAGTGGGGATAAAATCGACAACGTCTTCACCATCAGAAATGCTACAGAGAAAGCGATGAAAGTTCAAATTGAAGCGAAGGTTAAAGGAATCGAAGGCCTTCCAGCTATCCCATTAATGGACTTGAATCCATCAGAATCTAAAACGATTACATTGCCAATCACAATTCCGGAAAAAACAAAAGAGCTTGAGTATCTGGTTTCAGTAAAAGATACACTCGGTGACGCCCGCGATGAATTAAAAGTGAAAGAAGCACTTTCTCCTTCGGTTCCTGCGCGCATTCTCCAAGCAACACTTTTTCAGCTGGATAAGAATTTCTCTGTCCCGGTTAAACAACCGGCCGATGCTATCAATGGAAGTGGGAACGTGAGTGTCTCTTCAAGATCGACCCTTGTCTCAGGACTCGGCGGTGTAAGAAGATACATGGAGGAGTACCCATACGACTGCCTTGAGCAAAGAACATCCAAGGCGATTGTCTTAGATGATAAGAAGGCCTTAAATAAAATCATTCAGGATCTGCCAAGTTTTATGGATGACAGCGGACTCCTGAAGTTCTTTGACTGGCCACAGATGTGCGGGTCTACTCAGCTTACCCGTTACATCATGGATATCCTGGATGAGAATAAGTACACTATCCCGGCCGACACCAAAGACCAGATCCTGGATGGATTAAACGATGCCATGAATGGAAGAATGGCCTGCCGATCATGGTGGGTTGATGTTTCAAGAAACGAATACACTGATCAGGAGAAAATCCTCTTCCTTCAGACCCTTTCACGTTACAAGCGTTTTGACCCAAAGGTTTTAGAGAGTATTAACCTGACTCCAAATCTTTGGACCACAGAGACGCTTAATAACTGGATTTTACTTTTAACCAGAGAAAAAGGGATTCCTAAGCGCGATGAAAAGTTAAAGACAGCACAGGGGATTCTAAGAGCGAGAATGAACTTTCAAGGTTCAATGATGACCCTGCAGAACCAGGCCGGATGGGAAGCGCAGTGGAGGCTATTTACATCGATAGATCAGGAAGCTATCGGTGCCTTCAATGCCAGCATAACTGAAAATGTCGATGATGCCGGGAGAATGGCCCGTGGGTTGATTACCCGTTTAAAGAGAGGGCATTGGGACACAACCATGGCAAATGCCTGGGGGGTCACGGTTATGAAAAAGTTCAGTAGCAAGTTTGAAAAAATTCCGGTGACGGGAACGACTCAAATTGAGGCCGAAGAAGTGAAATCTCAAGTGGACTGGAAAAAAACGGCAGCAGGTGAAAAGAAACTCCTGAACTGGCCAAAGTCTTCTCAGGAAAAAGATGTGGCGATGAATTTTGCTCACACAGGAACCGGGAAGCCATGGATTCATGTTGAGACATCATCAGCGATTCCATTAAAGGCCCCAATGAATTTTGGATACACCTTGAAAAAAGTGGTCACACCAGTGTCGCAAAAGAATAAAGGCAAGTGGACAGTTGGAGACGTGGTGAATGTTGACCTGATTGTCACCGCAGCGACAAACCAGACTTGGGTTGTATTGCGTGACCCGCTTCCATCGGGAGCAAGTCACTTAGGAACAGGATTAGGTGGTGAATCAGCTATTTTAGACGCTCAAAAGAGCGAGCTAAAAGGTGATGAAGTGGAATGGCCGCTTGAATACGAAGCGAAGACATTCTCATACCTAACTCGTTATGCAGGTTATTTAAGAGCAGGAACATATAAGACAAGTTACCGCTATAGAATCAACTCTTCGGGGAATTTCAAACTTCCTCCGACCAGAGCTGAAGCGATGTATGCACCAGAAGTTTTTGGAGAGTTACCGAATGCGGACTTTACTGTTAATCCTTAGTTTTTTAGGGGCGGTTGAAGCAAGTGTGCCTAAAAAAGAAACGTTCCAGACGTTTCAAGAGGTAAAACGCGACTACATACCAAGCGATGTTATGATCGTTGATCGCCACGGGAAAGATTTGGAGAGATTCCGCAATAATAAGTCAGAGCGCAGTCTTCCTTGGGTAGGACTCAATGAAGTGTCTTACGCTTTTAAAACTCTGCTTTTGAAATCGGAAGACCGCAATTTTTATGAGCACGCCGGTGTTGACTGGAAGGCCCTGGTGAAAGCGGGGTTTGATCACTTAACCCAAAACACTAAGCGCGGGGCCAGCACCATCTCTATGCAGTTGGTGGGGCTTATCGACAGCAATGTAGCCCGTAAAAGAAAAACATTCAGCGACAAGTATGAGCAGATAAAAAAAGCGCTTTATTTAGAAGAGCATTGGACCAAAGAAGAAATCTTAGAGGCCTATATCAACCTGGCCGCCTTCAGAGGAGAATTGCTTGGTTTAGGAAGTGCGAGTTTTGGTTATTTTAATAAATCACCGAGCACTCTTAATCTTGAAGAGTCCGCCCTTTTGGTGGCACTATTAAGATCTCCCAACGCCGACCATGACCTGGTCGGAAAGCGCGCCTGCCAGTTGTTGGAAGCCAAAGACTGCTCCATTATGAAGGCGATGGCCTCAAATGTTTTTAGCGGGGCCTATGAAATCAAACGAGCTCGTTATTTTTTATCTGTGCTTGATGAGAGTTTCATTAAAAAGAACGGCAAGAAAGATGTGATTGAGACTTCTATTGATAAAACCATTCAGGAAAAAGCGATAGAAAGCCTGCAGGAGCAGATCCGTTTTTACAAAGAGCAAAACGTGAACGACGGAGCTATTTTGGTTCTCGACAACCAGACTGGCGAAGTCATCACTTATGTGGCCAATGCCGGAGATGGTTTTTCTAAATCCCCCAACGTCGATGGCATCCGTTCAAGACGCCAGGCCGGCTCAACCCTCAAGCCATTTGTTTACGCGACAGCGATGGATTTGAATCTGATAGACCAGCATTCATTAATTGATGATTCCCCTGTGGATATTTCCATTGGGAACGGGTCTATTTATTACCCGAGAAACTACGACGATAGCTTCAAAGGTTTAGTGACTGCTGGAGAGGCCCTTGGTTCAAGTTTAAATGTTCCTGCCGTTAAAGCTTTGCAGTTGGTAGGAGGAGACAAGGTCGTCGCAAAAATGAAACGCCTGGGTTTCAAGCGAGTGCGAGAGGCCAGTTATTACGGGCCTTCCCTTGCGTTGGGATCAGTGGATATCACACTCTGGGATTTAACTCACGCTTACCAGAAACTTATCAAGGATAAAGTTTTCTCTCAGAAAACCCGCAATGAAATTTTTCAGATGCTCGCTCGTGATGAGAACAGACGCTTTACGTTTGGCACAGGAAGTGTGCTGCAATTGCCTTTTTTAGCAGCGGTAAAAACGGGAACCTCCAAAGACATGCGAGATAATTGGTGTGTTGGTTTCTCCGACAAATACACTGTTGGTGTCTGGGTTGGAAATTTCAATGGCAAAGCGATGTGGAACATTAGTGGAGTGACAGGGGCAGCGCCGCTGTGGAGAAGTGTGATGATGGCCTTGCATAAAGGCCAGAATGAATCGGTTAGAAGTTTGGCCAAGATGAAGGCCCCAAGAACCAATGGCAATGAGGAATTTAAAAAGGCCCTTTCGGCGTTTAGGTATCCGGTGGATCAGGAAGTTGTTGGCCTTGACCCTGAAATCCCTGTGAATCTGCAGAAGATGCCTTTTGAAGTATCCAATCCGCAGGCAGGATCAAAGATCTTTTTAAACAACCAATTCTACTCAGAGGCCACCGAGCTTTCAATGTGGCCGGTAGAAAGAGGGAAGTATCACCTGGTTTTGTACAGCTCTGAGAATAAAGTGCTCGATGAAGTGCGCTTTGAGGTCAGATAATGCTCTTTAACTACTCGTTATAATGGCAATAACGATAAATAAAATATTAATGCTGGCTTTAAGCGCAAGAGAGCTGTACTGTGTGATTGACCGCAATTGCTTTTTATTCTTTAGATCATCCTCTTCTTTATAAATCCCAATTCAATAGAAAACATTAAATATTCATCGCAAACGTTGTGATGAAATTCAGGAGTTATTATGACCGCAAAACTTTATGTTGGTAATTTAAGTTACAACATCACTAACGAAATTCTGACAGAGAAATTTTCAGAATATGGAACTGTTGAGTCCGCAAAAATCATCATGGATCGCGATACAAATCGAAGTAAAGGATTTGCATTCGTAGAAATGTCTATGGGGAGCGAGGCTGGAGCAGCAATTGAAGCTTTAAATGGAACAGATTTTGATAACCGCAAAATGAACGTTTCAGAAGCAAAACCAATGGCACCAAGAAGCAATTCTCGTTATTAGTTAGTATAAAGGCAGCATCGGCACAAAAGAAGGTGCTGCCTTAATCTCTCTCCTGACACAGATCATATTTTTCCCTTTGAAGCAAAGTTAAAATCTATTCATGGAACTTTTAACTAAATCCCAAAACAATCCTTATAGAATTCTTTTTCCCTTGGGCACTCTATTTGGTCTCTGGGGTATATTAATATGGCTTCCCCAAATTTTTATCCAGACTTCCTATCCGGTGCTTGCTCACCGCTACTTGATGTTAAATGGCTTTACGGCCTCTTTCATTGCCGGTTTTTTAATGACCGCCGTGCCGAGATTTTCCCAGACAAAATTCGCCCACAATTATGAAATTATAAATTTCTCTACAGTGACTGTTATTGGATTAATTTTTTCTTATCTCAATAATGAGAAACTTGTCTTTATATGTTCATCACTTCAGGCAATGCTCATCCTGACGTTTCTTTTTGCCAGGATAATGAAGAGAAAAGTGAATCCACCATATTCGTTCATTTTTATTTTTGTCGGACTCATAATGTGGATTGTTTCAGGAATGATGAGCGCTTTTGTCGATCTTGAGTCATTCAAAGTCCTGCACTACGAGGGCTCAATTGCGGCCATCATTTTAGGAGTAGGCAGCAGGCTTATCCCGGGTATTCTGGGGCATGTGGAAATTGTTCAAACCCAGAGAAGCCGCTATGAAAATGAGAAGCCGTTTATCCTTACAGTGCCTCCTCACTTCTTTTTAATCATTCTGCTCTTTATTGGCAGTTATTTTCTAATGGACTCAATCGGCATTTATATCAGGACTTTTGTTGTCGGTGGTATCGGAATATATTACTGGAGGCTGCTTTCTTTACCGAAAATTAGAAGTGCTCTTACATGGTGTATCTGGATGTCTTGCTGGCTGATCGTGCTGAGTTTTGCATTGAAGGCATTTTGGTTTACCGGAGCGATTCATGTGAGCCATTCATTTTTTATAAATGGGACACTTTTACTTACCCTGCTGATAGCAACCAGAGTTCTGCAATCCCATGGGCCAAAGGACATCTCGCTTGAGGATTCTAAAGTCCTGTACTTGGTTACATTCCTGGCGATTCTTGCTTCGGCCACAAGGGTCAGTGCTTTTATTATGCCAGACCATTATCTCCGGCATTTAGGATATAGCTCTCTGGTGTTGGCCCTCTCCATTTTGATCTGGAGTTGGAAGTATCTTCGTTTTGCCTTAGTTGAGATCTATCGGGCAGCCATTCTGCAAAATCCCATCACATAATGTAGGTTTACCGTCATTTTCCATAAGATCCCGCTCGTAAAGGGTCCCATCTTTTTTCTTCATCTGGGCCACATACCAGACATTGGATCCACCGGTTTTCTGAATGATTTTTACGAAGTCAGGATGATTTTTTACATCACTACTGATTCGGGCAGCAGCTTCTTCCAACGTTTCATGCTCGGGAAGGCCAAGGCTTGCGCGAAGTTTTTTTCTTGCTTCCTGAAGCTTTGCTATTTTTTCCTCGTTAGATTTTCTCAAAATGACTGACCATTTTTTTATCTGATTAATAAAGCGGTCAGCACGGTTGAAAAGAATCTGTCTTGAATAAGAGTGAGCTATGTTGTTGTCGATTAATTTCCAGACATTGCGGAATATTTCAGTGTTCTTCTGATTAATCTCAATACCCATTGATTTTGCAAAGGAGATAGCGCTGTCTTTTGAGGCATCAGGACCCTTGATTTCAGGACATAAGATCATATCATCTAGTCTTGCCATTGCGAGGTCTGTAACCATTTTTTGAATTTGTTCTTTGTTAGGCCCATCAAAATGACTCAGCAGAGAGTTTATTTCTAGCTGAACAGTCATTACTTTTACAGACACAGTGGAACTTGGAGTGTCGTATAATTGATAATTTTTTGCATACTCTTGAAGCTTTGCCGCCAGAGCATCTGATTTGTCTTTAATCTCAGAGCATTTATGTTTAGCAGGGTTACATTTGTTGAGATTTTCATCAAGCGCGGCCATTACTCCGTTGTATTTAATTGCTAGCTTTTCAAATCCATTTCCAGCATTTGCTCTGGCCGTCTTCATGTAGGTTTGAGTAGAGTTGAAAAAGTAGTAAAGATTATTAAGTTTGAAAATGGGCATTATCGCTCTGTTCATAACTTTTAGAGAATTGATCTGGAAATTTAGTGCCTCAATTTGAGGATTGCTGGAAATCGGTCGGTTTTTTAGTGCATCCATGGCACCTTGCAATTCAACTTGAAACATTTGGCGAGCATTGATCCCATGATTAATTCCAGAAACCCACCCTTCATAGTGCTCCTTTGCTTTTTCGTTTCCAAAAACGCACACATTTTTATTTTTCATTTCATCTAATGCCCAGAGGGCGGCGGCATACTCTACCGTCTTATTGTTTAGCACCTCTTCCGAGTAAGGCTCATTGTCGTATTGATCAGTAATGGGAATGTGAGCGGTGGACTCTTCTTTACTATTATCTGCAGTGTCTTCTA
>JBEIPI010000034.1:0-26804 GCA_040377165.1 Bacteriovorax sp.
AGCATAGTCTATAGTCTCAGGTGCAGTATCCACCAAACGGACAATATTTTTAAGTGATTTTTTTGTAGGAATAAAAGGTCTGCTCTCACAGAGTGCATCCGCAGAATTCTCCACACATTTAAACATGGCCTTCACTGAATCAAAAAAATTGGTTTCGTTTAAAGCAACGATCACGCGGCTAAGGTCATCTAACCCGTTTTGCGAATCAAGCTCTTTGATATTGCTAAAGACGCGGTCGCGGCGAGCGAGATTCTCCACGAATTCTTTATCAATAGGGCCCATGAAATGGTCCCAAGATGAACTGCGGATTCTTTTGATCGCCTGATACATTTGAGGGAATTCAACATCCCATTGAGTACACTTAAATAGAAGCAATACGTTTAAATGTAAAAGAACACCCTTGTTGAAATTGACAGCACTGCAAGCTTCCAATCTGTCTATTTCCTGCTGGGTTCTGGTCTCACCATTCTCAATAGTAGGCGATTCCTGTTTTGAACATGAAGAGGCGATGAACGTGGCCGTTGCGATGAGAATAACCTGAATGTATTTCATGCATGGCCTTAAAATCATTTTACCTTCTTAATCCTTCCATCATAAAGCGCTGGGCCTTACCTGTGTTGACTTCATAAGTTGAAAAATTTATTACCGAGCCTGTCTCATTCTTAACTTTTTTCTCTTTTTCTTTTCCACGTGCCGGGATCACTGCCTCTGTGACAGTCTTGACTGTGATCTTTGAAGGAAAACCCATGCGTGCTACAGAAGTGTAGTCCACACTATTAGTGGTGGTCACCGTGACTGCGCCCTCTTTAGTGACTGTGACTATTTTATCCAGCACCAGTTTGTTATTACTCCACGACTTAGGAGACTGGAAGAACTCAGTCCTGATTGTCGAATAGGCCGCTTTCGTCTCCAGCTTCTTCAATCTGCCGGACTTATCGAAGAAAAGATCTACTTCCGGTATCGCCAGTGTGTAAGTATTATCGATAGCTTTAATCAATTTACCATCGGCCACGGGCTCAGCTTTTAAAGTGTACGCCTTAAATTTTTCTGAAAATTTCTCAGGAATGATGAATTCAAGTTTTCCTTTGATCAGAGTGCTCAAGTCATCTCTGACTTCCTGAAACCCTTTAGGCAGTCCCATGACTTCAATTTTATATTGGGAAGGTGAGAGCCAGTAGATCTTAAAATATACGTCGGCAAGTTTTCCGAAGTTTCCTGCTTTATTCAAAATGTCTGTTAACTTCTCAATTCGGGCCTCAAAAACCAGGTCAGTAAGACCGCTTTTTTGCGGGTCATATGATCTGATTTCAAATTGCTCGATTTCCTCAATATTTGCCTGAGCATTTACTCCCCCCGGCAATAGAAAGAAAATTGAAGCTGTTAAGAGTAAGAAAGTTTTCATTTGTAATAACCCCTAAATATATTATCTATTCTATAGAGTGTGGGCACCAGCTGCAATCAGTGGCCCTCTATGGTAATTATTTCTGTCCATTTCGTGTATGCACATCTCAAATACTTTGGCTTCTTAATGATAACCTTTCCCTGCACACCTTTTAAACCCTTTACGTTCTTTAACTGACTATACATAACGGGTATTTCCATAATGGTGAGTTTTGAATAATCCCGGAGCATTGATGCAATGGCCGACAAATCCTCTCCACTTAACTGGGAAATGTCATCGGTTTTGAGCAGACAGTGGGAACCTGTATAGTTTTCAAGGTGAAACCAGTAATGCTCTTTTGAGCCTTGAGAGCGCAACCAGTCGTTGCTGGCAGCATCCAGCCCGATGGTCCCGTTTATTTTTTTTAGCCTAAAATGTTTGATGTTATATTCTGATTCCTGTTTTGACCTGGATGGTATGTGAGTGCTCCAAAGAGGTGCAATGGCCTTTTCTTTTGTCACTTCGAATTCAAAATCACCCTGTTTAACTTTAAAAAGCTCTTCATCTGTCTCCTGCAGTCTTGATTTCAGGATCTCCTCGGCCTTCTTGAGTTTTTTGACTTTGTTAAAAACAACGTCTCTCTTTTGCCACTGATTGAGATTCGAAGAGAATTTAATTTTATGCCCGTGCAAAACCGAATGATGATCCCCAAACTCTGGAGCTTCTTCTGACAGCAGGTCATTTTCTATCAGCTCCCATTTCTTCACATCATCAAGATCGTGAGAGATATTGTTTAATTTCTTTTCCAGAAATTTTTCTTTCTTTTTCTGTAGCGGCTTTCCACTTACTTTTTTCTCTTCATCACTAAAGTAATTCTCCAGAGTCCAGTTCACTGTGCGATTTTGTTCTGGAATTGTTTTTTCACCTAAGAATTGATCTATAATGGTGGGGATCTCTTTGCCTGTCTGTGTTTCACCGTTCCAGCTGGTGTAGACTTCTTCTTTTGACTGCTTGATGAAAAAAAGACCGCGGTCTTTGTAACCAAATGAAAAGGAATTGTCTGCATGCTCATTTTTGAAGTGGAAAAGTGCCAGCATATGGTTGCTGTCGACTTCCATTTTTCCAAGCCTTGCACCAACCAGGTATTTCCTGGCGTAGTCCAGTAAACGATCCTGAATTCTCAAATATGAAGGTGGAAATTTGTTGGAAAAGAAAATCCCTTCATACTGATTTCCTCTACCGATATAAAGTGCCACATTCTTCCCGGGAAACCTGAGCCCTAAAACCAGAAAATGTGGTGTCGTGTAGGCCTTTTGAACCGGATAAAATTCATTTTTCGAGAAGAGTTTGTTATATTCTTCTGAAGTTGTTATTAATTGTTGGTGAGTTTGTATCATGGCCCTTAATCTTCTAAACGGTAATTCTGAAGCTCTCGAGCTCCTCGATTGGTCAATGCTGGTTTCAGACATATCAAGCTTATCACATTTTGAACTAACAAGAATACAATTAGCTGCTCCTCCAATCGCCAGAAGCGTAGCGACGATTCAAAACGATCTCAACCTGCTTGAGAGTTATCTGTCGAATTACGATGATTATAGTCTGTCTTTCAATACGAAAGTGCGCATGCTTCCAGAAACCGCAGTTTCGTTTAAGATTATTCCGGATATCTCCAAAGGAAAATTTTTTGAGGCAAGAGAACTTCATTTCCTGGCCCAGATAGCGGAATGTTATTATGAGTCGCTGCCCATTTTTCGCGCGCTTAGTTTTGAGAAAGACTACAGTGTTGAAGCTAACACTTTGACAAAAATTAAACGCACATTCACTAATCCTTTGAGAGATTTTGTCGATTATCACGGCAACGTTTCCTATGAAAGGCACCCAATTCTAAAGCGCCTGTACGCTGAAGTGCTATCACTGGAAAATGATCTTCGTATCACCATCCAAAAAGTGGCGAAGACTGATCTCTACTCATCCAAATTACAATTGGATAACTACGACATCATCAATGACCGTTATGTCCTGGCCGTGCGATCTGACTCTTACAACTCTGAGCTGGGCCCGATTGTCGGCCGCTCTCAAAGTGGGATGACTCTTTTTGTTGAGCCCTATGATGTAAGAGAGAAAGGAAACAAGCGTATTCATTTATTATCCGAAATCGAATCGACTATTCTTAAGCTGACTATTGAACTGAGTAAAATCGCTCATGGTTATTTTAATGAATTTACGCTTATGGGTGAATGGGCGCTGGCCATCGACTGGTTAAATACCAAGGCCACCTACACTCAGAAACTGGGGTTAACTAAACCCAGACTGAACGAGAAATTTTATTTTGAATTCAATGGAATTTATCACCCGCTATTAAAGGCCCCGGTGAAAAACAACATCAGTCTTGATACAACTCATAAAGGTCTAATTATTTCCGGGCCAAATACCGGAGGTAAAACTGTCGCATTAAAATCGCTTACACTCGCAGTGCTATTGGTTCACATGGGATTGTACGTTCCAGCTTTGCATGCCGACATCCATCCTGTTTCAGACCTTTTTTATTTCAGCCATGATCATCAGAACCTTTCCGAAGGATTGAGTTCATTTGCGTCTGAATCAAAATATTACCTGGAGCTTTTAAAGTCACTCGGGCCGCTGAACCTGATTATCATTGATGAGATATTCAACTCGACATCCTCTGAAGAGGCCTCGGCACTGGCGATTGCTTTCCTAGATGAAGTTCATTACAGATCAAATTCGAAAGTCGTACTTTCCACCCACCACCAGGTGCTTAAAACTTTCATGCACGCAAGAGGGGATTATGTTTCGGCACACGTCGGTTATGACTTCGATTTGAACCGTCCGACTTACAAATTGATTCTAGGTGAGCCGGGAAGCTCGCTCGCCTTTAAGATTTTTGACAATCTCTCGGAGAAGTTCGGTCTAAAAACCGAGATCAGCGACAAGGCCCGCGAGCTTCTGGATAAAAAACAGGTAACTTACGAAACTCTCCTCCAGGAACTTTCACAAAAAAAAATCGACCTGGATAAACTTTTAAACAATAACCGCTCGCTCAATATTGAACTCCGCAATCAAAAAGCCTCAATGGAAGGCACGCTTTTTCTTGAGCGCGAAAGAGTGATGAATGAATACACTAAAAAAATCAAAGGACTCTTTGAGCAGGCGGAAAAACTTCTAAGTGATGTCCGAAGCGGCCAGACCAATAACCGCCGCGGGCTCAATAATGAGATCGCCAATATTCAATCCGCTTTAATCAAAGAAGCCCCTGAAAAGAAAAATAAGGAAGACCCCAATAATGTCTACGCCCATATGGCCGAGATCAAATTTGAGGATATCAATCCTGATGACACTGTCTTCTCATTAACTGCAAAAAAGAATGTTAAGGTTCAAAACGTTAACCCGCGCAAAAAAGAGGTTCAGATCCAGCACGGTGCGCTTTCTGTCTGGGTAAAACCAGAATCCCTCCGCTATGCCTCAGGTGTGAAACCAAAGGTTCCTCGTATCACCATCAACATTCAAAAATCGGTCAATGGAGATATTGAAGTTGATTGCCGCGGTATGCGCCTGGAGGAATTTCAAAAAATCTGTGAACAGTCTATTGATGAAGTCATTACCGGCGAAATTCCATTTGTAACAATTATCCATGGTCATGGTGATGGGATCTTAAAGAACTGGCTCAGATCGTACCTGAAAAAAGAACACCGCGACCTTCGATGGGAAAACATCGAAGGCAATGATGGTTGTACTAAAATCTACTCTTAATTAATCGAAGTTCCGATTCGCCAAGGACGGAACTTAAATGGATTTTCCCCGAACGGGAAAATCAAAGAGAACCATACGAACATCGCTTTACCTTTAATCTGCTCGTGTTTTACGAAGCCCCAATAGCGCGCATCGTATGAGAAATCACGGTTGTCGCCCATCACGAAGTAACTGTCGGCAGGGATCGTAACCTTGTCAAAATCGACTTTGTAGTAATTGTCGTTATCCTGTTGAACAACGTGCTCAACATCTCCGGTTTTAACTTTGTAAAACTTGAGGTTGTAACCTTTGAATTTGTCATCCATGTCGGCCATGATGTCTTTGCCGTCAAACTCTTTTGGCTCAAGAGGCTTATCGTTTACAAACACAACTTTATTTCTGATTTCAATCGTGTCACCAGGAAGCCCGACTACGCGCTTGATATAGTTTACTGAAAGATCTTTTGGGTATTTGAAGACGATGACGTCTCCTCTTTTTGGCCCGTCTCTTTTAATGATATAGATTGGGTCGAAACTTTTTTCACCGAAAACCATATCAGTAAACGGCACCTTAAAACCGTAAGTGAATTTATTAACCAGGATGAAATCCCCAATCATCAAAGTAGGAATCATGGAGCCAGAAGGAATTCTGAAAGGCTCAAAAACAACTGAACGGAATGTAAGAACCGCCAGGACGATTAGAAAAATGGACTTAAGTTCTTTGATTAATTTTTGCTTCTTATTTAAATCAGCTTCAACACTTTTCATTAAATCCGCATGCGGATCTACTTGTTCATTAGATGGTTGTGTTAGATCTTCGTTCATTTCTTCTACCTATTTCTTTTTTAACGCCGTTTTTTCTTTTTTTTGAGACGTACTGCTTTTTTCCCGGTTTACTGGCAATACTCCTTTTATAGACCTTCGCTTTGCGGGCGCGAGTTGATGAGATAACTCTAGGCATCTTCACCATCGTGATCGGGACAGGTCTAACATTATTGTAATAATACTCAATAATGTTTTTAGCAAGCATTGTTGATTTTACATGCCATCTTTTAACATTGACGTTCATGACACTGATTGAGATCCCTTTGCCGCGTTCCTGATCACGAGGAATCGCATAAGCTGCGAACCAATCTCTTTTACCAAATGGCTTTCCGCCTGTGATACTTCCAGTCTTACCACCAATATCAAGTGCGTTTTTATATCCGGTATTCATTTTGCGGAATGATTTTCTAGCTGTACCACCATCGATTGTCATCCCCATCATTTCCTGCATCTCTTTAGCAGTTTCAGGAGAAAGAACTCTTTTTTCTGTAAGCGTGTTTTCCCAAAGTGCTCCACCTTCGGCGTCCAGGACGCGGGAAATCAGGATTGGGTTCTTCATCACCCCGTTGTTGGCGATAATTGAAGCCATCATCGCGGCATGGATAGGTGAGATAACTGTTTCGTCGTTAAAGCCTGATGCAAGCTCAGCAAGATGATAATCATCATCTGCGTTGCCGATCTTCGACTGAACAAAGTTCAGTTCCGGCATGATTGGATGATTATATCCGAAATTCTCGGCCATACGAACAAGCTTCTCGCTGCTCATATTGTTGATTGCGGCCTTTCCAAAAATGACGTTGTTTGATTTAGCGAATGCTGTCTCAAAAGACTGGGTCTTATCCCAACGGTTGTTGGATGAATTATTCAACTGGTATTTAAATAAAGTTGTGCTTCTTCCACGGAACTCGAACGGAGTGTCTCTGGTCACCTTGGTGTTTTGCAGAAGCTCGGCCGCTGTTACGATTTTAATTAAGCTGGCAGATGGGTGAGTGCTCGAGATAACTAAATTGTTGTCGATATTGTTTGTTTTACCTTCAACACCAACGGCCGCAAGGACTTCACCTGATTCGTTGTCGATGACAGCGACTGTCGCATAATCTGAACGGTATGACTTCAATAGTTTTCTAATATACGCATCTAACTGAGGATTGAATGCATATTCAATCTTCGCTTTCTTTTTGCCTAAATCAATTACTGCCGGCCAGTCACTGGCCTGTTTAAAAGTCTTATCAATTGATAAACGCAAATCATCGGGAAGTGGCGTTGCTTTGGTCTCATTCTTCTGATCTTTGTCGACTTCAGCTGCTACGAGCTTCTGGCTGAACTTTCCTTGAAAAATACCAAGAGCACTTCCGCCTATGAAAAGACTTAGGCATGTGGTGGTCAAGATTAAGGCAAACTTACTGTTCGTCTTCTTCACTAAACTTATCCATGTTTTAGTTACCATGCGATATAGAGCATGAGCTATTATTATGGCCTAAAATCCTTCCCAATGACAAAATATTCTTTACTAACTGACCTGGTAGATTTTGGTCGGAGATAGTGGAACTCTGAAAAGAGCTTTTTCTGCTCTTTCAAAAATACTTGAGCTTCGTTGGATTCGAAAACTTTGATGACTGTATTGCCGCCCGGTTTTAAAAATTTCGGCATTAAAAAGAAAACCATCTCTACTAAATTTAGGGACCTGGCCTGATCAACCGACTGAATGCCTGTAGTATTCGGGGCCATATCTGATAGGACCACATCAAACTGGTCCGATACACCAAGCTCTTCCATCGTCTCAATTGTGAGAATATCCCGCTGGAACAAACGTACATTTGGCACGCCTAGAAGCTTCTTATTTATGTCTCTTACATCGGCAACAATTACCATCCCATTCGGCAAAATTTTCTGAGAGGTGTACTGGATCCACGAGCCCGGGTGATAACCGAAGTCGATGACCTGATCATTTTTCTTTAGAATTTTAAAACGCTCATCGATCTCTTCGAGTTTATAAACGCTTCTTGCGAGAAAGTTCTCTTTCTTCGCTTTGTGAAAAAAATGGTCTTTTACTTTGAAGGTCATTGTTTACTCAAGAACCAAAATGACTTTTGGATTGTCTTCAGAGGCATCCATGATCGCCTGGATTAAGGCATCCGTATAATCTGCACCTAACTTACTTTTTAGAATAGGCACGAATTTAATTTTGATAATAGTTTGTCCGGAGAAATCCGTGCTCAGCATATCGTAAAGAGAGTCCAGATTTTTCCCGTAGTGATTTGGAAAATTCAATTGTTTCGCCAGAATCGTGTGCAGGTGATCCTGCGATTTAATTTCCTTTCCGTTAATTAAAACAGAGCCGGAAGCCATCACCTGAAAAGACATGAGCATCCCGCCCAAGGCCATCATTGCGTTTCTCATACACATTCCCCAATAACAATTGATTTGCCTAGCTTTTGCTCTTATTTCAAGCCATTGTCAATCAATCTCCCTCTGAATATGTATTTTTTACGCAGCTAAAGGGGATGCTTTCGCCCGTATTTCCAGAGTGTTGATACGGTACTTTTTAGCCTTCTGAATAAGCGTTGTTTTACTCAGACCAATCTTTCTCGCCGTCTCATTGATCCTGCCTTCATTCTCAAGCAGCGCCCTCCTTAAAAATAATTCCTCAAAACGATCCATTCCCGAACGATAATCATCTAAAAACTGCTTCATGAAGCCCTCTTCTGGATTTCCACACTCTTTTGGAACACCATTATTTAAAGGAAAGTGACTTGCTTCAATCACATTCCGGGGGGCCATAACCAGGGCATACTCCAAAGCACTGGAGAGCTCTCTCAAGTTGCCTCTCCATTCATTGTTTAAAAGCCACTTTTTTGCTTCCATGGACAGTTTCGCATACGGCAGGCAGTGCACTTTTTTGAGTTTCTCAAACAACTCATCCACCACCTGCTCCAGCTTCGCCGGACTTTGACGGATCGGCCCTATCTGAATGTGAAAAGTGTTTATGCGAAAGAAGAGGTCTTCGCGAAATTTGCTCTCTTCGACCATTTTAAAAATATTCCTATTGGTTGCCATGATAATGCGTCCTCGGAAATCTATCGCCTGGCTTGAACCGACTGGTGTAAATTTTCTTTCTTCCAGTAGATAGAGCAGCTTCTTTTGCGACTCGAGAGAGAGCTCGCCTATCTCATCCAAAAACAAGGTCCCACCCTGTGCCTCCTGGAAATAACCGCTCTTATTTTCCAGCGCTCCGGTGAAAGCACCTCGCCTGTGTCCAAAAAGCTCACTTTCAATCAAGTCCTCTTTTAAACTTGCCAGGTGAGCGGTGAGAAAGCGCGTTTTAAACACACTTGAATGCTCAAAAATCTCCCGCGCCAGGTATGATTTCCCAGTGCCGGTCTCGCCGGTGATGAGCAAAGGTGATTTGAGATTGATGAATTTTGTGTAAGCCTGATCCATAGATTCTCCTGATGGATCAAGCTATCTCTGACAGGTTCTTTTTTCACCTGAGGTAATAAATGTTTAAGCCTTTTTTTCGTTTTTGAACTTCGTCCACAACATAGAAGCGATCTCTTCATTGGCCCAAAGAAGAATTCCCTGAGTGGTGACTTCATTCAAGCTTTTTATCTCCACCCCGTTTTGATAAAGCTTGATTCCTCTCTCTGCACATAAAACTGATCCGGCCGCGATATCCCAGATGTATTTTGGACTCAAACTCAGGACAAAATCACAAGCCCCGGCCGCGAGTAACCCTAACTTAAAAGCGATACTTCCCCTAGGTGTAATTTCAATTTTCGGATCGATATCCAGCAACTGATTAAAATAACCCTTCTCGAATTCAGATCTGGAAACCATGCCTAAATATTTTTGCGTCGATTTGTTGTGAGAAGGGATAAAGGGCACTGAACTATCAAGACTAAACCCGCTGAATGGATTATAGATCCATCCATAGTTCTCCGGATCTGAGATCTCGGGCGACTTCATCAATGCCAGCGAGACTGCGCACTCAGGTCTTCCCTTGACCAGCTCCCTGGTCCCGTCGATCGGGTCGAGAATTGCGCTGGGAAAACTCAACTGATCGTATTCTTCTTCGCTGAAAAAATTGTATGAGCGATACTGCGGGTGGGCCGCGAGCTTCTCTTTAATAAGTTCCGAAACAAATAGATCAATTTCGGTGACGACGCTTTTATCACTTTTTAAACTGACTGATAGTTCCTGTTTTGCCCTAGGCCCAAACAGAGTTCCCATTTTTTTTGTCAACTCAATAATAACTTCAGATTGGGCATTTTTCATATTTCTCCACGGTGCGACATCAAAATTTCTTACAAGATTTAAGTTAATTTAGTTGACTTGAGTATTTTATCAACAAATTGTTCCAAGTTATCCACATTTTTCTTTTGCGCAGTGATTTTTCTGCGCATTTTTGTCTGTTTCTCTAATTCATTATTTTAGATAGTTAGAGATGATATTCACATACATTTTTTGCTTGCCAATAAACCGGAGTATTTTTGCCACTGAAACACCGTAGTTATTCACAATAAGTCAAAAAATTGTCACTCGGGTATTAATTCGTGAGAGATCTTGTAAGAATGGCCCTTCAGAGTCAATGGTCTACAACAAGCGCCCATGGCCCTTATCATCGGTAATACATCTCAAACCAAATCTGGTTTAAGTCTTAATTGTTCTCTGTCGAGAGAACTTCTACGTCACCGCCATTGGCAATGGATACAGCAAAAATCTCCCTATCGTACTCGTTAGAGCTCATCAGGTTAGTGAGAAGTTTCATGTGTCCGGAAGTGGGGTCGACGAAGATAAATGGAGCGGTTTCAAGTTCAGAGCGGTTCAGGTTGTGAGAGCGAAGAAAGTCTTCAAAAATTCCTTTAGTCAATCTTGTTCTAAACATACGACTCCATGGAGGGCAATCACATCATTGTTCTTGCCTTACATAAAGTGTAACACATTTTAAAAAAATAAATGTTAGTTAACCGTTAAAAATCTTAACAAATAATTTCACTCGCCCTTCAAAGTGAGAATCAAGCAGGCAGATAAGGATGTAAATCACGTAAATCATATTGCGCTTTGAACGCAAACGAGTCAGAGATTGAAAGATTAATTCC
Source organism: Bacteriovorax sp. (assembly GCA_040377165.1). Classification (GTDB taxonomy): domain Bacteria; phylum Bdellovibrionota; class Bacteriovoracia; order Bacteriovoracales; family Bacteriovoracaceae; genus Bacteriovorax. The sequence continues at coordinate 11,052 of JBEIPI010000034.1, forward strand.
AGCGGAATAAGGCTTAAAAAGGCCAGTATCCACATAGTTCCAAACCCATTGACCAGCGAATTGTCCCAGAAAAGAGAAAATACCACAAAGACCAGGTATGAAAGTAATACAATGTTCAAACTCTGCTTTTCGATCTGAAAATCTTTCATGATCTTGGTGTTTGAGAAGTATGTTTTTGCCACGGCTACAATCAGGCCAAGAATCCCAAGGATGAAAAACCCTTTGCGCTCTATCTCCCTTCCCGCGTTCTCAAAAAAAGTGAAATCTATGGCGTGCAGAGACTCCAGTAAATCCATGTGCGAAATAAGGTGAAGCAGAGTTAAGACGATCCCAAAAAGTGCGTACCGAAGCAGCTGCCTCTTGTACCAGGCCGTCCTGTCTTTAAGAAAGAAGAAATAAAGAAAGCCAATTTGGAAAAAAACTAGTGTCGCGTACGTCTGATTAATCAGGGCACCCCAGTAACTCACCAGCCCCAGAAATAATCCGGCCCTATAGGTTGAGCTTTTTGTTACCCATAACAAGGTCCAGATCCACACTAATGAGTAGGTTGTCAGCAGTGAGTATTCGATGTTGTAGGTAAGTGTTTTGCTAAAAGACCACGAGGAGATCAGAGCAAAGGCCCCAAGCAGCGAGAGCCTTCTTGAAACGAAAAAGCGCAGGAAGGCGTAAAAGACCAGGAGAAACAGCCCCAATCCGACGATGTAGAAATGGAGGCTCCATGCCAGCCTGAACAGTCCTGGATAGGTTTTAAATGGGTAGTAGTTCACTACCATAAAGTTCCAGAATGGATTGCCAATCTTCTCCATTGGGTCGAAATATAATTTCAACAAATCCACATTGGCCTGTGGTGGAAGCTCCGGCACTGTGAAGAGAAACATAATGAGTATCAACGCAACGAGAGTCTTCTCAAAACGATCGAGAAATTTGAATTCACCAAAGTTCGATGAAACCGACTCCTGAATGATTTTCCCGCGGGTAGGCCACGAATAAAAAAGGCCCAATACGGCCCATGTTATCCAGTAGCTGTTGTACACCCACTTATGATTTAAAAAGCTGATTAGGTTAAAAAGCAGAATGAAAAAAAACATCCCGAGGAATAAACGATAAACAACACGGTCAATAGACGAATTCACTCGGAAATAAATTTTCAAACGGTGATCGATTTCTTTTCCGAGTAAAAACCACTGGCTTACAATGAAGAGAATATAAAGACTCATCAGAAATGCCAGAGCGAGCGGGGTTAACTCCAGGCCTTTTTGGACATAAACCGGAATTAACAGGAATGAGAAATAGCTAACTATCCGGAAAGTGAAGAATTTCCACTTTAATTTAAAGATATTTGAACCATTTGCTAAAGTATTTTCCATAATAACCGATTAATTAAGTAAGAAGTTCATCCCATACTGAGCTTCTTTTTATCCTAGAACATAGAGACCGGGCCCCATCCCGGTCTTTTTATTTTAGGGCATCCCGAAGAAAATTCACAGGAATTAATACTGAATCTCTCCACTCAAGTTTAACCAGAGAAAAACCTGCCTCATCCCACTTGGTCCTATCGAATATGCTATTCTTACAAGTAGCGACCTCGAAAGAATCAGGAGGATTTTTTGAGCATCTCGTTCGGTTCCATCAACACAGGACTTCCCAAAGATATTGTGAAGCAGATTATTTCTGCTGAGCAAATACCTGTGCAAAATATGGAAAAGCAGAAGGGAAAAATCTCCGAGAAAAAAGCGCTCGTTGATCAACTGGTGAAACTAGTTGAGGACGTTCGCGGAAACCTCGCCATGAACGCCAGCGCGCGCTCATTGCGTGAATTTAAGGTCGATACAAACACGGACATGATCGGAGTGGTAACGGACAAAAACCGCACCGTTCCCGGAACATATCAGATTGAAGTCATGGAGCTTGCGCAAAAATCCTCGGCGATGTCCACTGGCTTTGCCGACAAAGATGAAAGTTATGTAGGAGTCGGTTTTATTCAGTACACGCTTCCAGATGGTGAGACAAAAGACATTTATGTCGATTCTGAAAATTCATCATTAAGTGCGATTGCGAAACTGATTAATAAGGACACCAGCCTTGGAGTTACAGCTAACGTCATCAACGATGGTAGTGGTTCAGATGCTCCATGGAGACTAATTTTAAGTTTAAACAAAACGGGTGATGAAGCCGCTGTCGATTTCCCTTACTTCTACTTTGTTGACGGCGAGGATGATTTCCAGCTTGAGTTTCAGCGTGAAGCTCACGATGCAAAGATAAAACTGGATGGTTTTGAAATCGAAGCTCCTGAAAATAAAATTGCAGACTTAATCCCGGGTGTGACAATCGATTTGAAAAAAGCGAAACCCGGTGAGGAATTCTCACTTAAAATTTCTGAAGACGTGCAGGCCGTTGGTGCCAAGGTCGCTGACCTCGTCACAAAACTCAATGGCGTTTTAAGTTTCATCAAGCAACAAAACACGATGGATGAGAAAACTGATACCTCACGAACGTTGGGTGGAGACATCATGCTCCAGTCTTTAGAGGGGCGTATTCACAGCGCCGTTTTTAAGGATGTACTAACTGATAAAGGTTATATGAGGGCCGGAGACATCGGACTTAGTTTCACCCGAGAAGGTACTCTTCAATTTGATGAAAAAAAATTCGAAGCTAAACTTTCTGAGGATTATAATAATGTGGCCCAGGTATTAACCGGAACATTTACTCCTGAAGGCGGAAAGTCGGAAGGGTTTATGGATAACTTAAACGCAATGGTAGGAACTGCGCTTCGTATTCCAGATGGTCTGATCCAAAGCCGTAAGAAAACACTGCAAAGTAATATTGAACAAATTGACAGAAGAATCTCTCAGAAACAGAAATTTATTGAAGAAAAAGAAAAGAACTTAAAGGACAAATTCGCACGCCTTGAAGGGACTATTTCACGCATCAGATCTCAAGGTGCTGGAGTCTCCGCTCTCGGCTCGGCAGGAGCTGACCCGGTTCAACAATTAGGATAATCAATTTTTAGGAGGAATATATGAGTTATGGTTATGGGGCGTATAAAAAGACAGCGGTAAGCACGGCCAGCAAAGAACAAATTCTTCTTATGCTTTATCAGGCCGCTATTAAAAACTGTAAAAAGGCCATCGAGGCGATTGAAGCAAAACAAATTGCACAAAAAGGTGAATACATCGGAAAACTTCAGGACATCGTTATTGAATTAAATAACAGTCTTGATTTTGAAGTCGGTGGTGATATCGCAAGAGAGCTTTCTTCACTCTATGATTACATGTTATTTGCCAGCACGCAGGCGAACATTAAAATCGATGCAGAACCTTTGCATGGCTGTTTAAATGTTCTAAACACGCTATACGAAGGATGGAGCGAGGCAATCAAGAGCCTAAAAGCTTCAAACCCAGCAGGATCACCAGAAGAAATTAAAAAATAATCCAGCAAGGAAATAAAAATGATTAACGTATTGTTTGAAAATATTCAAGAGCACCTTTCCCTTCTGGACCTGGCCTTAGCTAGCTCACAAAAAATTGCGAGTGCGGCAAGAACAGAAAACCTGGACGGCGTCATCAATGAAACAGAAAACCGCGAACGACTGGTTAACATCATTGGTAAAATTCAGCAGTCGATTGAAGACCAAATCAATCAACTTAATGCTGCTGAATTACAATCAGAAGATTTGATGATTCTAAAAGCATGGTTTCAAGATCTTAGCCTTTGGTCAGACAAGATGATTCTTCTTGACCGCGAGACAGTTGATATTCTCGCTCAACAAAAAGAAAATACCACAAAAGAAATCGCCCACATTTTCAAAAATAAAGAAATGTTTAAGGGTTACAATCACTCTTCAAAAAAGTAATTTTCACTCTCGGCCTGAACCTTTCTCTCATTGACAAAAGTTCAGGCCCATGAGGTAATAGAGTCTGCGGATCTAAAGATTAGATCCCAATTAATTTTCACCTTTTTGAACCTTAAGGACGAGGAACAGGGGTACCATGAATCACCTACCAATTATTTCTTCTTACGAAGTGAAAACATCACGAACTGAACAAAAAGTTCCAGTCGTAAATGGTGTGCACCTTCATTCAATTTACAATCCATTCAAAGAAGCTGAGAACCTGATTCAGAGTAATCTTGAATCATTAAAAAACAAAAACGAAGTTCTTGTTTTAGGTTTGGGATTCGCTTATCACGTCAATTATTTAATTGAAAAAATGACGGAATTCCATGGAAACAATTTCAAAATAGTCGTCATTGAACCTAATCACGACGTACATCAGGATTGCCTGGAGCTGGATCTGTTGAACAAAAAAAATGTCCTGGTTTATTCCGGATTCACGGCAAATGAATTATACAGCGACCTGGATTTAATCCACTTCCTGCTGAGAAAGCCCGCGATGCTCGCGCACCCGGCCTCTTTCAACCTATACCAGATGTATTTCAAAACTTTTCTGACTTTTGAAGCTCCGACCAAACTCGAAGAAATCGTGAAGTTCACTGAAGTAAGAGAAGTAAAAAATTACCTTCAGCTCTTCAATCCAAACGCGACTATGAGTGAAGCCCTCTACAATGAACTGCCAAAAAAAGAGCAGTTTAATTCAATGGACTTTTTGGCGATGGCACTGGTGGAGATGACTAAAGGCAGCTGCACAGAGAAAACTACCGGGGAATTAGAATAATGAAAAAAGTATTGATTATTAATCTTAGAAGAATTGGTGATGTATTCTCAACAGCTCACCTGATTAATTCAATGGCGGCTTCCGGAACCAACCAAGTTTCGCTTTTAACTTATAAAGAAAGCTCAAAAGCGGCCGAAAACCTAAAGAATATCAAAGAGCTTTACGAGATTGACCGAAAGGAAATCATCACTCTGAAAACAAATAAACTTTTTTCAGATGGATTCGCTTTCGAACAGCTCTTTAACCAGATCAGTGTGCTGAAAAACCAGGAATGGGATCAGATCATCAACTACTCCAACGATGTGGTTGGGGCTTACCTGGCGTCTTACCTTAAAGACTCGTGCAAGCAGGTGGTTGGTGTTCACTTCAACAATCAAAGAAATATTGTGACTCAAAATGACTGGGAACTTCTATTTAATGATGTTCTTCCTGTTGTAAAATACGCCCCGGTTCACTTTGTCGACTGCTACCACAAGATGGTCGGCGTTTCACTGGTGAAGGATGGTGCGAAATTAAACACTAATGCAAAATACAATGAGTCTGCATTCAACAACATCAATGCAGTAAGACGGGCGCACCATATCTCTGAAGGGCAATCTAAAATAATCGGTATCCAGCTTAAAACGGCCGATGCCTCAAAAGATATCCCAGAGCAAACACTGCATGAGCTGATTAATTTGATCAAGGCCAATCAAGAACTTATACCGTTCCTGTTGATTGCTCCTAATGACCAGGAAAGAAGAATCGCTGAGGAATTCAACAAGATTCACGACGGCGAACTGGTAGTGGTTGAGGCCGATTTGTTAGCAGTCACTTCAGTACTAATGAACATTGATCTTCTTATCACACCGGATACCGCGGTAAAACACATTGCCGACCTGACTGATACGCCGGTAGTTGAAGTCTCTTTAGGGCACGCTCCATTCTTAAAACAAGGAAGCTACTCAAAAGACGCACTTGTATTAACTGATTCGATCGCAAACCGTGGATTCACTAAAGACTCTGCTACTAGCAAGACATCTATCACCGCCCTCGACATCATGGCGACAACTCTTTACGCTTTAACCAGATCAAAATCGATAAAGCCACGCCTTTCGGCCGGAGTGACTCTTTATCAAACATCATTTGATCAGATGGGAATCCGCTACACGCCGATTGCCGGCTCAATCGACACACAGGTGGAAATTCACAGACTGATGTCGAGACAGCTGATCAATGCCATGTTTGAACAGAACCCTGATCAGGAAATTTACCTGGACGTCTGCAACCTTGATTTGAACATGGCCACAGAATGTGTGGGAATAGAGAAAACCATTGTCACAAACGTGATGAAGGATATTCTTGGAACCCTTCGTTCTCTGCTTCAGTCTGCTGAAAACCGCAAAAGCTCAAGAGACTTTGTCATGAACCTGGGCAAGCTGATCTCCCACGTTGAAAGCGAATCCCTTGTTCAAATCCCGGTTTCAATGTTCAAGAGTAAAATCGAAGCTATCAACGTTAAGACTTTCGAAGAGAACGCTAAAGAAGTTGAAGTGCTTCTTTATGAACTAAAATCTGACATGCAAAAAATCCTTCAATGCTTAAAAGAGCTGGAAATCCAGATCAACGCAAGCAAGATGGAAGACATGATCACAAGAAACCTAGAGTCAGTAAAACTTTAGGCATAAAAAAAATAAACCAGGATTGGTTATGAATTTATTTCAGGATGATATTGTAAAAGAATACGACCGTATAAAAAAATCCCTGGAAAACGGGCAACCGCTTTCCCCTGAAGATTTGAAAATCATCCTGCTGGCGCAGCTAAATGAGGAGGATCTTCATGAAAGCAAGCAATAAAGAAGCAAGTGTGGAATCAAAAAAACCCACGCTGGCCATCCTTCAGCTTACACGCTTCGGCGACCTGATCCAGACCGTTCAGGCAGTGTCTGAACTAAAGGCTTCACACCCGAATTACCGCGTTGTTTTAATCGCCCGCTCTCAGTTTGCGAAGCCGTTAAACTTCATCCTTTCAAAACATTTTGACAGAACTTATCATCTTGATACGCAGGCCATTTTTCAAGACCATCAAACTACTGGTCTAGGGCACACGTTGGGAAATCTTAATAAGTTTCTCAATGAACTAAGCGGCGAATCCATTGATGTCCTGATTAATCTTTCATTTTCTAAATCATCATCTTACCTGGCCTCGGTGATCCCGGCCCAGCATAAGATCGGTTCTTTCTTCGACCTGAACAATAAAATCCAGATCAACGACAAATGGTCACAGATGTTGTACTCCACTGTTATGAGAGGGTCATTGAATCCTTACTCACTGGTGGACCTGTTTAAAAACATCATAGGCATTAAGGCCGGCGAGCCGACTGTAAACTCTGTCAATAGTGCGCGCGCCAACCTCATTGTGGTTCACCCCTTTGCTTCAAGTGAGAGAAAGTCATGGAAGAGTGAAAAATGGGTTGAGGTTATTTACAAAACACTTAAAGAAAATGACAAATACACCGTGACAATTGTCGGTGCTAAAAATGAAATCCTGAAAGCGCAGTTAATAGTGGAGAATCCTCTATTAAAACAATTCTCTGGCAGGATCATCAACGTTGTGGGAAAAACTTCGCTGGAAGATCTTTCAATGGTGGTGGCAGGAGCAAAACTTTTTGTTGGACACGACTCAATGGTCGGGCACCTCGCCGCGCTTAACAACACACCTACACTCACAATTTCACTGGGTAACGTCCGTCCTCACGAGACAACTCCTTATCAAAAAAATGCATATAACCTTGCACCTCGCACGAAGTGTTTCCCATGTTTCCCAAGCGATGACTGCGCTTACACTCAATGCCACCACGACATCCCTTATCAGATTGTCAGCAATGTAATTAAACAACTGGTGAGCGGAGGTGAAGTCGACAGTGAGTGGATAAAAAACGCCAATTCAAGCTTCCATTTAAGTTCAGTTAATTTCTACCGCTCGCGCTTCTCACATGGACAGATGCACCTTGAGGGCCTGATTGACGGTCACCTGGACTCAGCCGACATTTTCAGGACCCTATACAAGATCACCTGGTCTTTTGTTCTCTCTGATGTAGAAGAAAATTTTCCTTTCCCGAAACTGACACCGGCCACCCACCGCGACCTGCTGGACGCAATGACCGGCCTTCAGCATCTTTTTGAATTGTCCGAGTTCGGGCAGAAGTACTCCCGCTATATCCTGGAGGAGATTTCTTCAGCAACTCCGAGCATTTCAAAGATCAAAGAATTTTCGAAGAAAATTGACGAGATCGACAACCTTCAGGCCATGGTTCAAAAAACCTCGCCATACCTGGCACCGATCATTGATTATTTCAAAGTGAGGAAAGGGAATTTATTCGGTGACAATATCGTGAAGCTTACTGAGAGTTCATACTATTGTTTCGAAGAAAATGCCCACCTTTCAAGTGTTATGTACGAGCTGATCCAGAACTCGATTGCAGAATATAAAATCACCGGAAATAAAACTAAAACCAAACCAGATCTAAACAAGTAGGCTAAAATATGACAATTGCAAATAAAGACACAAAAAATACATCACTGGACCTGGCATTTGAATCTATTGATTCATGCTTTGGTTACGTTGATTATATTACCGCTCAAATCCAGAAGCTTATTACCCAATACAACCAGGGCGATCTCGACCTGGCCAATCATTCTTTTGTTGAGGTTATCGAGTTAATGGATCTTTATATTCAACTCGTTTCGCGCGTCTACCGCGTGCTTAGAACGGATCTTCAGACAATGAACTTCAAAGATGAAAGTATTCAGAAGCTTGAAATTCATCTGCTTTCTGTCATGAAGGCCCTGCTACAAGCAAAAGAAAAAGACGACACGATCATGCTTTGTGACTTGCTAGAATATGAGCTGATCGATAATCTTACCCAGTGGAAGATCAAAATTTTGCCAGAATTAAAGAAATTAAAAAATTACTAAGCTCGAATCCGTTCGAGCTTGATTCTCTTGAATTAAAGTCCAGACCAGTTCGCTTTTCGAAAAGTATCTTTGAAAAAAAGATGCTTGCCTCTTTTAAAAACACTAAAAAAACCGATCTCGAGAATAAATACCTGCACAAAGAGGAATTGCGAAAGCTACTTTTTTCAACCTCTGAAGTGAAGGAGCTCCCCGCGGCCATTCTCAAACTTCCGGCCTTCTTGTCATTTGAATCTTGCCACGTCCTGGTTCATGAAAAGGGAAAACCAGTCGGGCAAAACTACCTGGCGTATCACGGAGAAAATCAGGAAACCAAGCTGATTGCTGTCCAAAATTTCAACTCTCTCTTTAATCTGGTGAAAAAAAGCAAAAATAAAATTTTTAATCAATCAGTAAGCCTTCGCGACGACTTAGCAGTTGTCGGAAATTTTTTAGCAAAAGAAATCGACCTTAAAAACTATTCTGTGATTTACCTTATCTCCCGCAATTCTTTCCTGCCTCCGAGTACTGAAGAACAAGATGAATTCCAGGCTCTCTCGGCCTTTCTTCACCCGCTGCTGCTTAAGATACTAGACCGCGAAAAAAATGACCTGAAAAAAGAAGTACTAAGAAAATCCCTGGAAAACTTTCCCGAGAAAATAGCCGTAAAGAAAAATAGCGCTGTTGTCTTCACTAATAAAAATGACGAAGCCTCTTTTGAGAATTCAAACCTGATGATTTTTCCTCTGGAAAGTGAACAGATGACAATGGAGCTGTCCAATTTTAGTAAGGATCAGATTTCCACAGAGCTCTATCACTCACAAAGGGTTTCGCTTCTGGGAGAGCTGCTCAATACTCTTCAGCACGAATTATCCAATCCTCTTTTTGGCCTAAACTTAACCAGTTCAATCCTGGAGAGCGAGACGGAAAATGAGGAAACAGGCAGTTTGTTGAACGAAATTTCCCAAAACGCCAACCGCTCACAAACCATTATTAAAAGCTTCTCAAATCTCTATAATGATCAGCAGGAATTTAAAAAGATTAATCTTTATCGATTCGTTGAAGAAGTCATGACTTTGACAAAAAGTGAGACAAAAGAAATCTCTAAATCAATTCAGTGTATCGGCTTTAATCCGGAAAATCCCTCAGAGGATCTGGAGATTATCACCAACCCAACCTGCTTAACGCAAATCATCTTTAACCTGATTATCAATGCGGCCCAAGCGATTAAAGAACATAACAGTGACTGCCGCAAAAATAGTATCATAATCAAACTAGTAAAAAACGACGGGAACATTGAAATCTCCATCATAGACGATGGGCCGGGCGTTAAGAATGAGCACACATCCACAATTTTTCAGCCATTTTTTACTACCAAGGATTCCGGAACGGGTCTCGGCCTTTCAATATGTCAAAATCTTGCCAGACAGCTGGGAACTAAAATCGAATTTAAAAACAATTCCCCTTTATTAGGTGCAACTTTCTCGATAAACTTACCTGTCTAGTACTAGGAGTTTATTTTGAAAAGAATCCTGCTCATTGAAGATGAGCCCCTGATTCAAAAATCCCTGAAGAAGCTTTTGGAAAAGCGTGGGGTAGAGGTTACCGTTGAAAGCCGCGGCCGCGATGCCATTGGCCTTATCCTCAATCAACAGTTTGACCGTATCATCTGTGATCTCATGCTTCAGGACATCTCCGGATTTGACGTTATCGAAGAGGCCAAGGGTCGCTTCACAATGTCAGAAATCAGTAAACTTTTTATCATCATCACTGCTTACAGCTCTCCGCATGTAATCGAAAAGGCCACCCAATACGGGTGCATGCTTTTGTCAAAGCCCTTTGAGAACATTGATGAAGCTTTAAACATTTTTTTATCGTCGGGAGGCACGAGTGGCCCAGCTTAAGAATATTACCATCATCCTGAAGCCCAAAGTCACCTCTGAATTCGAAAGTATCCTGCCCAATCTCACTTCATGGCTTCACAGAAGAAAAAAAACCATTCGCTTTCTTGAGAAAGAAAAGGACCGCCTGAACAAACTCTTCAAGGGTGATTTGAAAAACATCACTTTTGTTGAAGAAAAAGACCTGCACAATGACACAGATCTGATCATTACTATGGGTGGCGATGGCACTTTGATTGGTGTGGGTAGAAGCGTGAAAAAGAACTCTCCGCCGATTTTTGGCGTTAACATGGGACACCTGGGTTTCATTACTGAATTTTCTAAAGTGGAGTTCTTCGACCAGCTTGAAGAAACCATCAAGGGCAATTACAAACTCACCACTCTGGCGCTCTATCAAGTGGAAGTCTTCCGCAAAGGAAAGAGCACTTTTAAAGGAAGCTTTCTGAACGATTTAGTTATTAACAACAATTTGATCTCCAGGATGCTGACACTGTCGGTTGAATCTGAAGGGGAGCATATTTATAACCTTTCGGGAGACGGTCTGATTATCAGTTCGCCGATTGGATCAACCGCCTATTCGTTAGCGGCAGGCGGACCAATCATCAACCCGAAGGTAAACGCTATCACTATGACTCCGATCTGCGCCCACAGCCTCACCCACAGACCGCTGGTGATCCCTGATAACACCAGTGTCTCAATCAAAGCAGCAAAACCGGACGAGATGATTAAACTCACTCTCGATGGGCAACAAGCGCTGGTGGTGACATCGCAGGACACGATTAAAGTAACCAAGAAAAAAAACATGAATGTCAGGCTGATTAAAAACACTGACCGCACATACTTCAGAACACTTAAAGAGAAATTCACACACGGGATGAGGGATACAAAATGAAAACAAATGAAACACTTTATTTGAAATCATTAAACTTACAGAATTTTGCCACTTTCGAGAACCAGGAAATTCATTTCGACATTAAATTCAACGCAATCGTCGGAGAAACCGGTTCAGGAAAAAGCTTAATTCTCGATGCTCTTCAGATCATCTTTGGTGCGCGCACCGACAAGAAGCTCATCAGAAAAAACGCCGACTTCGCAACGATTGAAGCAGTTTTCTCATCAAATGACAGCTCAATCAAAAAATACTTCCACGATATCGGACATCCTTTTGATGGGGACGAAATCGTTGTCAAAAGAATCATCTTCGCCAATGAAAGCTCTAAATCATACCTGAACTTCCAGTCGTGCTCAGCTTCCCTGTTAAGCGCTTTTGCTAAACGTTTTGTTGACCTGGTTGGGCAGTTCGAAAACCAGAAACTTTTAAGCGAAGACTATCAATTAGTGCTGCTTGATTCATATGCGGGGCTTGACCAGGACATCCGCGACTACCAGACTCTTTACACTCAGCTTAGCGCCTTCAAAAAAGACTTTAATGAACTTATTCAGGAGAAAAACCTGCGCGCCCAGAGAGAGGACTACGTTCGCTTTCAACTTGAAGAGCTTGAAAAGCTGACACCGAGCCTGGAAGATGAAATTGAGCTGTTAAAAAAGAAAGACTTGATCCTGAATGTTGAGAAGAGACAGCAAGTGCTTGGCTCCCTTGCCAGTGCAATCTCTGATGACGAGATCAATCTCCTCGACCTCTTAAAAACATGTTTAAATAAAGCAGATAAAAGCGGTGGAATTGTTTCAGAAGAAATCACAGCGAAGCTTTACGAAGTAAAGGCGCTTTTAGAAGACGTCTCTTACGATCTTTCAAAAGACCTGAACGCGACACCAGAAGACGAGAACATTGAAGAAATCCTCGATCGCTTAGATACTTATCAAAAATTAAAAAGAAAATTTGGTGGATCAACCGAAGAAATGATCAAGGCCTTCTCTGAGTTCAGGGCCGAGCTCGATTCATTCTATCAGGTTGACGATAAGATCGCGCTTATCTCGAAAAAGATCAGCGACCTTGAAAACCGCTGTCAGACATTCGCTGAAGAACTTCACAATATCAGAAAAACCAGAGCAGAGGCCCTTTCTAACGAATTAACTTCTAAGGTCCGCGACCTGAAAATGAACGGCGCCACTTTAAAAATTAATGTCAATAAGGCCGAAACCCTGACAAATAAAGGCTTCTCAAAGATCGACTTCATCGCAGAAACAAATCCGGGTGAGGGCTTCTTTAAAGTCAAAGAAATCGCCTCTGGTGGGGAACTTTCGCGCATCCTGCTTTCTGTAAGACAAATTCTTTCAAGCAACGACACAATCTCTGTTTTCCTTTTTGATGAAATTGATACGGGAATCGGCGGTGAGACGGCCATTTCAATCGGTAAATCACTGCAGTCTGTGGCGGAGTACTCGCAGGTACTTGCGATCACTCACCTTCCGCAAATCGCAAGTTTTGCCACACAAATTATCAATGTTTCTAAAACGACTAAAGTCATCGATGACCAGCCAAGAACTGTTTCAATTATTGAGCAGGCGATGGGCGCTCAAAGAGAGACCTTTATCCGTGCAATGAATCCTGAAATTTAAAAGATAGACTTAAAACTTATATTTCCATTCTCAATGGAGATATAAGTTTTAGTGTGTTGAGCGTACCCGTTATTTACATACTCAAACCCTGACGGCGACACATAATGGTCTTTCACATGACTGTGCCCCAATACAATGATCTGGCTCGGACGCTTTTTAAAAAACACCTCTGCAGACAACCTGAAATTATCTTTTACAGGAGTTAAATCTGCTTCAGTTGAATAACGCTTATTATTTCTCTTGCGAGATTTTTCGGCCGAGTACTCTCCGATACCTTTGATTAAAAAATGCGGCATCAGATTGTTGGCGTAATAACGCAGAGGCGGGGACTGGACAATGGCCTTAAAGAGTTTATAACTGGGATTTCCTAGTTCGATATCATCGCCATGGGCCAGGTAGATTTTTTTATCGGCATCAAAAAATTCAAAATAAGGCGCCATGGAAAAGAGGGATGAATCAAGCTCGGAATTAATCAGGAAGTATTTGCGGTAAAGCTCTCTGATATGAAAATCGTGATTACCCTCAACATAACAGATGCGCTTTCCATTTTTAATCAGGTTTTTGATCTCATCAAAATAGGCCTGATAACGCACAAAATACTGGCTCAATGGCCCGATCATCAAGTCAAAAATATCGCCCAATAAAAAAATAACATCGCTGGATTGAACATCGGGGTTTCTTAAAAAAGCAAGAAGCAGATTTTCGGCCTGGTCTCCGGCCCTTTTGACGTGTACATCTGATATGGCGGCAAATTTCATAAGCCATTATCGAATGTTTTGTGACTTATGTAAATTGCATATTGTCCGAACTCTGATTCGCCGATTTTAGTTGGCCTTTTTAAGCTGACGCCTAAGCAGTGATTGCTGAGTAACAAATTCAATTAAGTACTCACGGTCTTCCTGGCTGATTTCCACAAACCTGAAGGCTATCTTATAGCCCCCGTACGGAAGTGAGTCCAGCTTATAGCGGTCAATCGTAATACCTGCCACGCACTCGGCCTTTACCTTGATTCTTCTCCCGTAAATATCGAGATTCATCACTGCAAATTCCTTTCCCTTGCTCACGACAACCTTATCTGACTTTGGAAGAATAACGGCGAATCCACCAAGACTGATATCAAAAATGGATTTTTTTATCGGCATTTTATTGAGCTCAAAACTCACATAACATGTCTTCATCGGCTGAAGACGCTCGTGTTTTCTGCGCTCATAAAACGAATAATCTTTAGGAGGATAGATTTTCAACCTATCACTAGTGACGCTTTTTAGTTCCGTTGAAAAAGAAATCGAAAGTTCCGGCACATAAATATTCAGCAGTCTGTTTCCTGAGATCACTCTGGCCAGATTGGCCACTTCGCTGGTTTTTACTTCCAGCTCAATCTCATTGTAGTCGTTTCTGAAGGCCTTGATCTTTAACTCACACTTTTCAACAACACCTGCGAGAGATTGCCACGCAAAAAAAGAGTAGTTCCCTTGAACCGCTTCGATAATCATCCTATCAAATTCTCTTCCTCTTTTCTGCTCTTTCATAAAGAACTCTCTCGTCTATATTTTCAGCTTTATCCTAAAAACCTCTCCCTCGCAGGAGAGGCTGGGGATAAAACAGAAGATTCACTTTTAAAGACCGGGAGATTTTACTCTCCCGGATTATTTTTACCTAATTAACCAATCAGTCTTAGTGCTGAGTTTGGAATCTGATTAGCTTGAGCTAATGTAGATACCGCTGCGTTTTTAACAACCTGGTTAGATGATAGAGCAGCTGTTGCTTCCGCAACATCCACGTCCTGGATTACTGATCTTGCAGAGTCCTGGTTGATTGTCTGAACTTCAAGGTTCTTGATAGTCGACTGTAGTCTTGACTGGATCGAACCTAAATTTGCTCTTTGCCCTGAAACTTTCTCAATCGCTTTATCGATTGAAGAGATTGAACTTAAAGCATCGTCCTTATTTGCAATATTTGTACTATCGATTCCAATTGAAGCAGCAGATGAGTCTGTTTCACTTGAATCGAACGTGATTCTGTTTTGTTCTCCGGCAAATGCACCAACTTGGAAGTCCATTGAGCCTTTACCTTTACCGTTTAGTAGCTGAGACCCGTTAAATACTGTAGATTCAGAAATACGGTCGATCTCTTTAGACAACTGTTGGTATTCTTTATCAAGAAATCCTCTTTCCTGATCACCAACTGTATCTGAAGCAGCTTGGATCGTTAACTCGCGAAGACGGATAAGGATGTTTGATGTTTCATTCAATCCCCCTTCCGCTGTTTGAACCAGAGACACACCGTCGTTCGCGTTTCTTGAAGCTTGTCTTAGACCTTTCGTCTGAGCTTCTAAGTTAGTCGCGATCGCAAGTCCGGCAGCATCGTCAGATGCTTTTGTGATTCTCTTACCTGAAGATAGTTTTTCTAGTTGCGCGTTTCCCGCACCAGATACTTCTTTCAAGTTCTTTTGAACGTTTTGAGATGCAATGTTTGTAGCAATTCGTAAACCCATGATAGTCTCCTGTTTTTTAAGAAGGTCCCCACCCTCTTTTTTGTTATTGACTGCTTTTGTCAGTCAAACAACCTATCGAACGAGTCGGAGAAATACTTAAGCAAATTGCTTTGCTCGGACAAAAGAAAATGAATATTGGCTGGAATATTGAAGACTTAGATGATGAAAAAAATTGATAAAAATACTCTAATCAGGTACTCGCAATGTCTTTTTAATCAAGCCCAAAAAACCC
>JBEIPI010000175.1:0-3969 GCA_040377165.1 Bacteriovorax sp.
AAGCAACAAAAGTTGATGGAATCTACAATAAAGATCCAATGAAGTTTAAAGATGCTGTAAAAATTGATAAACTAAAGTTTATGGATGTTCTAAACCAAGGACTTGCCGTAATGGACTCGACGGCGATCAGTCTTTCGATGGACAACGAAATTGATATTCTTGTTTTCAATATGTTCGAGAAAGGAAATATCAAGCGCGCGGTTCAAGGTGACAACATCGGAACTATCGTAACGAACAAGTAATTTATTAATGTAAAGGGGCTAACGATATGATGAACGAAACTAAAACTGCATTAAATGATTCTATGAAAAAAGCAGTTGATTCACTTAAGCATCAACTGACAAAAGTGCGCACAGGAAGAGCTTCAGCTTCTATCCTTGATGGCGTTCAAGTTGAATATTACGGGACAATGAGCCCGATTTCTCAGTTGGGACAAATCTCAACTCCAGAAGCTCGTCTGCTTCAGATTCAGCCATTCGATAAAACGATGATCGCAGCGATTGAAAAAGCGATTTTCGGGGCCAACCTTGGTGTAACTCCAACCAACGATGGAAACTTTGTTCGTCTTAACTTTCCGTCTTTAACGGAAGAGAAGAGAAAAGACATCGCGAAAGAAATCAAGAAAATCGGCGAGGACGCGAAAGTTGTTCTTAGAAACTTGAGACGTGATCACAATGAAGCTGTAAAAAAAGCTGAGAAAGATAAAGTTGTTTCAGAAGATGAATCGAAAAAAATTCAGACTGAAATTCAGAACATCACTGATAAATTTACAAAAGAAATCGACACTGTGATTGCAAACAAAGAAAAA
Source organism: Bacteriovorax sp. (assembly GCA_040377165.1). Lineage (GTDB taxonomy): Bacteria > Bdellovibrionota > Bacteriovoracia > Bacteriovoracales > Bacteriovoracaceae > Bacteriovorax. The sequence continues at coordinate 809 of JBEIPI010000175.1, forward strand.
GAAGTTCTTGCGATCTAATTAGGAAAAAGTTTGGAACCACTCTGCCATAATATAAAACACGTCGCTGTTATCATGGACGGCAATGGCCGTTGGGCCAAACAACGCTCTCATCCGAGAGTGTGGGGACACGTTCGCGGGTCAGCAGTGGTTTCGGATATCGTTGAAGAGGCTGACAATTTAGGGATTGAAGCGCTTACGATGTATGCTTTCTCTTCAGAGAATTGGAGCCGCCCTCAAACAGAGGTGCGTGTTCTTTTTAATCTTCTTTATAAATTCCTGAGAAAGGAGCGCGAGAAAATTCTAAAGAACAATATCCGCTTCAGAATCATGGGGGATATTTCTAATCTTCCGGAACAAACAAAAAACCTTATCTCACAACTTGAAAGAGAGACTGTTAGTCACTCCGGTCTGAAATTAACTTTCGCCTTCGGATACGGAGGAAGATCGGAAGTGGCCTATGCGGTAAATCGCTTTATGAAAGCGAATCCTGGAAAAGAAATCAGTGAAGAAGATCTTAACGATTTTCTGATGATTCCTGATCTCGGGGATGTGGATCTTCTGATCAGATCAGGAGGCGATCATCGCATTTCAAACTTTATGTTGTGGCAGATCGCTTACGCGGAAATGTTTTTCACGGAAACGAAGTGGCCGGATTTTACCGTCACTGAATTCAGATACATCATCGAACAAGTCGCAAAAAGAGAAAGAAGATTCGGGGCCATTGCTCCGACGGCCAACCTGGAAGCCAGCATGATTGTCGCTCGCGAGAATCAAAGAGCACTTCGAGGTTAATGGTGTCTAATACTAAGCAGAGAATCCTTTCGGCATTGGTTATGGCATTTATCGTGATCGTTGCGGTCGTTTTGGGCAAATGGACAACACTTGTGGTGGTTTTCCTGGCGGGACTTCTTTGCATTGACGAGATGCTGATTAATTTTGCACAAATTAAGCGAGCTGATTTTCTCTACAAATATGTGATGGGTTTTTTCAGCATTCTGTTTATCGCGGTCAATGCACTTGCAGCTAAATTGTCTTTGGGTTTTTTTACTGTCGCGGCCATTTTTCTGAATCTTTTTTTAATCTATTATTTATTTAAGATGCCGATGGAAAGAGCGTTCATGAAAAACAGCGCGCTAAAGAGTCCTGGGATCATTACCGCTTTTGTTATCCTTCCGCTTTTGTCTTTCGGGATTCATTTCGATAATGAGTACTGGAGACAGGTATTGGGATTACTTTTGATCGTAACTTACTCAATGGATACCGGCGCTTGGTTTGTAGGCAAAAATTTTGGGAAACACAAGCTTTGGCCAGAGGTAAGTCCTAAGAAAACCGTAGAAGGACTTATTGGTGGGATGATTATAGCAGCTATCTGCGGGTCACTCGCTTGGTGGCAGTTTTTTGGTGAATTCAGATGGTATTACTCAGTTATTTTCGCTTTGTGCGGAGTCATTTCACAAGTTGGTGATTTAGCTCAGTCAAAATTGAAAAGAGAGTTTGCCATCAAAGATAGTTCAAACTTAATTCCGGGGCATGGCGGAGTCTACGACCGCATAGACAGTCTTATCTTTCTGTCGCCTTTTTTCGTGATTGTTGTAAAATATCTAGGACAGCATAACTCACTTTAGAGCTCTGTTTTTCACAGATAAAAGAGGCTTCCATGTTATTAGAAAAAATTATTATTTTTATCATCTTCTTAGGCCCACTCGTTTTCTTTCATGAGTTGGGGCACTTTTTATTCGCCAGACTTTTCGGTGTGCGAGTTGAAGTTTTTTCAATCGGATTCGGACCAAAGATCCTGAAGAAGAAGTGGGGAGAGACAGAATACGCAGTTTCTGCGATTCCTTTGGGTGGATATGTAAAAATGTTCGGGGACGATCCGTTCACCAAAGATGAAATTCCTGAGAGTGAGAGGGCGAAGAGTTTTACTCACCAGGGAAAGTGGGCGCGTTTCTGGATCGTTATGGGCGGGCCTTTAGCTAACTTTATTTTGGCATTCGTGATTTTCTTTTCATTGCTAATTGTCGGGGAGAGAATTCCTGAAATCAAAATCGGGGCGATCGCACCAGATTCAGTTCTTTATCAGAACGGACTTAGAACAGGTGACGTTTTAGTAAAAGTAAATAACAACGACGTTTATAATCCTTCGGACTTAATGGTTGAAGGAAGCACGGTGGTGAGTGCTTTAACTATTAAAAGAAACGGCAGCACTCAGGACCTGGCCGTTAACTTCCAGGGCGACAAATTTTTTGAAGAAGTGTTGAAATACCCACCAATCTTGAAAAAACCTTATCTGGTTGACCAAAATGCGAATCGTTTTGTTGTCTCAACGGTGAAAGGAAAGGTTGATTTCACTGTTTCGATTGAGGAATTGGCTAATATTCCAAACATCACGACACTTTATTTATACCCGGTTGCTAAAGGTGAAGACCTGGCCGGTGATGAAGTGAAAGTTGACCTGGCGGCAGGAAAGGAAATTCCAGCTCAATTTAGTGATCTTAAAACGTTATTGGTACTGCTTGAAACTCATAACCTAAGAACAATTGATTTGATGGTTAGAAGTGTAAACATGGGTTCTCCTGCTGATAAAGTGGGAATCAAGGGCGACGATATTTTCATCGGTCTTGAAGGTGAAAAAGTCTACAGCTTTGAAGAGCTGAGAAATAAATTGCAGACAATCAACAAGCCATCGGTTGAAGTTGATGTCTACAGCGCCGGAGTATTAAAAAAATTAACAGTGACTCCAGATGTTTCTAATCAGGAGGGAAAACAGGTTAAGCTACTTGGGGTTTACAGTTTCATTGAAGTTCTTAAGACGAACTTTGTGCTGACAAAATCAAAGGGCCTGATCAGTTCTACTGCCGTTGCTGTTTCAAGAACATGGGATTCAATGAAGAAGACCGTTGATGGATTTGTGAAGCTCTTAACAAATCAGGTTTCATTAAAATCAATCGGTGGACCTTTGGCGATTGGAAAAGTTGCTCATGATTCATTCAACACTTCATTGTCGTATTTCTTCCAGTTGATGGCGCTGATCTCTGTTAACCTTGGAGTTATTAACCTGTTTCCGATTCCAGTTTTAGATGGTGGGCATATTATGTTCATCGCTCTGGAGATTGTGAACCGCGGGCCGCTTTCAAGAAGGAAAATGGAGATAGCTCAAC
>JBEIPI010000138.1:0-6886 GCA_040377165.1 Bacteriovorax sp.
CAGTTATTTTTAAACGGGCAGTTGTTTCCCGAGCAGCTTCTGAAGTCTACGGCGATCTCTCGCTCGCGCTTCATCAAAGGTTCGATCTTTCTTTTTAAAACATAAGGAAGGTCATCCCTTAAAAGTTTTTCATTCGAACGCGCACGGGCATTGTGAAAAAAGACAGTCTCAAAATAAAGCGACGTATAAGCGTCGTTGAATTCCTGCGAGTAACCAAGCAGCGAGTTTTCGCTTTCTTCCTGACGAAACAAGGCTTCACAGAGATGGTTATTAGAGCCCACCAGTAATTTAATTTTTACTTCATCTTCCGTAAGCCCTAAAAACTCTCTCACTTGAGGGACGTCTTTATCAAAGGCCTGGTGCTGCAGTGTTTTTGTCCCTGTTGCAACTAATACTGGTTTTTTTTCTTCTAAAGAAAAAAGTACAGAAGGAATCAGGTAACCAAAGGTCTTACCTGTTCCGGTCGGCGCCTGAATTAAACTATGAATGTTATTTTTTAGCGACTGCCCCGCTTTTAGCGCGAGATCAATCTGCGCCTGGCGCTTTTTATAAAGTGGAAAAAGCGATTTGATTTTCTCTTCATCGTTAAAGATACCTTTGATGTTGGCCCCACTAAACTCCAGCGGAAAATTCTTCTGCACCGGTTTGGGTTTGGCGATCTCCGGGAATCTTCTCGCCCAGATTTTCTCTCTGGCGATTTCAACGTGAGCGTCGAGATCGAAATCAATTTGTGAAGCGATTTCATCCAGCTCCGACTCTTCTAGGTTCAAAAACTGCATCAACCAAAATTCTTCATTTAGGATTTTTTTCTCCATCATCTGAAGTTTCAAAAACTGGTAAAGCGCTTTATCTTTGCGGGTGAGTTTCGTCGCGATCAGGACAACTTTCAAAAGGTCCAGCGAGTCCTCAAAACCGCGGTGAGTTTCAGTCTCGGCGATTTTCCAGTCCTGGATAAAGTGCTCAAGTTTAAGCGATGAGTACTCCGGAAACAGTAGCCCCAGAAATAAAAGAGTATCGCAGTACTCTTCACGTTTTGATCCATCGTCGATTTTATCAAAAGAGCGCTTTAAAAAACCTTCTTCGAAATCAGCGTTGTGAGCGATAAGCTTCACGCCATAGAGTTCCTGCAGGTCTTTTTCAACCTCTCGCCAGGTCGGCGCTTTGGCGAGCATTTTATCGCTGATCCCTGTGAGTTTCTGAATAAACGAAGACAACTCTCCCGGGTATTGCACCAGGCTCGAGTATTTTTGAACAAGTTTTGTTCCTTCAAATAACAAGAATCCCAGGTCGATTACCTGATCGTAACTAGGGTCTGCGCCAGACGTTTCGACGTCGATCACTGCCCATTTTGAGAGCCTATGTTCCATGAATGTCCCGTATTTTTTTGAAGGTTATTTCTATTTTTACTTTAATACGTCTTATACAAGATGAAAAAGCAATTGATTTGGACCTTGCACAAAGTTTGAATAAGTGACTCAAATCCTTTATTGTGTGCATTCACAAATAGAGGACTTCCATGACAAGTGCAGTTGTATTTCAGATCCAATCGATTCTTATTTATTCCTTAATGGTTTTTGGAATCACACAAAGAAAAAACAGGAAAGTACACGTACCGACAATGACTACTGTACTTATCTGGGACGTTATTTTAATTCTGCAAATTGAGCTTTCGCGTGGAGCTGTTGAAAAAGCATCCCAGGCAGTTGTTAATTCAATGATTTTAAATATCCATGTCGCTTTTGCAGTTGCCTCTGTTGTATTCTATGTTCTACTTGTCATCACCGGAAGAAAACTGCTGGCCGGCAACCACCAGATCAGGGCCCGCCACCGTATTTTCGGCTGGACGGCTTTCGTTCTTAGATCACTTACTTTAGCGACCAGCTTTTTTGCTGTCGCTCCGAAATAGGACTTATCATGGCATTTGAAAATGTAAAAAGTATTATTAAAGCAGGTCTTCCCGACGCTCACGTCGAAGTTCTCGACATGACTGGAACTGCTGATCACCTGGATATTGTCATCGTCAGCAACGCTTTCACCGGAAAAATGCTGATTCAACAACACCAGATGGTGATGGATCTCTTAAAAGAAAGTTTAAAAACGGACATCCACGCCGTTCAGTTAAAAACTATGGATTTCGCCACTGCTGAAAAGCGCGGTATTCAATTAAAATAATTAGAGGAGAAACATATGAGTAACCCATTCGAAGTCGTCCAAGGTGTAGCGGTAGAAGAAGCTGATAAAAGCTTAGATATCAACACTCGTATTAAAAACCTGATCGAATCCGCCCCGATTTTCCTTTTCATGAAAGGAACTCCAGACATGCCTCAATGCGGATTCTCAGCAAATGTTATCAGAATCCTTAATCACCACCATGTTAGTTACAAAACTTTCAACATCCTTTCTGACATGGACATCAGAGAAGGCGTAAAACAATTCTCTAACTGGCCTACTTACCCTCAACTTTACGTTAAAGGGCAGCTAGTTGGTGGAAACGACATCGTCACTGAGCTTATGCAAAATGGCGAACTAGAAAGCATTCTTAAAACGAACTAAAAAAATAAGGAGCTGGTTCACCCAGCTCCTTTTCAATTTAATCTACTTCAATCCCGCTTTATCCAAACCAAACTGACCATCCAAAAACCCTGGCTTCATTGGAGAACTAATCTGCAGCCTATTGAAGAAGTTAATCACTCCGATGGCGAAAGTTAATTCAGACATTTCTTTTTCAGAAAGATGCTCACGCACACTCTTGTAAATCACATCTGAAATCCCATGCGGTGGAAGCTTAGTCACCGCTTCAGTCCACTCGAAAACCGCTTTTTCTTTGGCCGAAAATAGCGGCGACTCTCTCCATACTGAAAGATGATATAGGCGCAGCTCCCTTTCCCCGTGAATCTTCGCCTCTTTTGAGTGCATATCCAGGCAGAAGGCGCAGCCGTTTAACTGCGAGGCCACAATGTGAACCATAGCAATGAGAGAGCGCTCTAATGAACAGTCATTAGATGCTGTGCCTAAGTCGATAAGTTTCTTATAAAGATGACCTGAATGCTCGAAGTAATTGATTCTCTGACTCATATAAAACTCCTTTTGTTTTGTTACCCATAAGACGAGATAGCGGTAAAAAAAGGGACAAATGTCACGTTTTTGGGAGTAAACTCGTCTTGAGTTTATGAAAAACTGGGAACAATATTTTATACAACACAGACCTTACCTCGTAGCATTCGCCTTTAGAATGACTGGCAGTCTCTCTGAAGCGGAAGACATCGTTCAGGATGCCTTTATAGAGTGCGCGAAAGTGGATCCTCTCGAAATCACCAATCATAAAGCATGGCTGACGAAGGTCTGCTCTAACCGGGCACTAGACCACTTAAAATCAGCCTATAAAAGAAGGGAGACTTACCCGGGGACATGGCTTCCTGATGCGGTTCCCGACAGCTATCAATTATGGAATTCACTCAACGAAAGCGAATCACCTGATAAGAAGTTATTAGTCAATGAGAGCATGACTACCACCTTCCTGTTGCTTGCAGAAAAACTCTCTCCTGAAGAACGCGTGGTTTATTTATTATGTGAAGTTTTCGAATACACCTTTAAAGAGATCGCCAATTTCCTCAATAAAACTGAAGAGGCCTGCAGAAAAATCGCCCAGCGCGCGCGAAAAGCGCTGGATGCTGACGGAAAAAAATTCAACCAAATTACTCCCCACGCAGAAAAGTTGATCGCCAATTTTTTTGAGACTGCGAAAAATGGCAGTGGAACTTCGTTGGTTGAACTGCTTGCTCCCGACTCAGAGTTCTGGTCAGATGGCGGTGGAAAAGTTTCCGCTACCAATAGAATTCTTTACGATCCAATGGCCATCGCGAAATTCTTTGCCAACCTTGGAAAAACTCCTATTTTCACTTCTGCTGAATTTAAAGCGGAATTCAAATTGGTCAACGGCCTTCCTGGTTTTGTTATTTCAAAACTTCTCCCCGATGGATCATGGGTTTTTGATACTATTATGTCGTTTGAAATCGCAGGCGATAAGATCGCACGGATCTACGCCCAGAGAAATCCGGACAAACTACGCTCGCTTTATTAGTAGGAGGATTAAGCTTGCACTAGATCTAGTTCGATTTCTTTGATCAATTCATCAAGGTCAAATGGCTTTGAAAAGAATTTCTTTGCCCCTGCTCTCACTGCATCTTCAGTGGAAACATCGGCCTGTCCTGAAACGAAAAAGAATACTGGTTTTTTCTCCATGCGGTTAACATGAGAAAGCACGGCCATTCCGTTACCGTTAGGCATTTTATAATCTGAGACGACAATATCAATGTGTTTTGAATCCAGAAGTTTAATGGCATCATTTCCACAAATGGCAGTCATTGTCTGATAGCCACAGTAGCGAAATTCTTCTTCCATTAATTCTAAAATATCAGGCTCATCATCAACGATGAGAACCATTAAGTTATTTCTATCGACCATTAAACTATTATAGTCGAAAACAGTGCGTCAAATCTCAATTTTTTCTCGTTTTTTAATTAAATAAATTAAAAAAGAACACACGATCGAAATAATCAGGATCGTACTTATATAATTGAAAAGAAAATAAAGAATATAGGCTGCGCCACGAACGAGAGCACGAATAGTCTCACTTTTGTATATTGCTAAGGCATACTTCGGAGCTAGTTCATAGTAAGTGCTAATAAACATTCGTCCTAGTACATTTTTCGAAAGGACATTATCCCTAAATTGCCTAAAATACTCGATTACATAATGCTCTTCCCCAAAACCAGCAGTCAAAAGAAAGCAGCCTTCTTTCTTCAAGAGCTCTTCAATTTTTTGCGGGACCCCAACGACATCACCGGAAAGAGTCGTTGCAAAATTGTATTTATCCAAAAAGAAAACAGAGAGTCTTGGTGATGATCCATTGGTTAAATTAGTCACAGTCAATTCACTCGACTGCGCATAAGGGTACACCTCAGTTAACACTGACCCACTATAACTTGCCAGTGGACTATTTTGCGCTCCCGGAGCCCCATCATGAAGATAAACTCTCACCGATTTTGGTAAATTGATTGTCGCTGTAGCAGAGTAATCAAAGACAACTCGTCCATCTCCATTCCTAAGATTGGTGATAGATATTCTTAATTCACTATCTCTCAGTACCCTGTTACTTAAGTAAGTCTGATAATAAATCCCATTATTAAGCGGAGCCGTTGCCACATCTACCGTGGAGCCGGCAGCGTATGATGATTGCGATGACAAAAAGAAATACACAAAAAAAGACTTATCTGTCTTCGATGTGGAATTGCTCACAAGAGAAGTGCACTCAGAAGGAACCGCCGTACAAATGTCAGCTGGAGAAAAAGGAAAAGTGATATCTGCATTCGTGAGCCCCTGCCCTAGTGGCCCTGAGCCATACATTCTAATCGGTTTATATGCATTGCTAGCCGTCGTGTCTTTAACAGCTGCCCACAAATACCTGTCCACCCCACCAGGAGTGCTGATGCGAAGAGGAAGATAGGCCACGTGAGACGTATTGCTCACATTAAAAACTGAAGTTACTGGAGAAATGAAATAAAGATTGCTTGCCGATCCACCATTGGCGCTTCCATCGTTTTGAACTGGAAGGTAAACTTTGGCCGGCGCACTCTCCGCCGTCCCATCACCTGAAGGCTTGTCTGCATTCAAATCAATTGACCCAGAAGTAAGACCTGTGACAGTCAAATCGATATCAGTTCTTACGCGAACCGTTTCGGCCGAAAAAAGTGGAGTTGTCCAAGTCAAAAGCAGGGCTAAAAAGATATATTTTCTCATTGCTAAAAATTATCCCTTTTTTAGAAGTGTGTCGTCAATCACATAAGGATTGATTTCTTCCACTTATTTCTATAATTTCATCTCCATGAAGGATTTTTTAGTCAACATTAACGGAGTACTTTTAAAAGGACCTGAAGCCACCATTTCGGTCTTTGACCGAGGTTTCCTCTATGGAGATTCCGTTTATGAGGCCACCCGCACGTTTGACAAGCGCCCTTTCAGGATCGATCAACACATCGACCGCCTTTTTCTTTCGGCCGAAAAAATCGCCCTTCTTCCTACTTATTCAAAAGAAGTTATTCTAAGTGAAGTCCTAAAAACGATAGAAGCCGCTCCCTTTAAGGACGCGGCCATCAGGATTGTCCTCACTCGCGGAACCAACCGCGACCTGGGACTCGATCCAGAACTGGCCGAGGGAAACAACCTGGTGATTTTCGCCAAAGAAATCAAACCTAACCCCGCCTGGTGGATCACTGATGGCGTGAGTATGATCTTCTATCAAAAAGAGATTGAGGCTTCAGGTTCATTGCCAAAAACTGGAAACTACCAGGAAAACATCCTCGCTAACCGCAAGGCCCTGGGCCTTGGCGCTTACGACGCCTTCATGGTGAGCACCCACGGCCATGTCACCGAGGGAACAACCAGTAACGCCTGGATCATCAAAAACAATATCCTCTTTACTCCTCCACTTTTGGACGGAGTTCTGGACGGCCTAACCCGCAAAACCCTGATGGAAATGTCCAAACGCGGCCAACTCCCCCTGCCTTTAGTGGAAAAAAGTTTAACCAGGGAAGATTTTCTCGGGGCCGATGAATGTTTTATAACTAGCACGACGCGAAATATCGTTCCCGTCACTAAAATCGAGTCTATGTTGATAGGATCCGGGAAACCAGGCGCAAAAACCCTGGAACTCCTGCGCCTGTACCTCGAGTTTGTAAAGTAGTGCTATTTTTAAAATTGACATGATATTCTGGAGCCGGTATTACTTACGGACGTTATTTCATATAAAATCGCAACCAATTATAGTTGAAGTTGTTTAAAAGTTAATTTTTAGGGGTTACACTCATGGCAAGAAGTACTACAGGTA
>JBEIPI010000057.1:0-19550 GCA_040377165.1 Bacteriovorax sp.
TCAAAAACTCAAGCGCGACACCAATCTGAACATTGAGATAGTCGACGCCAAAGAGGATTTTTTAAGTGCACTTAAAGGCGTTGACGAACCTGAACAGAAAAGAAAGATCATCGGCCGCATGTTCATTGAGATTTTTGAAAAGAAAGTTCATGAATATGAAAAAGTGCATAAGATTCATTTCGAATATCTTCTTCAGGGAACTCTGTACCCGGACGTTATTGAATCTTCTCCACATATCAATGGAGGGAAATCGGTGACGATTAAATCCCACCATAATGTCGGGGGGCTTCCGGAGAGAATGAAATTAAAACTCATAGAGCCACTTCGCCACTTATTTAAAGATGAAGTGCGTGAGATGGGACTTTCGCTTGGATTAAAACGCGACTGGGTTTACCGCCATCCGTTTCCTGGGCCGGGGCTTGGGGTGAGAATCCTGGGCGCGATTGAACCTGAGGCAATCCGCATGGTTCAGGAATCAGATCAGATTTTATTTGAAGAGCTGATTGAAGCAAAACTTTATCAGTCCACATGGCAGGCCTTCACAGTTTTTCTTCCGATTAAAACGGTGGGAGTCAAAGGGGATGGGCGTGCTTACGAGCACGTGATTTGTCTGCGCATGGTGAATTCGAGTGACGGGATGACGGCCAATTGGTCACATTTTCCACATGAGTTTCTGGAGACTGTCTCTCGCAGGATCACGAATGAGGTTAAGGGGATTACCAGAGTAGTTTACGATATTACTTCTAAGCCCCCGGGAACTATTGAATGGGAGTAGGCCGCAAAAACACTCCAGTGGACTGTTTTTATTACGCTTGAAGAATTAATGAGTAGGGCTGCGAAATTTCGAGTCTGGCCTACCGTCGAAGGATGAACTCCGCACCAAATTACCTATGGTTGAGCTTTCCCCATATAAAGATATACTTATCTAAATGAGACGGTATCTTTTCTTCTTCACATCCATTTTTTCCCTCACCCCAGTTTTCGCTAGCGAAGAAAAGCTCGAGGCCATTTACCAGGAAATCAAAAAATTTCAAACAATGAGTGTGCCCTATAGCCTGCAGATTGAAAAATACCTAAGGTATGAAAAAGAATTAGGCATAACTGGAAAACACCACAACCTGGTGCTTGAAGAAAAAAGAAAAGACTCATACCCGCAAACCAGAAGAGCAAGCTGTTCTAATCAAATCAATTTAAAGGAACCTCTCTCGACTGAGGCGCCAAAAAATCAGGATTCAGTAAACTGGTGTTTTGCTTATACCGCCGCCGACTTGATCGCCAACGAAACAGGAATTGAGCCCTCGGCCGCTTATGTGGGTCTCAATACGCTTAAATACATTCCGAATCCTGGGGATGGTTTTATTGGAAAGATCGTCAACGGCATAAAAAAGAACGGAAGTTGCATGGAAGAATCATTCAATTCCAGCGATTACAAATTCTCCGAAAAATACAAGGACTATGAGATCGCTCAGCTCAATGATGATCTGATGAAATTTTATAACCTGGTCAATGCCGGGAAAAAAACCAAAGAAGAAGCGGTGGATTTGTTTTGTTCAGGTGAAAAAATGGCCGTCTCTCTCCAGGAGTTTTTTCCGGGAATGAAAGAAAAGGACATGATTGACCTCATCATGAAATTTAACAAGGACGAGGATGTTTATATCCTGGCCTCGATGTTAAAAGGTAAATGCCCGGTAAAAAAAATCCCGGCGCTAAGTAATTTGACTCCTAAATACATCGACCGTTTGACGAAAAACAACTGGTCACAATTGGATAAGATGATTTCTCAGGGAAAAATCCTAGGGATCGAGTACGATTCCGGAATGCTTAAAAATTATGATTTTATTCCAGACCCAATCAGCGGGCACGCTTCATCAATTGTGGGCAGAAGGTGGAACGATAAAACCAACTCATGCGAATACATGCTTAGGAACTCATGGGGAAAACCATGCAGTAACTACCACGAAGATTATGAATGCAGTAACGGGCACATCTGGATAGCGGAATCCTTCTTTCAGTATTCACCGGTCATCAGGCGTGCGGTTTATCTGGATAAAGTAAAATGAAAGTTCTATTGTTGCTTGCTTTTGTTGAATCGGCCCTGGCCTGTGAAGTAAGGCCCATCCGCTATATCCACAACTCAAAAGCAGTTTTAAAATCAATCTCAGTCTGTATTAAAAATAATAAAGCAAGCTCTGAGGACTGCCAGGATATGACAAGTGCCGGTTGTTTCGCTTCGGGATGGATGAAAGAGAAAGTGGCCTTCAATACTCTGGTCAAGAGTGTGGGATCTCCCGGATTTAACCTCTGCCATTTGAGAGGGGGTCTTCCCCAACTTTACGAGATTGAAGTCTCGCCAAAAAAATGGGTGAATTTTGAGCGCTGCCAATCGGCCGATCTAAAGCAGTTTGTGGATATCGATGACTTGATTTCTAAAGTGACTTATTGATCTTTTTCCAGGTGATCCATCAGCATTTCTACCGCTTGATAGTTTGAGAGCCCCGCTTGCTGGGCCTTAAGCGCATTTACGCGCACAAGCAGATCACCCTGCAGTCTATTGTTGATAAGAAACTCACGCAGTTCTTCGCGCGAAATAGACGGAGTAAAATTGGTGTTTGGTTCAGACTTTTTTGAGCTTTTGAATAGGTCGAAAATCATTTTCAATCCTTGGACAGGGCCCTCAATGGCCATGATCTTTTTAAGCATACATCAAAGGGCGATTTGGAGTCAAAGATCGCCCTCAAGTAGCTTAAAGTTGATGAAATTATTCCATCAAATAGCGGGTTAAGTCCAGGTGTCCTGCCTCAGTCGCGTACTCTTTTCTGTATTGTGAATTAAGCAAGTCATAGCTTGCCCAGAAATGATCGGCCACTCTGGAGATGGCGTACTTTTTTGTAAAGGCCTTATAGTCATTGATGTTGCTTATTTTTAATACCTGATCCCTGAAGCCCTCCAGGTCATTTTCTTCAACCTGAAAAAACTGGTTAGGGTAGTAGCTGTAAAAGCCGGACAAAATGGTCAGAGTGTCTTCTTTCGGCGCAAGTCTTAGCGATTCGCCCAGGATCCATGAAATGTTTTCGTGCTCGCGATTTTTCATCATCGTAAAAATTTCCGGTGAACCATCAGCGCGTTTGACGATCAGGTAAGAGTCTTCAGGAAAGAAATTGGAGAAGCGGATACGCCCCTTTGGTTTCACCGCTGCGATGTCTCTTAAGATAGCGCCCGCTTTAGTCAGAGGCTGTTTCCTCGCTTCATCAAGGGGAAGTTTAATATTTTTCCAGTTGATGAAGTCGGCAGGACCTCGGACTTCAGGTTTTAAGTAAGTATGCAGTACCTGCTCGACAAATTCGGCCTTGGCATTTTTTGGATTTTTATACTTCACTTTTGTTGGTGTTTTCACATCAAGCAGAGGAAAGAGGTATTTTAGTTTGGCTTCGGTAAACAGTCCTTTGTACCACTCTTTGCGGTAACTCATTCTATTTGCCGGCGGAAGAAATGAAAGAAACATTTCTTCTGCTTCCATCCTGATTAAGTCCATGTAGATACGAGTGAGCATCTGGTGAGAGATGTTACCGAAAACATCAAAGTTCACTACCAGGTTGTAAACCAATCTCTCCATCAGGGCATAATCTAAAAAGAAAAGGGTTTTTGAAAGATCCCCTTGAAACCCTTTTACGACGACAGCGTTGTCGTTGTGGCGAAAAACAGTCAGGGCAGCGTTGCTGTTGTGTCCATCACCATCCCAAAGATCAGAGAGGTCGTATCCTTGAGGGTGGTTTTTCTTGGTTTCACTCGCGCGAAGAGTGCGGTAACCCTCGCGGTGTTCAACGATTTTTTTGGTCAGTCCCCAGGTGTCGGCCAGTTTAATATCACTTCCCCAGACACCTGGAAGAATCAGAAGGTCGCGTGCGCGGGCTTCAAACTCTTTGGATAAAACCATATTGTCGCTTTCTGGTTTTATAAAAAGGACGTAGAACTGCTCCTGAATCGAATTAACGGCATTGCTGCCGTTGCAAACAGGCCCTTTGATGAAAGTGCTGATAATGTACTGAGCGTTATCAAGCAGGAACTGATAGCGCGCTTTTACGGGAACATCATAGAAAGCAATGAAAGGGTTTTCGGCAACAGCATTAGAATACCTATCTTCTGTTGTATTTTTTACCACCTCCCACTTTTCAGAGAAGAAAAGATGCTTGAACCTCTCCATCACTTTTGCGGAGAAAAGAAAAGGCATATGAGTCTTGGCCATAATAGTGGTGTCTTCATACTTCAGGCAATAGTGGAAATTTTTTATTCCCGGATTGGCGTTTGCTCTTCTTGTGGCAATTTCAGAAATGCCGTCTTCGCATTTGGTCTCCGAGCGCACCAGGCGATAAAAGTCGTTTGGTTTTTCTGAGAAATAAATATGGGCAAGGTAGAGATGCTCATAGAGATAGCGGCTGACGAGTTTTTCTTTCTCCGTTTTCTGATTGAAAAAATTTTCCCACGCTCGTACTTCTGAACGGGTTTCTTTAGGCATTTCTTGTTTCTCAGGACCTTTTGCACCATTGGCCAGCCACGTTCCCAGAGTATGTCTCTCCTTTTCGCTGATCGGCTGAAGGGCGTATGGCATTTTTAGGTTGAGGCTGTTTTCAAAAATCGCCTTGAGTTTACTGATGTCATCAACGCAAGAAGCACTTTCTTCGACTGTATTTAAAGGGATGTCTCCTAGTGAGAGAGGTTTTACTCCCAGGATTTGATAAAAGATGTTTTCGTTTAGATGGCGGGAATTGTTGACGTCGAAGAAACCCAATTTTTTCCAGTCAACTGGAGTTTTGGCATCGATTCCCGGTCTGGTGGGAGCGGTGCTGTCGATACGGGTGCCGTTGTAGACATTGAGGCGATGGGCACCACGGGAGAAATTGTCATAGTTCTGTAGATTGAGCTGGCAGGGACCATTTAAACAGCTGTGACAAGCGATACAACGGTTGTCAAAAATAGGTTGAACTTCTTTGCGGTAGTCCTGAGCAAAAAGAGTCTTAGTTAAAGAGAAAAGAAAAAGCAGTGTAAATAAACGCATTATGATTATCCTCGCGGATAATGATAAGAAGAATGCACGCTGTTAATCAAATAGAGAAAGCTGTGGCTTCACTGATTCTTTGGCGGAGATAATTTCTCTGGTTTCGTGGAGAAGGACTTCGCGTTTTGAAAATGAGTCTTTGAATGTCTCGATAACGAAGAAACTCATTTCCGGGTATTTCTTTTTTAAGTCTCTCATTTCTTCAGTGATCAGCTCGACGTTTTTATGGTCATCATCACTCATCCCGAAACGGTGGAAAGGGGAGTAGCCGTATTGATTGATGGCCTTCTCAACACTGGCGCGGATAGCGTGCTTTTTTAGTTCGGCTACACTTTGTTTAAAGTGAATATCGCCCAAATCCTTGCGAACTTCAGGGTTCGATACAGGATAAATACTGTGGTAGTTCGGCGTGTGCGGAAGATACCCGGCCTTAACGATCTGATCTACACCTTCAATAATTGTTGTTGGGTGATGACCTCTGGCCGTGATTAAAGAAACCGGTCTTTCGTTATAAGTCGCATGATAGAAATACTCCCATGATGGAGCTTTCCAATGAGTGTCAACTTCGCGTAAAGCGGTTTGAATGTCTTCAAGGAATTTTTGCTTTTTTCCGGCCTTAACTTCAATCGGATTTAAATCCTTATCGCGGAAGTGCCTGAAAGAGCCGTTGGCATCGTTAAAATCCATCGAGTAGTCAGCGTATGCGCCGCTGATGCCGATGTTTTTATGCCCCTGAGCGAATTCTCCACTTGAGAGAGAAAGTTCAGCTCCGGTTTTTTTATGGAAAATAATGATTGGTGTAGAAAGAAAGGCGACGTTGTCGTCGAAGTCGAAAAAATAAAACGATCTTCCACCTAAGTGAAAGTTTCTATCCTGCTCACGAGGGACGTCGAAGTTGAACGTCAACTGTCCTGGCAAGCGGTCTGGATTGGCGTTTTTCTTTTTCATACTCTAATTATATATCCGTTATCATTCTTGTCAGCTCAATTAATTCCTTAGGGTAATCCTTGGAATTAATTTTACCGCCGTTTTTCTTTTTTATCTGGGCAAAGTTCGTCAGACATAGAGCTCTCACGGGAGTCGGTCTGTCTGAACTTTTGGCGCAACTATCGTAAAATGGCAAGGCCAGCTTTTCGAAGGATTCATGGACATTTAAAATTTCCTTGATCAGTCCCAGGTCTTTCCCCGCCTGCATAACCGGAGCAGGTGTACGGTGAAGGGCACCCGGAGGAAGTTTTTTGATGTCGCTTATTTTAGGAAGTTTCTTTTCTGTTTCATTTAAAATTTCAGAGAATTTCTCCTCCGTCATTTCATTGATTTCAGCTTCAGTATAAAAGCGCTCCTGTGCCAGAACGCTATCGTCGAAGTCTTTTCTCTCGACGAAATCCTCTTGTTTTTTGAGGTTCTGGCCGATGACTTCTTTAAGAGATTTTGGTTTAGACGGTGCCTCAATTTCGGAAGTTTTCTGACTTTTAATATCATTTGAGGTGGGAGAATTTTGGGATTTTCGGTATAGGTTAGCCGCCACAAGTAAACCTGTAATGAGGAAGATAAAAAGGTAGGGTCTTAACCCACGGAGTTTCATAGCATCTCCATAAAATCGCTCGAAATATCGAGTAGTTTACGCCAAAAGTCAATTAGCCACAATTCCCCCCTCAAAACCATGTAAAAAAGACCACGAATAATGCTTACAGAATGTGGTGAAAATGCTTAAATTTAAAGACATACACACACCTCTAGGAGACTGCGGATTATGTCCTTTTTAGAGACCCATAAAGACAGCTTCGTGCACCTTCATTTACACACCCAATATTCACTTTTGGACGGGGCGATCCGTTTGAAAGATTTGATTAAAAAGGCCCAGGAATTCGGGGTTCCGGCCATCGCTCAAACTGACCATGGGAACATGTTCGGCGCTATCGATTTCTACACCCAATGTAAAGCCGCCGGCATTAAGCCGATCCTTGGATCTGAAATTTATTTCACTCCTGGATCGCGTTTTGAAAAAGGCGCCTTAAAAAAGCAGAAGGTCGTAGGCTCTCAAGATGAGATGGAGTCACGCCACCAGATTCACCACTTGATTCTTTTATGTAAAAACGAAACAGGATACCAAAACCTGTGTAAGCTTCTATCCCGTGCTTATATGGAAGGTTTCTACTACAAGCCACGCGCTGACTATGAACTTCTCCGCGAGTTCTCAGAGGGGCTTATCTGTACAACCGCTTGCCTCAAGGGAGAGGTTGGATATAACTTCTTCTCTGATCAGGACGACCGCGCGATTAAAGCGATTGAAAAACTAAAGGATCTTTGTGGCGACGATTTTTACCTGGAGATCCAGGAGAACGGAATTCCTGAACAGGTTCCAGTTAATAAAAAAATTATCGAATACGCTCGTGCTAATAACGTCAATCTGGTTGCCACTAACGACTGCCATTACCTGACCCGCGAAGATGCGGCCGCTCAGGAAGTTCTTCTGTGTGTTCAGACAGGTAAAACGCTTCAAGATGAACAGCGTATGCGCTTAACCACCAACGAATTCTTCTACAAGTCTCCACAGGAGATGCGTGAATCATTCCATTACGCTCCGGACGCCTGTGACAATACGCTGGCGATCGCTGATAAGTGCAATGTGCAGTTTAACTGGAAGGACGAAAAAGGAAATCAAGTCTACCACCTTCCTGATTATCCGATTGAGACAGATGAGTCAGCTCCGGATTATTTCCGTCGCCTTTCCCGCGAAGGTCTCGAAGCGAGATTTAACGGGCCTCATTTTACGAAATTAAGAAAAGAGCCGAATTGGGAAACAGAAATCAAACCAAAATACCTTGAGCGTCTTGAAGAAGAGCTGGGGATGATTGTGAAGATGGGATTCCCCGGGTACTTCCTGATCGTATCGGACTTCATCAAGTGGGCCAAGGGTAATGGTTGTCCGGTAGGTCCAGGGCGTGGTTCGGGAGCGGGGTCGATTGTCGCTTACGCACTCGATATTACCAACGTAGACCCGATTCCATTCAACTTACTCTTTGAGAGATTCATCAACCCTGAGCGTGTATCGATGCCGGACTTCGACGTCGACTTTTGCCAGGATAACCGTCACAGAGTTATTGAATACGTAACTCAGAAATATGGTGAAGAGCGTGTAGGGCAGATTATCACTTTCGGTAAACTTCAGGCGAAGGCCGTTATCAAAGACGTCTCGCGCGTTTTTGGTTTAACTTTCGGTGAAGCGGATGTGATTTCTAAACTCATCCCTGAAGAATTGAAGATGACCATCGATAAAGCGATGGAGATGGAGCCAAAAATTGGCGAGTTGATGGAAAGTGACCCGCGTGTAAAGCAGGTTATTAATATTTCCCGCCGCCTTGAAGGACTACTTCGTCACGCTTCAATTCACGCGGCCGGAGTAATCATCACCAACCTTCCGCTAGTGACTTACTGTCCGCTCTTTAAAGGGCGTGAAGGTGAGAAAGTTATTCAGTTTGATAAAGACTTCTCGGAAAAAATTGGTCTGGTTAAATTCGACTTCTTAGGATTAAAAACCCTGACCGTAATTGAAAGCGCTTCAAATTTCATCAAGCGCGATAAAGACGCAAACTTTGATATCGAGAATATCGATCTTGAGGACAAGGCCGTTTACGATTTCATTTCAAAAGGTGAAACGATCGGAGTCTTCCAGCTCGAGTCCTCGGGGATGATCGATCTCTGTAAGCGTATCGCTCCTGGATCTATCGACGATATTTCCTCTATCAACGCTCTCTATAGACCAGGACCACTTGAATCGGGGATCGTGGATGAATTCATCGAGATCAAACACGGAAGACAAAAAACTCATTACCCGTTCCAAAGCTTAGAGCCGGTTCTAAAAGATACATACGGAGTTATCATTTACCAAGAGCAGGTAATGAACGTTGCCCGTATCGTTGCCGGTTACTCACTCGGACAAGCGGATATGCTCCGTCGTGCGATGGGGAAAAAGAAAGCAGATGAGATGGCCCACCACCGTCAGATTTTCATGAAGGGAGCAGAAGAGCGCGGCTACGATGCAAAAATTGCCAGCGAGCTTTTCGACAAGATGGAGAAATTTGCGGAATACGGATTCAACAAATCCCACGCCGTCGCATACTCAGTTATCTCTTACCAGACAGCATGGTTAAAATATTATTATCCAGCGCAATTTTTTGCGGCCCTGCTTTCAACAGAACTTGGGTCAATGGATAAGATCACTCAGTATATCAACGATGCAAAACATTTTGATATTGAAGTTCTTCCACCGGATGTTAACGAGTCGATCTGGCCGTTTAACGTTGTCGGGAAAAACATCCGCTTCGGTATGGGGGCGGTTAAGAACGTTGGTCAGAACGCTGTTGAGGAAATCGTGCGCGAGCGAACTGAGAACGGGGCCTTTAAAGGCTTCCTGGATTTCTGTGAGCGCATCAACCTGAAGGTCGTAAACACACGCGTTTTCGAATCACTGATTAAAGTCGGGGCATTCGATAACTGCGAGAAGATGAACAGAAAAACACTTCTTGAAAACCTTGAGATGATTCTTGCTTACTGTAAAAAACGCCAGGAAGAAGCGTCGCTTGGTTTAGTGTCGCTGTTTGATTTAGGCGGGGACTCAATGTCTCAGACAGCAGAATCAAACCTGGACATCCAGGAAGTCAGAGACTTTGATGACCTGGAAAAACTCGCTCACGAAGCGGAGCTGATGGGGATTTATATCTCAGGGCACCCGCTTGACCGTTATAAAAACCTGATGGAAGAGTTGGCGACAATGCCAATTTCAAACGTTCAGGATTTCCTAGGTTCAGACCAGAAGCGCTCAATGACTCTTGCCGGTCAGATCTCGGGAAGAAAAAACATCCTGACCAAAAAAGGCGACAAGATGTGTTTTGCGACTCTGGAAGATCTTTCTGGAAAGATTGAATGTATCGTCTTCCCGAAAGTCTTCGCTGAATACGAAATGATTCTCAACACGGATGAGCCGGTTTTAGTGGAAGGCTTCGTCAACCTTCAGGAAAATCCACGCAAGATTTTCGCGGATAAAATCCTGAAGCTTAAAGAACATTCGGAAAACAAGATCACTGGTGTTCGCATCAATGTGGATCTTTCAGACCTCACGGAAATGAAGCTTAATAAACTTCGCCAGGTTCTTCTTTCTTACCGCGGGGCCACGCCAATGCACATGATCTTTGAAGGCCCGGGTGGAAAAGCGAGACTTCCATTAGGTGAGGAATTTTTAATCAATCCAACGCCACAGATGGCCCACCAGATTAATGAAGTATTTAACCGCGATGCTGTTAAGTTCATTATTGATGGAAGATTAGAGGATGTTCATGCTCAGTAAGACTTTTCTTGTTCTGTGTCTGCTTTTTAGTTTTAATGTATTTGGAGTTGAGCAATCGGTTGAAGTGGTGGTGAAAAAAGACGCCGCCACTTCACCGCAAATGGATCTTCTGACTCTCAATGGATACCGCCAGGCCATCACCAGCGAGCTTTTAAAGAGCAACCTGGACTCGGAGAAATTCTGGAAAAAATTCGAGGAGAAAAAACTCTCTCCGTCCGAAGAGGCCGAATTTTTCAGACCCCTTTTCAGGAATCCGGTATTCTTAAGCGGAAAAGAAAATCCTGAAGATCTTTTTATCAAGTCGATTTTCAAGTTCGACCTCGATCTTGAAAAATTTAAGGCGCTGACTTCTGAATTTTTGTCTGATCTTCCGGACGTCAGTCTGAAGACTTTTTATATTATTCCGGATATTGGAATTGACCGCGATATGACCTGGACGGATGTAGGAGTCTCTAAAAAGGAGAATTTCTCCGGCGTCATTATCGAGTCGTGGAAAAAATGGGCAGCAACTCAGTTTAAAAATTATCCAAATGTCGTTGTGTTGGAAAAAGACCTGAGCGTGAAGCCATCAAATCTCAATCCAGAGTCGGTGACATTAAAATGGAATTCAATGCTGAAAAAAGGCGAGGTCTTTCAGGACCGCCGGACTGTCCGATATGAACTTTCGGCCCAGTATGTTTTAGTAAACACAAAGAGCAATGAG
The DNA here is from genome assembly GCA_040377165.1 of Bacteriovorax sp. Taxonomy (GTDB): domain Bacteria; phylum Bdellovibrionota; class Bacteriovoracia; order Bacteriovoracales; family Bacteriovoracaceae; genus Bacteriovorax. Next base: position 11,104 of record JBEIPI010000057.1, read on the forward strand.
ACACTGGTGGGGTTTGATTTCCCTCTTCAAAAAAGAGAGCTTGGGATCAACAGCGCCAAAGACCTGAGCTCAAACCTGGCGAGTTTGGTTTACAATTTACTTAACTCGCAGACTGCAAAACTCACCCAGGCCCTGACTCAAAACCAGGCATCGGCCGCCTTGTCAGTGGTGGAGGTTAAGATCACTGGAAAACACGGGATCTTTGATATCACGCAAATTAATACCATCTTGATGGAGAAGTTTAAGGAGCAAGCGTTGACCTCGGAGCTTAAAAGTTATTCATCCGAAGGATCAATGATCGCGCTCAAGAGCAAGCTTCCTCCTCAGGAACTCTTCAATATGCTGGCAAAAGATGGTGGAAAATACCCTCTCAACGAGCAAAAAATTCTTAGTTTTTCTCCCGAAACCAACACTTTTGCAATTATTTCAAAAGAAGCGAATAATTAAGAAGTGTTAGACCAAATATTGGCGAAGGCCATATTAAAGAGGGATAGAAATGGTCAGGAATTTATTCTTAAGTCTTTTGGCGATCAATATGTTTGTGGCGTGTTCATCTCAAGTCATCCAAAGGGATGGCCAGGGAAAACGTCCAAGAGCGGAAGAGAGAAAATATTTTTCCGGCGTTAAAAAGAAAATTGCCCTTCTGCCATTTTTCAACGAATCACCATTTGAAAGTGAAGACCTGGAAGTCAACGCGACGGAAGAGCTGCGCATGGAACTCTCAAGATCGGGAGAGTTTATCGTGGACCCAAGTTCCGCGAAACTTTTCGGTTCTTCAAAAGAAATTTATGTTGGCGGTGGGATGAAACTGGTTCAACTAACCAGACAGGCGAAGATCGCCGGGATCAATTTCATTGTCTTTGGTCGCGTGATCGATGCCAGAGTCAGAGAAAAGTCTGATGAAATCGGGATCGTGAGAAAGACCAAGTCGTACACAGAATCAAGAGTTGAAGTGCGTGTCTTTGATGTGAACGCCGGAAAAGAGATCTATACAGAAACATTAAACGGTTACGCTGATGACAGCACTTACCGCTTCTTCTCATCAGACAGAGAGGATTACCTGGCCTACAGACGCGATCTACTTCGTTACGCTGTCAGAGTGGGGGTGAGAAAGTCCGTTCCAAAAATCATCGAGCTTGCCAGCAAGCTTGACTGGGTTGGGCGAGTGGCGAAAATCATCGGTACAAAAGTTTATCTTAACGCCGGAAGAGAAAGTGGAATCAACATCGGCGACATCCTGAAAATCATCACAGAAGGAACCGAGATCTACGACCCAGAAACAGGGGCCTTAATCGGAATGAGTAAGGGCGATATGAAAGGGACCATCGAGATCGTGGACTACTTTGGAACGGATGGATCAATTGCGATTCTTCATTCAGGCGGCCAGGTTTTAGAGGGTGACTTCGTTCAACTTTACTGATTATAATTGATCAATGATGTATTCACTTTTCAAAAAATTAGCTTTTGCCATGGATGCTGAACGCGCCCATGAGCTTACGATTCACACCATGAAACTGGCCGGCCCTCTGCTTCCGGATCCAAAAGACAAACCAATGTTTCATTATCGCTCCATGGGGCTCAATTTTAAATCGCCGATTGGTCTGGCCGCAGGTCTGGATAAAAACGCAGAAGCGCTTTCTTTTTTAACCAGTCTTCCTTTTGGGTTTGTGGAATTGGGGACTGTGACACCTAAGCCTCAGGCCGGAAATGATAAACCTCGTTTGTTTCGTTACCCCGAAGAGGAATCGCTTCGAAACCGCATGGGCTTTAACAATTTTGGGGCCGATGTCGTTTTAGAGAATCTTCTTAAGGCCCGTCGCCGCGGGAAAATCATCGGTGCGAATCTTGGAAAAAATAAAGTGACCAGCAATGAAGATGCGCCTTCGGATTATGCGCTTCTTTATGAGAAATTCGCCCCACATTCTGATTACCTGGTAATCAATGTGTCCTCTCCCAATACTCCCGGTCTTCGCGATCTTCTAAAGGATGCGGGGCTTAGGCAAATTTTTGAAGCTGTTGATCAGAAGAGAAGCGCGGTAAAAAAACCGCTTTTGGTTAAGGTCTCACCGGATATGGCACTGGAAGAGTTGTCGTCGGTTGTAGGGCTTGTCAACGAGTTTAAGCTCGATGGGATTATCGCGACCAACACGACGATCATGAAAGAGCGCGGGGAAGGTGGGATGAGCGGGAGAGTGCTGACAAAAAAAGCGCGTGAGACTCGTGAGTATCTTTTAAAAGAGATTAAGCATTCTAAGTCTGATTGTGTTCTTATTGGCGTTGGTGGATTTTCAGGCTTTAATGACCTGATGGATTTCTGGAGAGCAGGAGGAAGTCTGGTGCAGATTTATTCGGCCTTTATCTTTCAAGGACCGCAAATTCTTTTTGATATTGAGATGCAGTTGGAGCAGGAGATGAAAAAGAGGGGAGTGGGGACCTTTGCTGAGTTTCTTGATTCGGTTAGAATATAAAAAAGGGAAGCTAAGCTTCCCTTTTAATTTTGATTTTACTTAAAACAAACTTCGCGCAAATCCAGGTCAACATGAACAATTCTTTCTGGATCTTCATTTAACATTTCGATTTCTTCAACTGTAAGAGCGTTAAGGTCCTTACAAGTAATCTGTGCTTCTTTTGCAGTCTTGATTGGCGAAGGCGGGACCGGTGGAATAGCTTGCACGCTAAATGAAAGAGCAGAAACTAAGGCCACAAGTGTAACGTAAAGAGAGGTCTTCATAGGATCTCCTGATAATGAACCGTAAGGTTTGTAATCTATGAGCATGGTAGCCCAGCTTTAAGTGCACAGGGGAAAACTTGAAAATTTTACTGATCTATTAAAAGATTAGGCACTTTTTCCTAGGAGAGAGGCTGTCTTTTTAAAGGGTTAGCCGGGCAAATAAACTCATTAAAACCCCTTAAAATGCCGATAAGTCCACTATGAAGCTGGACTTTAAAGTCTTTTTATTCACAATTTGCATGCTCATCTTTACTGATGTGAGGCCAGTTTTTGCTGAAGGTGTGGACAAAGATTGTGAACATGTGAACCATCCGGCCTTTCAGGAAGACTATCGTTTATGTCTTCGCACTAATATGGCCATTAAAGCGAGAGCTGCGGGTGTCGATTGTTACGAGTGTATTACAGAACAAGAATCACCGGCCAATGGCGTAGTTCAGGCCTTGAGCGCTGTCGCTCAACCGCTAGCGTATCTTGCAGGGACATACTACAGCTCTAAATTCCAGCATGAGACGCAAAAGAAATGGGCCGATGCTTACGCTTCTGGTTTCCAGCAATGTACAAATCGTTTTAACGCCTTTTTAAATTACAACACAACTATCGGTGCGAACCCGATAACTTCTTCTGAAGCAAACTCGATGTCGATGTCGTGCAACGGTTATGGCTATGGCGCTTATGCTGGATACGGCGGGATGATGGGGTCTCAGTATGGGACGTTTGGAAATCCGTTTCTTGCTAATGGATACTCTACTGGATTCATGAGTGGTTTTGGTGGCCCATACATGAATGGGGCAGGGTCTATTTACGGGAATGGGATGATGTCAGGCTCTATTGGAATCAGTGGGTACATCGGGGCAGCTGGTGGATCTACTTCATCGCTTTACTCTACAGGGATTACTCCCGCTTTTGGTTTCTAAAAAATAGTACAGGATTGCCGATCTACTTACTCCAGTATCCGGGCAATGTGAGGAAAGTATTCACATTGACATAATTTTTACAAATCTTATAATTTTTTTAATTCTATATGAGAAAAAAAATTGGAGCTTTTGCTCTAGGATTAATATTTTTACTGATCCTCATGGAGCTCGCGCTCAGGTTTGTTGGAAGTTATGATACTGCCCAAAGAGAAGAAGTGGCCGCTAGTGGAGATGGTGAAGTAACAGTTCTATGTGTGGGAAATTCTCATACGGCCGGGGCAGGAGCTCCAATCGGTATGAGTTATCCTAGTCAGTTATACAAAATTTTGAATGAAAAAGGTAAGAAGAGATATCGCGTAGTAAACAAGGGCGTCAGCAACATCAATTCGACTTATATCGCATCAAACCTTCCGAAATGGCTGGAAGAAGTAAAACCAGATTTTGTTTTTATCATGGCGGGTGAACCCAATAGTTGGAACAAATTTGGTTACCATGAGTTTCTAAAAGAGAAAGACAAGACCAATAGCTCTATACTTTTGTTTTTGGATGAGAGCTTGCGGAAGTTTAAGCTTTTCAAATTTTTTGAAGTTCTCGCATTTGAATTTAAAAAGAATGAAAATTCTATTTTTTTCGTTAATGTATCAAAGAAATCGCAGAGGAAATATTTAGGTTATTTATGGGCCGGTTATTTAGGGTCGTGGCCACCGGGGCAACTGCACCTAGACAGGCTTTCAAAAAAAGAAATTGAAGAAGCGATTGAGTTTTTGACATATATTTATGAGAAAGACCAAAGTCCACTTGCTGCAAGAATTCTCTCAGAGATTCACTTGCATATAGGGGGAAGTGAAATTCGTAGCTTCTTTTTTTATGCCCATGAAACCATCCGCCTACATAAATATTTTAATTACAATCTATGGATGTTGCTTAAAAATCATAAAAATCGTTTTATCTTGACTCACGAAAGCGAATATAAAATTTTAAATGATGCTCTTTTGAGAATGCCTCTTGCCGAAAGAAGAGAGGAAGCATTGAAGTGGAATGCAGACTGGAAGAATGTTGTATTTAATACTGAAGAAGAGAGGAGCAGGTTCTTTTTCGATATGCTTTCCATTGCGCCCGAATACTTTTCTTATTACAACATGTTTGAATACTTCAAGCATGACAAAATTAAAGTTATGGACACAGTAGAAAATTCTTTGCTCCAGAATCCTTTGTCGACGACAGTTAATTTACTAGGATTTGTTGAGGAGTTTGCAAGAACATTTCCACCACTTAAACCCAGATATGATGCTCTTATTTCTAAGTTGAAAGGCCGCCTAGAGATTGAAGAAATAGAAGAAATATCCCGCGAAAAATCAGAAGATCAGTGGTTATACCGCGATTTAAATCAGATGCTCTCAGTGATAAAGAAAGCTAATGCCAAAGCGATTGTTCAAACCTATCCACGATACCGCGATGGAAAAAAGCGTCCAGTAGATATTCTTTTAGAGAAATGGAGTCTAACCAAACCTCACGACGTCATTTTTATGGACGTCGGCAAAATGATGGAGTCACAGCTTTCACCGGCCCATAATGGGCATCTTTTGTATTCAACAATGTATGGGCCGGAAGATCAGCATTTAAACGAGAAAGGATATAATCTATTAGCAAAACTGATGGCGCCGTATGTTCTAAATTAACTATTTACATAATAGTCTTAGATACTCCCCAGACCCAACCCCAGCATAACTAATCGTCGTCTCACCCTCTTGATCAAATCGATCTCCAATACTAACAACAATATCTTCACTGTAAGAAGTCGAAAGATACTTCCCCGGACGATTCTCAACCTTATTAATCTTCGCGTACATCCATTGGTATGACTCAGAAATCTTCCCATCGGTCGACTTAAAGTGAATCATCTTGTCAGTCAGGACATCGTTCAATGTGATATTTTTTCCACTTCTTAAAACCGCGATAGAGCCCGCCTCAATAACTTCATCTGTAATGATACGAAGTTTGGTCGTCTCAACAACTTTACACTCTTTAAAGTCAGCAGCAAAAACAGTACTTGAAAGTAGACTCGCTAGGAATAGGAAAGTTTTCATCGTCATCTCCATTGTTTTATTGGTTGTGACGCTTATAACTCACAAAGTTGTATTCACATAATGAATGTTGTGAATTTGTACTATTCGTTTTTTGAATAAGTGGAAGGTCTTAGTACTGAGGTCTGGTCACGTACTCTATAGGATCGGCCACGCCGGCCTTCTGGAAGCCTCTTAAACGAAGTGCGCACGAGTCGCACACCCCACAGGCCTTGTCGTTTCTCTCATAACAAGAATAGCTGAATTCCAGAGGAGCTTTAAGCTCCAGGGCCTTCTTAACGATCTCGTCCTTCTTCAGGTAGATTACCGGGGTGATGACTTCGATATCGCCGTTTTTCGTTCCTTCTTTTATTAGGTTATTGATTGCTTTGTAATAAGAAGGTCTACAATCTGGGTATCCCGAAGAGTCTTCGTAAACTGCCCCGATAAAGATCTTTTTAGCGCCAATCACTTCCGCCCATGAAACCGCCATAGAGATGATGTGGGTGTTTCTAAAAGGCACGTATGAATCAGGGATTTCTTCCGAGTCGCCTTTATATTTTTTAACGTCGATTTTATCGTCAGTTAATGAAGAGCCGCCGATTTGTTTTAAGAAAGAGATATCGATAATTTTTTGCGGATTCGTCGGGACGTTGTAATAAGCAGCGATTTTTTGAAAGCTCTCTAATTCGCGCTTTTCAGTTCTCTGGCCGTAGTTTAAGTGTAAAAAAGCAAGATTTTCATACTCGGTGTTGGCAATGGCCGCACAGACTAAAGAGTCCATTCCACCACTGACTAAACATACTGCTAAATCTTTACTTTTTTGTGCTGTCATAAATTACGCTCGTTCTGAAGCCGCTTTAAAATAATCAAGGAACTGTTGCGCCTTGATTTCGGCGTTTAATTTTTTGTGTTCAAGAGTTCCGTCGCGCTCCTGGATCATGATGTAAAACTTGATCTTAGGCTCAGTCCCTGACGGTCTCAAATAAACCTGGTTGCCATTTTCAAAGAAGAACCCAAGTACGTTGCTCTTTGGGAGCCCTTCGATTCCCTTTGAGTAATCCTTGATCTGCGCCAGCTTATTTCCCAGGATTGTGTTATCGCTGAAGTTTCTGAAGTTTGTCATGATTCGTGAAATTTTTTCCTGACCTTCGATCCCGAAATAGTCTAAAGAGAGCAAATCCTCTCTTGAAAAGCCGAATTCAGAATAAATTTTATCGAGGGCGTCCAGTAGGTTCATCCCTTGAAGCTTGTAGAATAGGGCGACTTCCGCCATTTGAGAGACCGAGCTCACCCCGTCTTTGTCGCGGGCGTAGTTATGGCAAAGGTATCCGAAGGACTCTTCAGTAGCGAAGATGAATTTTTTTTGTGGAGAGGTTTTCTCCAACTCGTTCATCTTTCCACAAATCCACTTGAATCCGGTTAGAGTGTTGTAGATTTCCACGCCGAATTTTTTGGCGATAGTATCCAAAAGGGGAGTGGTTACAACTGATTTTACGACGTAGTTTTCACCAGTAAGGTTTCCGCTTTTTTTCATTTCAGAGAGCATGTAATGAAGCTTTAAAATCCCGATCTGGTTTCCGGTCAGGTAGTGAATTTTTCCGTTCACTTTAATCGCCACACCCAGGCGGTCCGTGTCCGGATCTGAACCCATGACGATATCGCCGCCCACTTTTTCCATCAGGTCCACGGCCATTTTTAAGGCAGAAGGGTTTTCCGGGTTCGGGCTCTTTACGGTCGGGAAAGTTCCATCGGGTTTAGCTTGCTCCGGAACAACATGGACATCGGTGAAGCCCAGGTCAGAAAGCGCGCGCGAGCATGGGACAAGGCCCGCTCCATGGATAGGAGTGTAGACAACTTTTAGTTTTCCGCCGTTGTCTTTGCACATTTGTGGATTGATCGCCTTGCTGAGGATGGCCTTGTAATAAGACTCTTCAACATGATCTTCAATCCAGGAAATCATTCCAGCTTTTACTCCTTCATCAAAACCCATGGTCTTGATAGTCGTAAAATCGGTGATGCTGTAATAGTTGTTGATGATATTTTGGTCGTTAGGTGGAGTGACTTGGGCCCCATCAGACCAGAAAACTTTATAGCCGTTGTACTCCGGCGGATTGTGGGAAGCTGTCACCATTACGCCGGCCATCGATTTATGAGAGCGCACGGCAAATGATAAAAGCGCCACAGGGTTGAGGTGCTTGTAGATGTAAGCTTTAACGCCGTTTCCGGCCATAACTTCGGCGGCAACCTTGGCGAGTTCAAATGACCAGATACGAGAGTCGTAGCTGATACAGATTGAGGGATTGGCGCTCTTTTGCGCCAGCACTTCAAGACACAGGGCCTGGGTGGCCTTTCTGATAGTGTAGATATTGATTCGGTTAATGCCCTGGCCTCTGATGCTTCTCATTCCGCCGGTGCCGAACTCAAGGTCCTTATAGAAGCGCTCGTCGATCTCTTTTTGGTTATTGGCCTCAATCAGGGCGCTAATCTCGGCCCTCGATTCAGGGCTAAAATAAGAGTTTTGTGCCCATTCTTTTGCTTTTTCCAGTGTTGTTTTAGTACTCATACAATTTATTCCCTTAAGTCTTTTGTAGGGTCCTAGTTTAGCAAATAACTCTTCATAGATCACAAATTTTTCGTTATCATATGAATCGTTAATTCCGGAGGATTTATGGCCAATAAACAAATGAAACACAAGAGTAATATTGCTGGAGCATGGTATTGCACAGATCCAGATGA
>JBEIPI010000051.1:0-22202 GCA_040377165.1 Bacteriovorax sp.
GTTCGTCAAAAAGAAAAACAAAAACTTAGATACCACTACGGACTAAGAGAAGGTCAATTAGTTAACTACGTAAAGAAAGCTAAAAAAGACAAGTCTCGTGCGTGGATGGATTCACTTCTTATCACTCTTGAGAGAAGACTTGCTAACGTCGTCTTCAGACTTAACTGGGCACCGTCAATGCTAGCAGCAAACCAAATGGTTTCTCACGGACACGTTCTAGTTAACGGAAAGAAAATCAACGTAGCTGGTTACACTGTTGAAAAAGGTGACGTGATCACACTTACAGACAGAGGATACGCTTCACTTAACTTTACTCAAGCTCAGGCAACTCCAAGACTTCCGTCTGTTCCAGCTTGTTACACAGTAGACGCAAAAACTGCGAAGGTTGTTGACCTTCCACTTCCAAGCGACATTCCATTCGAATACGCTGGTCAGTTAGTAACGGAATTCTACTGGAAAGTTAAACCATAGTTTTATTGGAAACATTCCGAAATACGAAAAGCCTCTGGAAACAGAGGCTTTTTTTTGGTCTTTTTTAAAAAATTTCTGGCAACAGGCCGTATCCCAACTAGTTCAATCTACTTTTTTGCACGGATTTTAGTCGAAGAGAGGCTTTTATATGGGTGATCCGGCAGGATGATGATCTGCAAATGAGGATTAATTGCAATTATCGCTTCGATTTGTTTTTCATAATCGCTCACATCGTAGTCTCTTGGAACGACATAGAGTTTGCTCAAGGCCATAAGAAAGGCCTCGGGCTCAGTCCACTTCATCAAATTCATGAAAGAGTCATCCCCCATCAGGAAATTTTTCTCTTTGATTTTTACATTCGGAAGCCAGTTTGAAGTCGGGTTAGGGCGGTTGCGGCCTAAAAATCCCGGGTAAACCGAATAAGGCGTCTCCCTTAGGGTTTCACACAGTCTCATGAAGTCATCGTACGGGTTGAGCTTATCTTGTAATTCTTTATGAGGGTTGCAATCGGGAACAATCACGATATTTTTTTCCGGGCACAGTTCCAGGCAGGCCATGTGCCCAGGGTGAAATGGAAAAAAACTTCCACCGAAAAAAGTCACTGAATCGCGGATGTCGTTTTTAAGAATGTCTTTTTTGATCACTCCTTTCGGAACAGATGATAGCAGCGGCATAAATTTGAAAAAATCGCCGAGAGAAATAAGCAAATTGTACTGGTCGAGCTGGGAGAGGTCGTCCAGCATATAAATATCACACCACTGATCGTGATGATCGCCACCGAGGTGCTCGCTGTCGAGCTTAACCTCCAATGAATTTTTAAATTCCAGCGGGTACAATAATCTCATTGAGATCCCTTATTCAAAGTCGCGGTCCATGACCGTCTTGCGCCCTTCACTTCTCGCCTTCTGAACCGCTCTGTCAGTGTGCCTTCTCACGATATGTGAAAGGGCCTCCATGACATTGGCGGAAGTATTCAGGTCATACTTGTCTTTAATATATTGCTTGAGTTTAGAAGCGACAATAAGAATGTCCTCTTCATTAGCTGAACCAGCACTTGTTTCCGCAGCAGCAGGTCTCGACGAAACCATCACTCTTCTTGGGGCCGAGTCGTCCTGTTCAGCGATGTAGCTCTCTTTTTTAGGAGACCTGTTTTCTTCCGCCCATGAACTTTTGTGGTTCATCACCGGGTTATGGAGGTTCCAGCAGTCGACCGAACAAAAAACCAGTTTTCTACAGGTGCTCACATTGCAGGCCTGATAAACAGTATTGAAGCCAATCTCTTTTTTGCAGCTTCCGCATTTTCTCCAATAAGTCACTTCGGTCACAAAGACTCCTTATAAATTCCAGCTAAATTGTGTTAAAGTAATTTTAACATGAATTTTCAAACCGAATATAAAAACATCCGATTTATCATTACGCTGGAAAAAGAAGCCTACGACGATGTTTCGCTTCTCATGGGCGATAAATTTAATCGGCTTCCCAACCAAACCATGCTTGAAATTAAAAAGGGCAACCTGGGCGCCTACAATATCCTCATCACCTCGGGCGAAAACACTGAGGAGTACACTCACTACTTAAGCGGAGTGCTACTTACAACTAATGACGATGAAGTGGTGGAAGAGTTGAGCGAGTATCTTAATCAGGAACACATCCTGGATGATATCATCACAATAAGAAAAAAATACGCAATTGATCCGGGGCCGGCCTGGCGATAGTCAAAAAAAGGCCCTCTTTCGAGGGCCCTTTTTTTGTCTTTTAATTTCTCATTAACGACATTGTGTCTGGCTTAATACGATTCTATCAACCCAAACGATGTCACCCTGGAACTGTGCTGATTCTACACCAGTGCCAGCAGCTGCGATTGAAAGAGAAACATCTTTCTCTGTCTTTCTGTCAAAGTAAGTGATCCATCTCATACCATATCTGGTTTGCTGTTGGATTGAACAAGTCATCCCGCCTTGTGGTGTCGGGTGACAAACCTGAACCGCCTCTGTGTACTGGCAAGACTCAGTTGTTTGTCTTCTTGGTGACTCAGTTACCGCTGTCGCAACTGTCCCTGTTAGGTCAACTGGCTGACCTACAGTTGCTGAGTTGTATGAAAACGATCCGTTTGACGGAATTGATCCATCCGGGATGTTGAATTCATATTTCTCGTCAGCATCGTTGTTAAGGCGAAGAGTGATCTTCTTTTTAGTGTTGGCCTTGATGTCAGCTGAGTAAGTCCCAACTCTAAGAGTTCTTAAAACACCCTTAGTTGTTTTAATTTTTAGGTCATTAGACACGTTTAATTGACCTTCGATTTTTTCACAGCCTGCAAATAAAATGGCAGCAGCAAATAATGGTAGTAAAGTTTTCATGAAATCTCCCTGATATAAAATTTCTGTACTTAAAAAGGTAACCCAGCAAAAGTCTTAGAGCAATTCCCTATGCCTAATGTAAGCAATTTGAAAAAAAGAGCGCTTCATCTCTAACTGCATCAAGGTAACTGGTGACAATCTGACCCCGCTTTGGACCTAAAAGCTTAAAAATGTGCGAACCTATAGATTTTACAGGAGTCTTGAAACGAAGGGCCATCAGCGATATACCCCCGGTACAATTATTGGGGAACATTTTATGAAACTAGTATCAAAATTAACTACACTAACCGTCATTTCAATGGTTGCTGGAAACGCCTTTTCTTCAGAAAAAACAGACGCTGCTTTTGATAAACTGATAGAGACACACAAAATAAATCCGGCAGATCAGCAGTCTTATTGTTACACCGATGAAGCCGGAAAACTTCAAGGTAAAAACATCGACCTGAAAGTAAGACTGGCCTCAGTCACAAAACTTATCACCACTCTTTGGGCGATGGATGTTTTAGGACCTAACCACCGCTACAATACAAAACTTTACATTAAAGGAACTCAACTTCATATTCAAGGAAGCTTCGATCCATTCATGAGCAATGAAAAGATGCTTTTTCTGGTGTCTCAATTGAACACGCTTGGATACAAACATTTTGATAAGATCACTTACGATAAGACCGTTCAGATCTTTCCAAACGCTCAGGTTCACACTGACCCGTACCCGCTTATCACCAGAGACTCTAACGGCAGAAACATCAGACAGTATTTCAATACAGCTTCATGGTCGAAAGTTTTCAAAGCTGAATACGACCGTCTTGCTTCGCTTGCGAAAAAAGACCGTTTCTTAAAATCAGTTGAGATGAGCGCAGACCTGGTTGAGTTTTCAGAGAAGAACCCACTGGTCGCGGACTTAAACGCGATCCCAGAAGACGTAAAAGTACTAACTCTTTCCTCACCTGAACTTTATAAATACTTAAAAGAGACTAACGTAAAGTCTAACAACTACTCTTCTCATACAATCTTCCTTGATCTTGGAGGAGTGGCGAAGTTTGAAAAGTGGGCCGCTGAAAAATTCAACCTAACAACTGACAAAATCAAGCTTTATAACGGAAACGGACTGCCAACAACAATCGAAGGCAAGCGCCACGACAACTACTCTACTTGTGCGGTTATGGCCGAACTCGATGAGGCGTTAAAAGAAGTTTCTGAAAGACAAGGAAAAGAGATTGAAGACGTTGTCGCTGTTCCTGGAAGTGATGCCGGAACTTTCGCCAACCGCCTGAACGAAAGTGACCTTAAGAATACTTTCGTCGCTAAAACCGGAACTCTGATGCACACATCAACACTTGCCGGTGCGATGAATACGCAGAAAGGATACAGCTTTTTTGGTATCTTCAATCAAACGACGGACATCATTGGTGCAAAAAAAGTACAGAATGCCATGGTAAAAGAAATCATGGAAGAAATGGGTGGCCCAAAAGTTTTCAACTACAGAGTTGAAGGGTTCCACGCTTACGATAACAACGAGAACGTGAAAAACTTCAACATCATCGATGAAGAAGAAGCTACCGAGTTCAGTGCTATCGATTCCGGATTACACTAGTTAGAAACAACAAGGCCCTCTTTCGAGGGCCTTTTGCTATTTAGACTTCGAACGTTCTCTAAAAAATTCAATCACTGCCGGCAAGACTGAGATCACAATAATCGCAATCATCACCAGCTTAAAATTCCTTTGAATAAAAGGAAGGTTTCCAAAAAAATACCCCAATGGGATAAAAGAGAAAATCCATAGAACTGCCCCCACCACATTGTAGGTCATAAACTTTTTGTAGCTCATCTCACCTATTCCGGCGACAAAGGGAGCGAACGTGCGCACGATAGGGATAAAGCGCGCGATGATAATGGTCTTGGCCCCATATTTTTCGTAGAAGGCCTGGGCCTTGATGAGATGGGATTTGTTAAAAAGTTTTGAGTCGTCTTTATAGAAGACTTTCGGGCCCACGTATTTTCCGATGGCGTAGTTCAAACTGTCTCCAATGATCGCCGCTGCTAATAGCGACAATGAGATGGTCCAGAAATCAAACGATCCTCTCGCGGTGAAAGCGCCGATGGCAAACAGTAAAGAGTCGCCGGGAAGAAATGGCAGTACCACCACGCCGGTCTCACAGAAAATAATCAGAAAGAGAATGACGTAAGTCCATCCATGATAAGTCTGAATAAGATAATCAAGGTGAACTTCAATGTGTAGAATGAAGTCGATCAGGTAGTGCACAAATTCCATTTAAAGGTGTCCGTCGTTAAGGTTTATACCAACAACGAGGTCTGGTTCCTGGCTTGTTGGCATCATTACAATGACCAATTTTAGCATCAGTATCTGAAGTTGCAACATTAGATCCAATTGTACAAAGTGCACCTGAATAAAGTGTATCGAAGCGGCATTGAGGGCGTGGATAATCGTTTGTATTGGTCCCTTTTACGATTCTCGGGTCGCTGGCGTCGATACTTACAGGGACTCTGACATCTGGAAGAGCGTTTAAGAAATGGGAGAAGTTCAGACTCGCAAGCATTGAGCGGATACAGATCTTCATTTCATAAAGATTTTTATAAACAGCAGTACAGTCCGTGATGATCTTTTCCGGAATATTCTGGTCGATCGAGACTTCTTCATTAGACAGTTCGGCGTAATAATTTTTCAGGCATTTTGAAGTGGCCCAGTAATCCGCTTGTCCTTCGGCAGAAGGCCAGCCTTCATAAAGAAAGGTGCGGGGTGCTCCACCCAGGTGGTGTCCCAGTTCATGGCAAACAATCAAAGCAAGTGAGTCTTTGGTCATCCCTTTGGCACGGGCGATTCCACCGGCCACGTGAACTGTCCAGGTCTCCACTTCGCGAGTGGCATAGGCGTTGACGGTGTCGTCAGTCCAAACCGCATTCATGACTAATTTAACGTTGCCTTTTTCCTGAATTTTCGGGGCGTATATTTTGTATAGGATTTTAGTGACAGTGTTGAACTCCTGCTCGGTGACAACACTCATATCCTTCACTCTTAGGGGAGGGATTCTAAGGTCATTTTCCGGAATCACTCTGTTTTGAGCGCTTACCGGGCCTGAAAATAGGGTCGCCCAAAGGGCGAATAATCCAACAAATTTCATGGGGCGGAGTTTACTTAAAGCGCACTGAAATGACCAATCATTTCATCGAAATAAAGTTGCTTGATTGCGCATGGCGCCTACGATACGCTATGCCCATGAAAATTCAAAAATACATTCTTGCAGTTATCTCTCTTTTGGTAGGGGCCGAAGCTTTTGCTCATTGCCCGTCTTCTTACAAGGAAGAAAAAGTCTGTTTCATGCTGGAAAAAAATCACCTCTACATTTACGACCACAAAGTCGAGCACAACGGGCCATACAAAGATTTTGAGAAAGCAGATCTGCTTGCCATTAAAACGCTTAAGAATGAATCCCTGCCCTTTAAAAAACTCGCCAGAGGAATTTATAAAATTGATTCCGCTGAAAACGTCAAAACAATCAAACTGGAAGTTTCTTCAAACAAAAAGAAAGAAGAGATTAAAGTAAATCATGAATAAATTTCTTCTACTGTTTTTTCTTTTTTCGGTTAAAGCTTTTGCCGGCATTCCAGGAATCGAAATAAAAAAACTTCTTGAAGACGACCTCAAAACAAATTATCTCTCAACTCTCGAGAGCAAATGGGGCGACTGCGGCTCCTCGCCTGAATCCTGCCTGAGCGTGCAGGATGATGAGTACATGCAGCTCAACCTTCCTCAAAAGGAATTATGTTTTCCCTACACAATGTGCGGCTACTACCATTGCATGGAAAAAAAATACCGCTGCAGTGATGTGGGTGTGAACTACTTTACAGAGCTCGCCTTCCCGACCTGCAGTTCTTACGTAAAAAATATTCAGGAGAAAAAATTCACAAAACTTGGTGTAGAATGGATTTACACCGTGATGGTGTGTCTGCAAAAAGGCCTGGTGGATGAATGTGAAGTCAGAGGAAACTGCGCCGCCTCCACAGATCCAATAGCACAGAAAAAAACCTGCGATCACATCACAGAGTTTACCCTCTCCTATCACCCTGGCTGCTACTTAAAAAGTGGTGTTGGTGTCTGTAAACTTCCGCTCTCTGACAAAAAGAATATCTGGAAAACCGTCAGTCCTTATCTCACTGCAAGGGAGAGACAAGAGGCCTACAAAGTTATCTTTCAGTGCTTCAATCCGATTAATAAAAATTAAGCCTTTACAGCTTTAGAAGAATATTGTTTCATGGCCCAAACAATTATCTTATCACAAGGACAATTTATGAAAACGACTATTACACTTATGGCCTTAACTCTTTTTTCAAGCGAAGTTTTCGCTGCTAATCATTGCGCAAAATACACTAACTACCCTCGTTATATGAAAGCGATCGAAGCGGTTGCAAAATACCAGGATTATTCAGTTGAAGAATTCTGCTCTCTTCCTAGAGTTTGGGATGTTGAAGCTCAACCAAGCCGCATCGTTAAGCGCGACGGAGAAGTTATCCCTCACGTGACTGTTCAGCAACATTTTGAATACGACAGCTGCCTTTTTATGGTAAATGAAACTGACTATACAATTTCACAACACCGTTGTTACTCAGGGATGTAAGCATAAAGCTTTTTTTACTCTTTTTTTTATCGCTTCCAATTAGTGCCCAGGAGTCTGGGGCAGATATCGCTCACCCCTTTCATCTCTTGAAAGCGGGTGAGGTTATGTTCAAGGCCGAAAACGCTTACTTCGAAGAAGAGCATGAGTACGAAAAGGCCAAAATTGTTCAGGATCTTTTTGAATACACCCATTGGTCCCATAAGTTCGAGGCGCTCTTTGGAATTAAAGGTGAAAGACAGGCCGGAATAAGCCTTCAGGCAGTCACCAATGGAAAACTCTACAAAGAATACTCTGCTACACTCAATATCCCTAAGGAGAATTTTGGTTATCACGGCTTCCACGCTATTGAAGTCTACTATCAAGAGCACTTTAAAACTGAGAGTGATAAAAATAAATGGGCCGTGGAATTTCGCTTCAAGGGCTCTCCACTAAATGGCAAAGAGACCAACTACAGCTATTCGGGTAAAGATTTTTCCATGTCCCTGCACTACTCTCACCTCCATCAAGATATCCGGTTTTACGGAGAGCTTCACACCAAAGTATTCGGCAGGGAAAAAACCAGGAAGTTTAACGGTGAGCTCGAAGTCGTTAACGCCTATTCAGAATTTGGAAACACCATCGGTCTGCAATGGTTAAAAGGAGATTTCTGGTATGAGTTCAATGCACTTTTTTCTCTGACAACTGATTACCACTCCAGCAGCCCTTCTTACACACGCCTGACAGACAAAGGTTTTGTAACCGGAGGAAAACTCCTGGTAGGCTACCGGATGACAGAAAAATCAACCATCTCACTTGAGCACGTCCGAAGCGGAGCAAACTTCAATGTTATCGCAGACACTGCCAACGCCAACGGCACTGAGTTTGAAATTGAAACCCAGTACTCACAATTGGGAGTCACATGGGTCTTTTAAAGTATACACTGCTGTTATTATTTTTTATTCAAGGGTTTCATGCCGAAGAAGCGGGCAGTGAAGAGTTTCAAAAAAAATCTTATTTGAAGGATGTCAGCGAGGACCTCATCAGTCCATTCTCTACCCCGGCACGCTGGATTGTTATTGGAGGCGCGGCCACGACTGCGATGATGTATATCACTAGAAAAGACATCACTTATAGAAAGCGCGAAAGTTTCAGTGATGCTCAGCCTCTGGGCAACACCGGAGTGATTGGCGACTATATCGGTTACGGATTTTTAAATATTGCTTACAGTTCTTATTTCCTTTGGAGAGGAAAATACCATAATGACCCAAAGGCCCTAAAGGCAGCTGAGCACATGATTCGAGCGAGCACTTATACTTTAGCTCTCACGCAAACAATCAAATACACAGTTAGAGAAAAAAGGCCGGGCTACCCCGATGATCACCATTCATTTCCTTCGGGGCACTCTTCAGCTTCGTTTGCTTTTGCTTCCGTAGTAGCGGCCCAACACGGTTGGGGCTGGGGCGGACTTGCTCACGCAGCGGCATCATTCATTGCCATCAGCCGCTACAACGACGACTTTCATTACCTTCACGACATCACTGCTGGTATCACGATTGGTGCTTCATTTGCGTGGGGAGTTTACTACAACCTGGAAAAAGGCAATCCCTACTGGCTGACACTTGTACCAGTTAAAAAAGGCGCAGGCCTTGCGATGGGACTTGAGTTCTAGTACTTCTTAGTTCGGTCAAAAAGAGGCATCTTAAGTTCCTTGGGAAGCCTTCCTGCATTGATGTTGACCTGAATGCTGGCAAACAGCAGCCTTGGGGCCTTAAGTGTCTTATCCCTGCTCTCACGGAATTTAATATACTCTTCCTTACTAGTCTCAGCGCGAAGCTGAGTGTTTTGTGTTTTTGATTTTCCAATCGTCGTCTCAAAACGCAGCTCTCGCCCATTGGGTTGGTAATCATGCCCGACAAACACAATTGTTTCATCTGGTAGTGAATATAATCTTTCATGAACTGAAGTATAAAGATCCTCTGCGCTTCCATCAGGAAAATCACAACGTCCGGTACCTGAGTCTTCAACAAATAGTACGTCTCCGCAGAAAACCATGTTCTTAATGTGAAAGCTCATACAAGCGGGTGTGTGGCCAGGTGTTGGGATAGCATGAATGGTGATTGTTCCAGCGTTGAATGTTTCGCCGTTTTTAATAAGTTTATCAAACTGCGAGCCATTAGGAACAAACTCATCAGTGAAATGAAAAACATCTTTAAATGTTTTCTGCACTTTCTGAATGTTTTCGCTGACAGCAATTTTTATCTGTGGGAAATACTTTTTTAATTCCTGTGAGCTCGATAGATGATCAGCGTGAGCGTGAGTTTCAAGTGAATAAAGCGGCCTTAAATGATGATCTTTTATGAAATCCAAAAGCAGCTTTAATGAGTTGTTCTCGATCGCCCCTGATGCCGGGTCGTAATCCAATACAGGATCAATAATGACTGCATCTTTGGAGTGATGGTCATAGACAATATAAGTTAAAGTCGATGTCTCTTTATCAAAAAAGTGCTGAACGTTCATAACCCCTCATATGGCCTAGAGCAGAAAAACTTATGTAAGTTGATGACTGCTCATTTGCTTATAGGATATATTCTTAGTATGGAAAATCTCAACAGCTTTCTTGACGACTTAGTAAAAAAGTACTCTTCGCTATCGAGCGGCGCGCCAGCTTCTTACATACCGGAACTGGCCAAGGCCAATCCCAACGACTTTGCGATCTCTGTCGTCACCTGTGACGGAAGAGTCTTTAAGGCCGGGGACCATGAGAAATCATTCACTCTTCAATCAACTTCAAAACCTTTCGTGTATGCCATGGCACTTGAAGAACATGGACGCGAATTCATGAGAAGCCGTGTCGGTGTTGAGCCAA
The DNA here is from genome assembly GCA_040377165.1 of Bacteriovorax sp. GTDB lineage: Bacteria > Bdellovibrionota > Bacteriovoracia > Bacteriovoracales > Bacteriovoracaceae > Bacteriovorax. The sequence continues at coordinate 10,308 of JBEIPI010000051.1, forward strand.
GTGGAGAGGCCTTTAATTCAATTGTAGAACTTGAGAAAAACACACACCGCCCTTACAACCCGATGATCAACTCTGGTGCGATTGCTGTGAGCTCTTTTATCAAAGACCACAAGGATAAAAAAAGATTAGAGAGAGTGCTCGAGCTTTTTGCTAATTATACCGGACATCCTGTAAGTGTGGATGAAGATGTTTTTCTTTCTGAGAAAAAAACAGCACACAGAAACAGATCAATCGCCCACCTGCTTCGACACTTCGACATTATCGGCGATGACATTGAAGAGTCCCTTGATCTCTATTTCAAACAGTGCTCGATTCTGGTCAACACTGTAGACTTAGCAACTATGGCGGCGACACTGGCCAATGGTGGAGTTCAGCCTTGCACTAAAAAGCCTATTGTAAAAAAAGACTACATACCTGACATCCTAAGCCTGATGTTTACCTGCGGTATGTATGATTCTGCTGGAGAATGGGCCTACTCTGTTGGCCTTCCCGCAAAAAGTGGAGTCAGCGGTGGAGTCCTCGCTGTCGTTCCTGGAAAAATGGGAATCGCTGCTTACTCTCCCTTAATCGATAAACAAGGGCACTCTGTAAGAAGTGTTCACGCGATTAAAGAATTCGTGGGAAAATATAACCTCGGCATATTTGCCAACTAGTATAAGGAAACAGCATGACTCAGTTTCGACTGCCGATAGAAAGAATAGAACACTTCCTGCAAATGGAGTTTTTTGTAGTGATGGTTGTCGCGCTTATGCTGGGATGGATTTTCTACAAACTATTTTTAAAAAGAATTTCTGAAAAAAGACACGCGACACTTAGAAGACGTTTTATCAAAACCGGCTCCTATCTACTACTGGCGATTGTTCTTGGAACTTTTCACTGGGCCATCGTACAAGCAGCATGGGCCGATTATTTTACTTTGATTGTCGCCAACTATGTGGGCCTCGTCGCCTTCTTGGTCCTGATCACAGTTTTAATACGCATCGCTCAGATCTATGTTTACCTCTATCTTTTCCTGGCCAACATGAGCCAGGGCGTTCCACGATTAATTGCGAATCTTTTCACTCTGGGCTTTTCAACTTTTGTCATCAGCTGGATTGCCGCTGATGTTTTTGGCTTTAACCTGGCCACCGTCCTTGCAACCTCAGCGATTTTCACCATCGTGCTAGGTCTCGCCTTACAAGACACACTTGGAAACCTTTTTTCCGGTGTAGCGCTGCAAATAGAAAGACCGTTTCAAATCGGAGACTGGATTGAAGTTCATCACAACGACGAAAAGTGGGTTGGCCAGATTCAGGAGATCACCTGGAGGGCCACATCGCTGGTGGGATTCGGTGATGAGTTGATTGTGATCCCGAATAAAACCATTGCTCAAAGTCAGCTTTTGATTTTCTCAGAAAGAAGCAAACCCGCGCGCTTCTCTCAACAGTTTCGCTTTCCTTTTGACGTCGATACACTTAAAGCAAAAGGCGCTATTCTTGAAGGATTAAAAGAAGTACCAGAAGTCCTTTCCGATCCTGAACCAAGAGTGCTGCTGATGGAAGTAACCGAATCATGGGTTTCCATGAAAGTGTTTTACTCCATTGCTGATTACGGGAGAAAATACCGAGTGGGTGATCTGATTATTACCAACATTATGGAGCACTTAAAGCGAAAGAGGCTCACCATGGCCACGGCTTCTCTGCACATTTTACGCGAGGAAGACCACGATTAACCCCCTCTATTTAAAGGGGTTTGACTCGATTTTGGTTCACTGTTAAAATTGTTATATGGCCGTAGCAGTTATCGATCAAGGTACCGAGCTCTATTGGTTCGTCAGCAATGCCCTTCTCCAGGACGAGCTACCACTCAAACATCTAAATTCAGTTAGTGCGGGGGAAAGATACATTCTTCAGGAGCTTCCTGCGATTGTTATTTTAAATGGTGATGACAGTTCTATTCACGCTGAAAAATTCATCGCTCAAATCAGGAATCACGTTTTTGCCAGAAACACTTTATTCATTGTCGTAACCGCCGATACTTCTCCTGAATACAAAAAATCATTAATCATTGCGGGTGCTGGGCAAATCCTCTACCGTGGACGAGGCTACACACCTTCACCTAAATTTTTCAGGAACCTGGTGAAATGGTTTTTAAACCTCAAGGCCCCTGATCCTCAAATCATAGAATTCAAACCCGCTCCTTTTGAAATCGAAGGTGAGTTCACAAGTTTCGGCCGCGTCGGCTGGCTCTCACCGACTCACGCCCATGTTGAGATCAACCTTGATCTCAATATCGGTCAGACAATTGAACTAAAAAACCCGCTCTTTACCGAGCTAGATATCAAAGACGTAAAATTGACAGTGCTGGAAAAAAACACTGTCGGCCGGTATTACCAATACAGCAACGGGTATCTATGTAAGCTTGAGACTAAAAAGGGTGAATCCGACAGAAGAAAACTCCGCGCCTGGATTGCCAGCAACCAGGACATCTCGAAATACAAACCGGTTAAGGTTCTTTATTACGAACAAAATGTCGATAACCGCGAAAAAATCAAAGGAATCATTAAACTCGACAAGCGCTACTGCGCTCGCGGATTTGCTAATCTGGAAAATTTTCTGGATGAACTCAATTATCAACTTCCCCATCTGGTTTTAATAGACCGCCAGTTGATTGAGCAGAACAAAGGCAAATTTGATCCGCTAAAAAAATTCCTTCAATCACATTTCTGTTATTGCGTGACCTACGACAATGATGGCGTGACGAACCTTGAAGAGTACAAAAAGAATTACGACTTTGCGATGCACGTACCGAATAAAATTGAAAGTGAACTGCTTGAGTCGATGGTGGTAAAGCTGGAGGAAAAACTCTTGAGCACCATGAAGGACGACAGCAAGAACAAAGTCTATTTCAATAAATACTCTCCCTACAGCCGCATGAGTTTACATTCTCAATGCAAGATCAAAGAGCTGGCCATTACCGGCATCGGCGTAGAACTCCCTTTTGCCATGACCTCCTATTGCGCTTTCGAGGTCCATGCTTCAGGTTTTACTTTTTTAGAAATAAACCACAACCAATACTTCAGAAGTTTCATCAATCGCAAATCAACTCAAGGAAACTACCACCAATGCGTTTTTATCGGACAAACCGTTATTGAAAATGGACTGATAAAAAATGCGGTGGAGAAAATCAAAGAGCTTGGTTTCGAGAAATGGAAGAGCGAAATTTAACTATGAAAAAAACATCACTCACTCTCATTCTTCTCCTCTTATCCACTTCACTTCTTGCCTGGGACGCTTCGTCCTTTAAAATGCCCAGCAAGGCCGAACTAAAAAAGAGACTCTCGCCTCTCTCCTATGATGTCACACAAAACTCAGACACTGAGAGGCCGTTTAAGAATGAATTCAACGATTATAAAAAGGAAGGGATCTACGTGGACATTGTCTCCGGGGAGCCACTTTTTAGCTCTATCGACAAGTACGACTCCGGCACCGGTTGGCCAAGCTTTAATCGCCCGCTGGTCAAAGCAAACATTGTTGAGAAAAAGGAAACCAGCCTTTTTCTTGGAACTCGTACTGAAGTCAGAAGCAAACACGCCAACTCTCACCTGGGCCATGTCTTTGACGACGGTCCGGCGCCTACAGGTCTTCGCTACTGTATGAATTCAGCGGCAATGAGATTTATCCCAAAGGAAAAACTGAAGGCCGAAGGTTACGGGGAATTCGAGGCACTCTTCTCACGCAAGTAAGCGATATAAAGATTTTCCACTTTGGTTCTCGCCCACGGAGTTTTCCGCAGAAAAGTCAGACTTGATTTGATACTTGGATTGCTTTTAAAACAATTGATGTCGATTAATTGAGAGAGCTCCAAAAATCCGTAAAAATCCACCAGCTCGGTGAGAATAGCTTCAAGTGTTTTTCCATGAAGTGGATTATTGTTATTTGCCATGGAGTTGATCCAGCATTGCCTGAAGCATAGTTCTTAATCCTTCCTGATCTCCACGCACCCTTGCTACCTGCACTCCACCTTGTAAGGTTGAAAGAAACAAGTCCGCTGCGATAACCGCATCGGTGGATTTTTTTATACTGCCTTCTTTTTTCCCCTGCTCGATGGTTTCCACCAACCAGTCACGGATCAAGAAATGAAATTCTTTTAGACGGTTTTTTAACTTGGGAGAGATTGAATTAAAATCTGAAGTGAAAGCACCGACCGGACAGATCATATCGTGTTTGATACTCAAAGAGCAAAAACCCTTCACCATTTTTTCCAGCTTCGTTTTAGCGGGAAGTTCCTGAACCTTAGCGGCCCAGGTTTTATGGCCATTTTCATAGTCATCCAGGAGTGCCAGACCCATCTCCTCTTTAGAAGAGAAGTAATAATGAAGACTGGCCTTTTTGATGCCCAAAGAGTCTGCAATCGTCTGAAAGCTAAACCCGTTAAATCCCAAGGTTTGCAAATATTTCTTTGCTAAATCAAGGGCCTGGGTCTTTGTATTGTTATTGCTTTTAGTTCCCATAAGGTGTATTCTACCTACTGGTAGGTAAATTGTCAATCTAAAGGAAGATATATGAAAACAACTACAATGAGACCAGTTGCAATCATCGCCGGCTCAAGAACCCCGTTCACAAAATCATTCTCCCACTTTACTAAAACCACCAACCTTGAGCTGATGACGGCCACACTCAAAGACCTGGTGAAAAAAACAAACCTTGAAGGTGTGCAGCTTGGTGACGTCGCCACAGGTGCAGTAATGAAAAACGCTGAAGACTGGAACATGACCCGCGAAGCGGTTTTGAAATCAGGGCTTCATCCTCATACTCCTGGTTATGATGTTCAACGTGCCTGTGGAACTGGTTTAGAAACAGCGGCACAAATCGCGCTAAAAATCGCCGCCGGCCAGATTGAAAGTGGTATCGCTGGTGGTACAGATACCAATAGTGATATTCAAGGTGTCTTCTCACACAAATTTTCATGGCTGATGATGGATCTGCAAAAAGCGAAATCGCTTCCTGAAAAAATAAAAATTCTCTCTCAGATCACTCCTAAATTACTATTGCCAATTTTCCCGGCCGTCAAAGAGCCACAAACCGGTCTTTCAATGGGTCAGCATACTGAGTTGATGGTGCAGGAATGGAAAATCACTCAGGCCGAACAAGATCAACTCGCTTTTGAGTCACACCAGAAAGCGGCGAAAGCTTATGAAAATAACTTTCATCAGGACCTGATTTTCGAATTCAAGGGACTAAAAAAAGACTCTATCTTAAGACCAGATACGACGATTGAAAAATTAGCGAAACTAAAACCCGCTTTCGATTTCACAGGCAAGGGAACTCTGACTGCCGGCAACTCAACTGCGCTTACCGATGGGGCTTCAGCTGTCCTGCTTGGAAGTGAAGACTTTGCTGATAGACATAAGCTTCCGATCCTCGCCTACTTTGTCGATGCAGAGTACTCAGCTGTCGACTTCGTAAAAGGTGAAGGACTTTTAATGGCGCCGACCTTCGCAGTAAAAAGATTGTTGGAGAGAAATAATTTAACTCTTCAGGATTTTGATTTCTACGAGATCCACGAGGCCTTCGCAGGACAAGTTCTTTGTACACTTAAGGCATGGGAGTCTCCAGAATATTGCAAAAAAATGGGGCTGGATAAGCCAATGGGCTCCATCGATAGAACTAAACTCAACGTTAACGGCGGAAGTTTAGCGCTAGGTCACCCGTTTGCAGCGACAGGTGGAAGGATTATTGCGGGCCTTGCCAAAGCACTGGCCCAAAAAGGAAAAGGACGTGGGCTTATCTCTATCTGCACAGCAGGTGGTATGGGTGTGGCCGCGATTATAGAAAGACCGTAATTATGAAAAAACACTTACCAAAACTCATGGCCGCTCTCTCAATGGTTGCTCCCAAACTCGCGGCTCAGATCGCGATCAAGGCGTTTGCGACTCCTACAAGAATTCCGCGACCAGAATCAGAGATGGAAGTGTTTCGCCTTTCAAAAAAATTCACTCTAAGCACAGGGATCGCCGCTTTTGAATGGGGTGATCCCTCCGCTCCGCTGGTTATGCTGGTGCATGGCTGGAACGGCCGCGGAACTCAGATTGCAGCTTTCGCTAACTTGTTAGTTGAAAAAAAATTTCGCGTTGTCGCTCTTGATGGACCTGGGCATGGTGCTTCTCCCGCAGGACCGAATGGAATGACCAACCCAGCCCACTATGCAAAATTCATTAATGATTCTCAAAAAGAATTAGCTCCAAATGGTGCCCACGCCATCATCGCTCACTCTTTCGGCGGTGGATGTGCGGTTCTCGCGGCACAAAGAGGACTTGATGTGAAAAAAATTATCCTGGTGGCCAGCCCTGCTTTTTATGAGCGAGTGGTGGATTTTTTCGCCAGCAGTTTTGGTTTAAAAGAAAAAGCGAAAGCTGAGTTCATCAAGCTGATTGTAAAAATAGCCGGGATTCATCCTACAGAGCTCGATATCGGAGTGATTGGAAGCAAGCTCAATAAACCTTGCCTCATCGTTCATGATACAGGTGACAATGCCGTCAATTACCTCTCGGCCACCGCCATTCACCAGGCCTGGCCAGGATCAAAACTTCTCACGACAGAGGGGCTTGGGCACCGTAGGATCCTAAAAGATTCCAAAGTCATAGCGGAAGTTTCTGATTTTATTGAAGCCTAATCTCCCCCTCTCGTTGATTAATTGCGCTCCCCGTGATAACACTCCTCCCTATGAAAAACATCTCCTTAAAAGACATCATTGAAAGCATTTCAGTTCTTGAGCACGTTGTGGAAAACAGCGAACTCCTGACTGAACTCACTCACGATCAGCGTGTTGCTTTATTCAAGGCCGCCGGAACAATTTCCCGCCCGGATAAAAAAGAAATCAAAAAAAGAAATAAAGACGTAAAGATCTTCAAACAAAAACAATTAATCGAGCAAAACAGATTAAAACGCGCGATGACTGGAATCAGAAGCGCACGAGAGAGCTCTGTCTTTATCGCTCCTGAACAGCTGCTTTTAGACAGCGATAAGGCCTACGCCGAAGCCCCTGAGCTTGATAGCGCAAGAAACTGTTACGTTTGTAAAGCGGAGTTCACTAAACTTCACTTCTTCTACGATACAATGTGCAAGGAGTGCGGGGACTTTAACTACCACAAACGCTTCCAAACCACAGACCTGACTGGCCAGGTGGCATTGATTACCGGCTCACGTTTAAAAATCGGATATCATGCTGTACTAATGATGCTAAGAAGTGGGGCAACTGTTATCGCGACAACCCGCTTTCCGGTTGATTCGGCACAAAGATATGCCAAAGAAAAAGACTACAACGACTGGAAGGATAGACTGCATATCCACGGTCTGGATCTTCGCCACTCCCCTTCTGTTGAGATTTTTGCCAGCTATATCGAACAGAAATTCCCAAGACTTGATATCCTGATCAACAACGCTGCTCAAACCGTAAGACGCCCTCCGGGCTTTTACGCCCATTTAATGGAGCAGGAACTATTAAACTATCACGACATTGACCCTGAAGCGCAAAGGCTTTTAAAGAACCACCAGGACTTTAAAACAGAGCTTAACCAACTCACTTATGGGAATGCTCCTTCAAGCGAACACGCTCTTCCGGTTACATGGCACGGTCATGGGCCAGGTGTTGGTATCAGGGCCTCTGCAGAACTTTCTCAAGTTCCATACAGTTTCGACAACTCGCTGGTAGCAGAAGAAGTGTTCCCGGTCGGAAAACTGGATGCCGATCTTCAACAAGTCGATCTTCGCACAACCAATAGCTGGAGACTTCGCTTAGGAGAGATCCAGACTCCTGAAATGCTTGAAGTGCAATTAGTAAATGCTGTGGCCCCTTTCATCCTTTGTAACCGTCTGGTCCACATGATGAGACGCGATTACACCGGCAAAAAACATATTGTTAACGTCACGGCGATGGAAGGAAAATTTTATCGCTTTAAAAAAGAAGACCGCCACCCGCATACCAACATGGCGAAAGCGGCGCTCAATATGATGACTCACACGTCAGCATCTGATTTCGCCAAAGACGGAATCTTCATGAACGCTGTCGACACTGGCTGGGTGACAGATGAAGACCCGGCACAGATTTCAGAATACAAGCAGAAAGTTCACGACTTTCAACCGCCGCTAGATATCGTTGATGGGGCCGCAAGAATTTGCGATCCGTTTATCGACGGGATTAATTCTGGTAAACACTGGTGTGGTCAGTTCTTAAAAGATTACAAACCTATTGATTGGTAAAAAAATTATCCGACGACGGCCATCTCTATAACAAAACAAGTGTTTGGGGATTCTTTATCCAAATAAATCTTACCGTTGTGATCATCGATAATTCCCTTGGAAATCGACAGCCCAAGCCCAGTACCTTTACCAACATCTTTCGTAGTGAAGAATGGCTGCATTATATTGCTGGCCACATTTTCCGGAATTCCGTATCCACTATCAGTGATTCTGATAACAACTGTTTCTTCATTGATTTGCTTAACCGAAATTTCTATCCACTTATTTTCAAGTTTTTCAACTGCATCCAAAGCGTTACTTAAAAGGTTAAGTAGCACCTGGACGATTTGAGACTCTCGACAGTTGATTTTTACATCAGGAATATTTTCAACGCTCAAAGAGACCGGGCTATTTTTGAATTTCTCCTGACAGATCTCCAGCGTCTGATCGATAATGTCGCGCAAAGGGGTCGGCACAAAGGGGTCGTGCTCATTAGTGCGAGAGAATGTTTTAAGACTGCGAACAATTTTAGCGATTCGCTCGGTGGTCTGGCCTATTTTCTGCAATGATTTCTTAAACTCCTCCGGTTCATACTGATCCTTTTCTATGGCCTTAATTAAAAGCCCAATCTTCACAGAGATAATTGCCAAGGGGTTATTAATCTCATGAGCAACTCCACCCGCCATCTCTCCCAGTGACGTGAGTTTCGCTTTTTGCACAACAAGCTTTCTCTGCTCCTCCAGGTCACTTAAGGCGCGCAGGGATCTTACTAAAAAGTTCATGGCAAAAACAAACAGCATAATGAAGCTGGCGAAATAAACTGCGCATTTAAAAAACCAGCCTTTTAAATACTCAAGCTTTGACAAGGCCACAACCACAAAAAATCCATAGTCACCCACTTTTCTTGAACTAGTGATGCGCTTAATACCATCGATTCTGGATTTTCTCTCTGTCGCAAAAACTCTTTTGTTTTTATAAAAAAGCTCAGTAACAGTCTCTGGGCTTAAGATAGTTGACCCGATATATTTCTCTGTCCATGGATAGCGGGAATAAAGCACGTTCTCACTGCTGCTGATAGTGATGGCCGAATCCGGAAGAAGATTAAGCTTGGAGTAAAACTCACTGAAAAAAGTCAGGGGCACAGCTGCACCAACAATTCCCAGGAATTCATTGTTTTTCCCCACCAGCTTGCGGCTTAAGACCACCACCATTTTGCCAGTCTCTCTGCTGACTAGTGGACGGGAGAAAATAAGTTTATTGCCGGTTGAAATGACCTGCTTGTAAAAGTAATCACGGTCTGAGAAATTATAGGGTACTCCGTTTTTGGTCCGAAGTTTATCAATGCCATCCGGACCAAGAACGAAAAAATTCTGTGCTTCCGGAATATAAGCTTTTCCTTCGCCCACAAGCTGCAGAAGCTCGGTCCGACTCCATCGCTCAAGATTCGGACGGGACTCCAGCACTCGGACTGTATCGTGCATGACCAGGTCAATTTTTTTAAACACTCCCTCAATCTGGGTTTGAAAAACCTGGCTTAAATTATCTGCGTCCGAGCGTGCACGCTTCATTTCATAAAAATAAGAAAAAGAGAGTTCCAGCAACACTCCGATGAGCATTAATGCGCTTAACGTATAAAAGAATAAAATGATTCTTCTATACTGCGAATTTTTGAGGAGTTTTAACGTTTCTTTCAAGGGTCTATCTATCTTCCAAATAGGGTTAAAAAGCTCACAATAGTCTAGCATAAAACAGGTTTAGTCGTCATTTTTTAGCATTAAGGTTAGATGAAGCTTAATCCTTTAAACAACTCAGATTGCATTCGTTACCGAGCGCTCTTCTTCTTAATTGCATCGAGTGAAGCATATTTCCATGGGCGGAACGAAAGGAGTACACCAATGTCTTCCACATTCTTCTGGCTCCCCTCCACAAGTCGGGCCTCCTCCTGGATTTCGGCCAAAAGCTTATCAAACTTCTTTTTGAATTTTGCCAGGGACTCAAGCGGAAAAACATTAGTTGAAAAGCGAATGTAGTCATAATCAGATTCGAAATCATAATTCAAATACTCTTTCTTAGTCTGCGCAAACAATGCCTTTCCAACTGCGCCGTCCCTCCTAAAGCGCAACGCGCCTGCTTTATTCTTCATCTTCACACGATCGCGCGGGTGAAGTTCAATCAAGTTCATCTTATCAAGCTGAAGCAAATACTTTTTTGATTCTTGTGCTGTGATATCAAACTCTCTTTCAATCTTAGGTGGCAGCATTCCATCATTGAGCAGAATAAAATAGTGAAGCATCCTGGGATTTTCCGCTAAGATTTTTTCCTGTTCTTTACTCATGGTGTGCGAGATTACATCCTCTTCAAAGTTAGCGTTCTTACAGATCTCGGCAAAACTTATGTCACAGGCCTTGCAGATCTCTTCAATTCTCTCAAGACTAATAGATTTATCCGAAAGGATTCTTTTAATACTCGATTCACTCAGGTCCAGTGATTCGGCCAGATCCCGGTAAATAATATTCTTAGACTTCAAGGCCCTCTTGAGCGCTCCTAAAAACTGGTCTATTTGTGACATAAGGCTTCCTCCCCTGAAACCAAGGTATCACAATATAGTACTTCGTTCAAGAGTATTGAGAACAATCCAATAAAGGACGATGATGAGGTTAACAAAGGAGGTCCTATGTTAAACTTCTTCAAACAATTACTGAATTCCGATCATGAATTTTTCTGTATGAAGGAAAAGCAGATGTATGAACTACATCACGAGATTCAAAAAGAGAAAAACATAAAGAGCTATTTTACAATGTTCTAGCACGCATAAACTCTCTCAAGAGAAAGTCCATTTCATTGAGCTGCTTGAGAGAGATTTCAAAGATCACTTTTTTCAAGTGATCGAGACTGTTGCCACTGTTTTCCATCTTCTTTTTAATCAACGAGCTGAGCTTATCAATTTCATTGGAGATGGCCATGCGGCTATTTAATGATGAATTGAGCTCATATGAAATCACTGTCAGGTAGTCATTGTCTTCTTTTTTCTCTCTATTTGTCAGTGCCAAAGTACGCTCTAATTGATCGAGCACTTCGATATTCTGCAAGGCAATCGCTGTAACCGCCGCTAAAAACTCCAGGGCCTTTACTTCACTTTCACTGGCCTCATATTCCCTGGCCCAATAGTTACCGATTGCCCCAATCGGGCTGTCGCAGTTGATTGGCACCATCACCAGGCTTTTAACAAACGTTGGTGAATAAGCATCCACTGGAATGCGTGGGTCTTTGTAGATATCTTTGATAATTGTGCTGCTTCTATTGAGCATGGCCCAACCACTGATACAAGCTTCTATCGGAAATCGCTTCCCTTTCCACAATGGAGAAATAGCGTCTTCATCCACATAATAACACTTGTCCTGATCTTTAAGGATAAATGTCGCTCCATCTGCACCAGTCAATTCTCGGGCCGCATGACGAACAATATCCACCACGACTCCAACTTCTCTGGCACGCGATAATTTCAAAATTACATTAAGCAAATAATCGGATTGAATTGTTCCCATCATATGACCTTTTCCCTAAAGCTTTTCGCCAAAGGGCCCTAGTTATTCTCTTAAGCATACAAGTATTCAACAATAATTTGCCTTTTTTTAAAAGTGCATTCCCAAATCTTGAACATTTACTAATATTGAGA
>JBEIPI010000150.1:0-6006 GCA_040377165.1 Bacteriovorax sp.
CAGGATCGCTGTATTTAATTTAAAAGATAAAATAGAAGTTAAAAGATTTACATTTGAGTCTTCTAACGTTTTCGTGGAAACATTTGTCAGTTTGATTAAAAAGGATACAGATAAAAAAGTACTTTGGATTGGAAATAAGTACGGACTGTATGGTTTGAACGAAAAACTGGAGGAGAAAATCAGTTGTTTTTATGTAAAGTCCGACAAGGATTTTGATTTTAAATGCACAGAGGCTGATTTCGTTGAAGATAAGAAGTCCGATCAAGCATATTTATTAAGTAAAAAAATGTCAGGAGTAAAAGTTGTCAATACTACAAAAATGATAAATTTAAAATTTGAATGCTTTGAAAAAAATCGAAAACTTTTTGATGAATTTGTTAGTGATAAAAATCCCAACAAATGGCAAGATAAGCGCTATGAAGTCATTGTCAATTGTTACAAGGTTGAAAAGTAAAAGGAGCTTATGTTGAGTTTTTTGCACTCAACTTCTTACAACTTAGTCGTCGTACGAGCCTCTTTGCAGTTTCCTCTTCACATCCTTTTCCTTATCACTTTCGCGTTTGTCGTGAAGCTTTTTCCCTTTTGCCAGCGCAAATTCCAATTTTACTTTTGAGTCTTTGAAATAAATCTTAGTAACAACTAAACTCATCTGCTGGGTTTTCATCGTGTGATAAATGCGGCTGATTTCCAGGCGGCTAAGCAGGAGTTTTTTGATCCTAGCTTCCTGGTGGTTGTTGATATTTCCAAAAGCGTATTGAGGGATTAAAACGTTGTAGGCCCACACTTCGCCGTTTTGGTCGATCATCACGTAGGCTTCGTTTAAATTAACTTTGCCTTCTCGTAAAACTTTTACTTCAGTTCCCTGCAATACCAGGCCCGCTTCAAAGAATTCCTTTAAAGAGTAGTCAAAGCCCGCGCGTTTGTTGGTTCCGATGATTTTAATGCCCATATTTAAAAATTAAATTTCACTCCAAAAGTTCCGGCCAGGATGTAGCCGTCAAGATCGTATCCAGGAGACCCGATTTTTGAACCGGCAGCTCCGTTTTCCTGATTAGGCAACTTCGTCACCCTTTTGCTCAGTAAGTGATGATACTGGAGAGAAGTCCCTAAGTGAACATCTTTTGACCAAATAACCATGCGGTATTGAAGACCGCCGGTTCCAACCACAGTGTCTACGTCGACAGAGTTACCGCTTCCTTCAAAGTTTCCTTTGATTGGGGTCATGCGATACTGCGCGCCCAGAAGCGTGCTCCAGCGGTCAGTCAGGTTGTATTTGATCCCCAGTCTTGGGTTGATGGTGTCTCTGGTTTGAATTTTTTCGTAGTCGCTACTTGGGACAACGACACCTGAAGATTTTTCAACCTTCATGATCGGAGTGCGGTAGTTTGACCACATCTGATATTCAAGACCGGCAAAGAGTTCAGCGTCACCGATATTATAGCTGCTTCCTAAACGGAAGGTGTGAGGGTCGTAGTAAATCATCGTGGTGAGTGTTGAGTTAACAAGTGCCAAAGATGGGTTAGTGATTTCCGCAAATACTGTCGTCTTCAGGTTTGATTTCATTTCTTGCTGGTAAGTGAAATAAAGCGCAGCTGAATCAAATGTTTTTGTCATTGAAGCGATCGCTCCAAGCGACGGAGAGACTTTCGCCTGTCCTCTGGCCCATGAACCGTAGTTGGCGCCGTTCAAACTCATATTGGTGCGGACTTCTGCGGTTGCTTGAAAGCCCAGCATCGCTCCCAGTGAAAAGGCCAGGTCATCGCTCCATTTTTTTGCGAAGTTAATGTAGGCGGAAGTTCTTTGGTAGCGTGAGCGGTACATCACGTATTCAGGTAAAAAAGCGTCTCCTGAATTGGTCTGAGTTAAGTGGCCAATCGGCATGAACACTGAAAGACCTAATGTCCCCATGTGGGTTTTTCCACCGACAGGAAGAGCAACATGAAGAGCACTCCCGTAAAACTTTTGGTAATCAGTTTTAGCGTTTCCAGTTGTTGAAGCTGTATTGGAGTTGGTGTTGTTTGCGACAACGATGTTAGTTATAGGTTTAAAATGCGTGGCTGTTGAAGTTGCCTGCAACAACACATTGAAGTTTTCAGAGAAACCAAGCACTGATGGTGCGTAATAGTTGTTGCTGGGATCGTTTGAGTTCAGGTTCGCCTGGTTTCCGATACCACTGGTAGAGAAACTGGCACCGAAGAGCTCTGGGTAACTGGCATGAGCAGATGAAGTTATGAGGGCAAAAAGAAGCGCGATTAAAATAAAAATACGTTTCATTTTTTTAACATCCCATAAAGAGCAATGACTTGCTCAAGTGTCAGAGCTTCGGCCCTGATGGTTAGTGGTATTGAAAGTGAGTTAAAGCTTGATTCAAGGAGTGGCATCGGGAATGAACTCTTAAGCAGTCCTCCCAGCTGTTTTCTTTTTTGAGAGAACAACAAGCGCAGGAATTTCTCCAGAGCATGAAATTCAGAAAGCGGGACTAATGGGGTTTCTCTTCTCACCATAGTTAAAACCGCAGAGTCGACTTTTGGTGGCGGATTGAAAGCTCCCGGAGGAACTTTGCATAAAAGCGCGCAGTCGAAATAAGTCTGGGTTAAAGCAAGCAGCGAGCCCATGAAGTTTTTAGTTGTCGAAAAAGGAAAAACTTTGTCGGCAACTTCTTTCTGGAACATCAAAGTCATGTATTTAATCTCACTCGCCTGAAGAAAGTTAACCAAAAGCGGAGTGCTGATATTGTAGGGAAGGTTAGAGACCAGCCAGATTTTTTTCTGGTCGATATTTTTTTCTTTGAAAAAAGCGCTGAGGTGAACAGCGAGAGCGTCAGTCATCGTGATCTGGTCGTTGGAGATGAACTGATTTAGGTATTCAGGGAAGCGGTCATCTTTTTCGATAACAAAAAAAGGCAGGCCTTCAGCATTTGCTCTTTTTGCCAGAAACTCAGTCAGGATGCCGGGGCCCGGGCCGATTTCAAGAATCGCCTGCGCCTGGGTTTTGAAATCCGTGCAGATCTTATCGATCACGTTCTGGTCGCGAAGAAAGTGCTGGCCCAGGGATTTATTAGCTAATGGTAATTCGAGTTTAGTCACAACCTTTGTCCCTTTCTTTCTTTTTCGAGTTTTTCTTTTTTAGAGACAAATTGCCCGCGGGCATCGAGTTTCAAGCATTCAGGAAACTCAATAGCGTGGTGGTATGTTCTTAGCGCATAGTTGGCGATCATCGCTCCGTTGTCGGTACAAAATCTTGGAGCAACAATATGCACGTTCTGATAATTCTTTTTTAAAGTCGCGCGCAGGTTTGAGTTGCAGGCAACTCCACCTCCGACAACTATCGGAAGATTGTGAGCGCCGGCGATCTCCTGAGCTTTTTTTAGTTTTCTGGACAGGGCCTCAACGATCGCGTGCTGATAAGAAGCGCACACGTCTTCCATTTTGAAGCTGCCTTCCGGGTTTTGCTCCAGGAAGTTTCTAAGCGACGTTTTTACTCCGGAGAAACTTAAAGTTGCGTCCCCTGAATCAAGCATGGAAATCGGGAAGGTGTATTTTTTGTGGTCGCCGTTAACTGCAAGATCATCGATGATTTTGCCAGCGGGGTATCCCAGCCCTAAGAGCTTTCCGCCTTTGTCGAAGGCCTCTCCGGCCGCATCGTCGATAGTGTTTCCGAGAATCTCAAAGGTGCGGGGATCAGTGACTTTCAAGTAAAGGCTGTGCCCGCCGCTCACCAGTAGTCCCAGGTAAGGGTAGGTGACGGTCTCAGTGAGATGAATCGCCTCAAGGTGCGCATATAAGTGGTTCACCGAAGCGATTGGGAGATTATGAAGCAGTGCCAAAGTTTTAGCACAGTTAATTCCAGTCAAAAGCGGGCCAAGGAGTCCCGGGTGAGTAGTCACGGCGACGAGACTTACATCTTCGATCTTAATTTGGGCCTCTTTAAAACAGCTGTCTAAGAGTGGTGTGATCTTCTCTAAGTGATTGCGTGCAGCAATCTCTGGGACGACCCCACCCCATTTCTTGAGCATCAGCTCCTGAGAGAATGATTGGTGAGAGAGAAGGGTCGGTTTCGCTGACAAATCATCGGGGTCACCCTTAAGAAGGGCGAAGGATGTATCGTCGCAACTGGTCTCTATTCCTAGTATAATTTTTTCTTTCATTTCACAAATTTGATTGAGTTTTTTGCCATAATACATGAACCTATTCGTTATGAAAACTTTCATAGTTCAAGGAGGACTTAAATGAAACTTATTATCGGACTTTTCGCACTTGTAGCAGCTTCATCAGTATTCGCAGCAGATACTTCTTCTGGATGTGGAATGGGTTACGAAGTAGCTCCAAAGCAATCTCTTGTTTCTTCTTCAACAAGATCACTTGTTAACGGAACTTTCTCTAACTCGATCGCTATGACTCTTGGAACATCTGGATGCGCAAAGCACTCAATCGTTAAAAACGACGCAAAAGGAATCCACTTTGCTGAAGCAAACATGAATCAACTTGCTGTTGAAATGTCTCGTGGAAACGGGGAATTCGTAGCGGGATTCGCTGGTGTTTTCGGTTGTCAGAATGCAGAAGCTTTTGGTTCAATGGTTCAAGCAAAATATGAATCAGTTCTACCATCAGTTAACACTTCTGGTGTAGAACTTTACAACAACGTAAAGTCGGAAATCAGAAACAATGCTACACTTTCTGCAACTTGTTCTCTTATCTAGTTTTTTAATCGCTGCCGGGCCCGTCTCGGCAGCGTCTTTATCTTATCCTAAAAATTTCGATTCTAAGTACTGGCAAAAAATCCTTCATTATAAAAACGGAAAATCACAAGTCGACGGTGAGAAATTCTTTTTAGCTCCCGATGGAAAAACCAATCCGGAAGCTGAGTTGATGTGGACCATTGAAGCTTTTAGAGAAATTGATTCGAAGGTTGGCTGGTTTAATTACCCCGCTCAGTGTGTGTTTCGTGAGCGTTATGAATTTTTAAAATCCCAAGGTCTGCTTGCTGGTGTTCCCGAATCTCCATGCCCAATGTTTGACGAATGGAAGGCGGGTCTTAACGCCGAATCAGTGACTCTTATTTTTTCTTCTTCTTATCCCAACAATCCTTCTTCACTTTTTGGCCATACGCTCTTGCGTTTAAACCAGAAAGGAAAAACCAATGACCTTTTGGATTACGCTGTCGCTTTTTCAGCTGTTCCAGAAACAGAGGACATGGGGATTGTTTTTGCGGCCAAGGGAATGTTTGGTGGATACAAAGGCCTTTTTGAAGTCACAAAATATTACACCAAAGTTAATGAATACAATAACGGAGAGTCGAGGGATCTGATTGAATACAATCTCAAAATGTCTCCAGAAGAATTAAATCGCATGATTAATCATTTGTGGGAGCTTTATCAGACCACCTATTTTGATTATTTTTTTACCGATGAAAATTGCTCTGCCGTGCTCGCCGATTTGCTCGCGGTCGCTTACAAAGACGACGATAGAGTTAATGCCCATGCCCGTTGGTATTATCTTCCCGGAGAGATGGTCAAGCACTTCAGTGGATTAGAAGGCAGGATTGTTTCAACTCACTACCGGCCGAGTTTAAAAAAGAAACTTGCAAAAATGTGGGAAGGGCTCTCTCCGGAAGAAATCTCTCAGGTAAAGGCGATTGTCGATCAAGAAGAGCTTCCTCTAGAGATGAATAATCCTAAAGTGCTTGAGGCCGTGGCTTCTTACTTAGATTTCACTCACTATAGAACGAAAAAAAAATTGAGTGAAAAATCACAAAAGTTAATGAGAAGTGCGCTCATTGCCAGGGCTAAACTTCCCAAAGGAGAAGTGCTCAAAGAAACCTTCGACCAAAACAATATGCCAGAGCACTCTCATGATCCGCAAAAAATATCTTTTTTTACCAGAGTAGAAAATCGCAATACTCTTTTAGGATTTGAATTAAAACAAGGCTACCACGACCTGATGGCGCGCGATGTGGGCTTTGATGCTTTTTCTCAGTTTGAGTTTTTATATGGATCTCTTTTGTATG
>JBEIPI010000086.1:0-12818 GCA_040377165.1 Bacteriovorax sp.
ACCCAAAAAAGAAAGAAGATGAAAAAAGGCAGGATAAGCGCGATTTCTTCGACGATCTTCTTAAGAAGCTCGAAGGGAAAAAGAGCACGATCACCATTTTAAATGAAACGGAAAAAACGTCATACCCTCAAGGTCTTTTTTCTCTGACAGAACTACAGAGACAGGCGAACACCCAGTTCGGCTTTTCTGCCAGTAAAACGCTAGAGATTGCCCAGTCTTTATATGAAAGACACAAATGTCTTTCTTATCCTCGTACAGACTCAAAGGTTATGGCGACCTCATCATTTGACCTGGTAAGAGGATTGGTTTTTAAATTTAAAGAAATTTATCCTGAGCATTTTGAAAAGTTTGCTGGCTTTAAAGTCAGTGTGAAAAATAAAACAGTTTTTGATGATTCAAGGCTGACGGATCACCACGGTTTGATTCCGCTTAAAGATTTTAACGGGGAAGAAAATTCTCCTGAAGGAAAAATCTTTCATATGGTCCTGAGACGTTTTATTTCAAACTTCCTGGAAAACCATAAATACCTTGAAACCGATGTCGAAATCACCTGCGAAAATAATAAATTCAAGGCGCGTGGGAAAAAAATTATCGAGATGGGGTTTAAAGTTTTAGAGGGAAGAGAGAGTGAAGAGATCCTTCCGGAAATCTCTTTAGGTGAAGAAGGGGTCCTTGCCAGCGGAGAGGTTGAGGCGAAAAAGACCAAGCCTCCATTTGAGTACACTGAAGCTTCACTCTTGTATGACATGACTAATCCGGCCCGCCTGGTGGAAGAGTCTGATCTTAAAAAAATCTTCCGCACAGAAATCGGTCTTGGCACTCAGGCCACCCGCGCTCAGATTATTGAGACTCTACTTAAGCGAACTTATATCGAGCGTTCGGCGAAGAATTTAAAGGCGACGGAAAAAGGGATTCTTCTGGTCGATCGTTTAAGTGATATGCCGAAGACACGCGAACTCACCACGGTCTCTCAAACCGCCAAACTGGAGCTCGCTCTGCAGAGCATGGCCGAAGGGGAGACGGATGACTTAGATTTTCTTGATAACATCAACGACTTCATTCAAAGTGCGACCAATGAATGGAAATCCATTGAAGGTGTCGCCCGCGATAAATCAAAGCCCAAAACTTATGGCGGAAAAACCTACGGGCCAAAAACTCCGGCGAAAGTCTCAGACCTCGGGCCTTGTCCGGTTTGTCAGGCGGAAATTAAGGACTTTCCAAAATCATACAGCTGTTCAAGATGGAAAGGGGGTTGTCAGTTTACAATCTGGAAAGTGGTAGCGAAGAAAAAATTATCTGAGAGTGCTGTTAAGCAGTTAATGAAAGATAAGAAAACTTCACTGATTAAAGGCTTCAAGTCAAAAGCAGGCAAGCCTTTTGAGGCCTACCTGGTTATGAATAAAGAAGGGAAAGTTGAGTTTGAGTTTTTACCGAGATAATTATTCGCAGAAAGGCGCATTTTGATCTTTTGCGCACAAATAATCTTTCAGCAATTTATTCTCGTTTTCAAGGTCTTCAATCTTTTTAGTTCTTTGGTCCAGCTCTCTGATTGATTCAATGATCGGGGCAATGAGCATAGAGTAGGCCACAGATCTAAATCCTTTTTTATCTTTTGAAACAGCTTCTGGAAATACGGTCTCTACTTTTTGAGCAATCACTCCCATCTCTCTGTGGTTTGAGAATTTTAGTTCAGGGTATTCTTCTGTCTTGAACTCATAGGAAACACCATCGATAGAAAGTAGTTTATCCAAAGCATTTTCAATCGAAGAGATGTGTTTTTTGTATCTCGCATCTGAGGCGTTCATATAAGCAGATGTTCCAGCGACAATTCCGTTGACGTGCAAAGCATAGGTGGGAGTCAATATTCCGATACCGACACTTCCCGTAGAATCGATTCTCATACTTTCAGTCCCGTTTTGGGTAAAGCCAATGATGCCAGCGCCTGGATAAAAAATTCCGGTGGCCGGGTCTGTGAAATTGGAGATATTAGGAGAGCTAGGGCCTCCCGCTGTAATGGTACGGATAAATTGAGTCTTGATGTGTCCGACGTTTTTGATGTCACCATTTACTTCAAGGGCGACTGTTGGAGACGAAGTACCGATCCCCACAAATCCACTTGGATCAACTATCATTCTCTCGACTCCGTTGGTGGTAATGGCAAGGGTGTGTGCCATCGGGAAGAAAATACCCGTCGTCATGCTAGAGCTCGATTTAAGCGCAGGCGATATCGCTGTGGTAAATGCATCGGAGATGAATGAAGGACTGGCAAACACATCGCCGAAGACCTGCAGTTTATAGTTAGGGGTTGTTGTTCCTATACCTAGGTTGCCGGAGCCTAAGTAAAGATCCGAACCGTTGTGAGACCAGGGTTGAGAGGCATCGACATAGGCCTTATTGACTATATCATCAGAGGCCACAGGAGTAGGGACGCCATTGATAGTCCCGACTGAAAGAGTTCCACCTGTCAGGTTTATCTTTGTAGCTAAGGCATCAAAGACAGCGTCACTTGAAGGAGCGTGAGTGATGTCTCCGTTGGATATTGGGCCCAGGATATCTGTTGGAGCAGGAAGGCCTCCAATTTTTGTGTAAGGAATTTCGCCGTTGGCTATCATAAGGCGATCGTAGGTAATTGTGCCCATCGGGAGATTGATTTTTGAGAAATCTATGGATGCTCCCGCTGCGATGTCCGCATTTACAATCGTACCGTCCATAATATGCGATGAAGTTACTGCACTTGGAGCAATGGCCACACTATTGACTGCGCTGGAAGTAAGTGAAGCTGCCGTTACAGAAGAGGGAGGGATATTGATTGTCTGGGCAACCCACTTAACGCCGTCATAAACCAGTGCCTGACCAGCACTTGGTGTCGTCGATAAATCAACATCAGTTAGTTTGTGTAAATCATAGTCGCCTTCAGCGGCCGCAATCGCTCCGGTTCTTCCAAAAACACTGGTGATAAGCGAGCTCGAAGGCACGCGCCCCCAGCTGGTACCATCAAACATAATCCAGTCGCCGATATTGTAGCTGACGGCATTGATAGTGCCGGGAACGCTAATGATGTAGTACTCACCGGTCGTTGTTCCGCCTACGGGATCGGTAAGCGTCGAAGCATCATGGGTTCCCATATAAGTCTGTGAGCTGGTGGACTCAATCGCTACTTTGAGTTTATTAAAGTTATCATTAATTTGGGATGAAGAGATAGTTGTGCCGGGAGAGAAGATATTAAGTGGGCTTACCGTGGCAGCAATACCAACAACTGATGTCACTCCAAGCGCACAGGCGGCACCTTGAAAAAAAGTCAGACGCTTATAGTAGTTAATGATCTTTTTCATAATCATGGTCCCCATTTTCCCTGGTCGAATTTGGCCGCATCCCAATTAGAGCTTCCGGACAACTTCGAGATAAAATCCATATATTTTGCATCATTGCAGTTTGTTTGATTAATCGTAATCGTGATACTAGAACTGGCCGAGAGTAGTGCCGCATTTTCGGCGGAACCACAGTACATGCTGCCACTTTTTTCGGATGGGCCGCTAAAGGCGACAATCAGAAGATTGTAAGTACCAGTAGGGAAGGTGGCCGAATTCTCAGCATCGAGTTTGAAAATTTTTTTATCATCTAAAGACAATTCATGAGTCTCTAAAAAAACTCCCCCATTCATAGGAGTGGCGAGAGCCTGTGAGCCTACAACCAGTTTGAAACTGCTTTTGGCAGTGCCTTTTTTTGCACAGGAATTAAGAAGAATAATGAGTATAAGAAAAATAAACTTTTTCATTGAAGCTGTATCGGTCTTTTTGTTTATAGATCTAGGGATGAGGAAAAATTGAGATTGAGAGTGGATTTATTTTCCCATTTCCGAGCAAAATCGCTTATTCCAAAAAATTGAGAATTACTGGTTTTTACAAAGGAAGCCTTGGAAAAAATCAACTGTGATTTCTTTAATTCACCAATGAGAGAGTACTGTTTGTAATCAATACCGGAGTGAAAAGCTTATTCGAAATGGATTTGGTAAGTGATTCTAACAAAATATAAGGTGAAATTCGCTTAAAAGATTATTGAAGATTAATTAACAAGGATTAGACTGTTTAGTTATAACTTTCAAAAAAGTCATCATTACAGGAGTGTTTATGTTTAAGACGACTATCGCGCTTTTAGCTATCGTGTCTTCAACTTCAGTTTTTGCGGCAGGTGTCTGCTCAAAAGCGGAAGCTGAAAAAAAGGTTAATGAAGTTTGTAAATCAATTGAAGAAAAAGGTGAAGCGGTAAAAGCAGATTGGCCAGCTGGCCTTCTTTTCTCTGATTGTGGGGACAACTACGTTTGGATTCAAGATACATCAGCAGAAATAAAAATGGTTATGCACCCAATTAAGCAAAAACTTATCGGCCAGTCTTTAAAAGATATGCCAGATGAAAATAAATTCATGTTGTTTGCTGCCTTCGATAAAGAAGCAAAAGCAAAAAAGGGTGGAGCTTGGGTTGATTATGTATGGCCAAAGCCGGGTGCTGAAAAAGCAACTCCAAAAACTTCATTTGTAAAACTTTGTAAAATGAAAACTGGTGGGGCCTGGATTGCTGGAGCCGGCGTTTGGAAAGAAGACGTAAAATAACTTAAGGATATAACAGATGTCTTATTTAAGCAGAATGTCTTTTAAGATGAAAATCATTTCGATCGTGTTGACAGTTACCATTATTGGGATTTTCTCCACTCTTTTGATTTCTTATTTTAGTTCTAGGTCTTCTTTGATGAATATGGGAAGGGATCAATTGAACTCAATTGCCTCCATTTCTCGTACACGTGCTACAGATTTCATTCATAGAACAGGGACATTCACATCACTCTTAGGTAAGGACAGGCTCTCAGAAGGACTTATATTAGCTTATGAAAGTGCATTCTTCGCCGCTGGTAAAGTAGGCGGCAAGGATGCATCATTAAAGTCAGCTTCATTTGATAGGCTTAATGAAGTTTATAAAGAGAAGGTCAGGGAGCAGGTTGAATCATATCAGTTAGAAAGCTACATGCTAGTCAACACTCAGGGACAGATTATTTTCACGTCGTTGCTTGACGGAGAAGGAGTGATTGGCGGAAGGAACCTGCAGAATGGTGCTTTAAAAGATTTAAAAATGGCAAAATGTGCGATGGATGCCTTAAAGAGCACCAGCAATAAGATTCATTTTTCTGATACTGAATATGATGAAGGAACAAATCATATTTATACGAGCTATTGTACCCGCATTGTCTCGGAGTTTGATCATCTTTCAGAAGGAATTAAAAAAGGCGATATTATGGGAGTCGTGATGGTCGAGCTCGATCACAACCATCTGACGAAGCTCCTTTCTGACCGCGCAGGCATGGGTGAGACGGGGCAGGCGTACATTGTTGGGGCCGATGGTCACTTGCGAAGTGATTTTTATATCAATAAAGAGAAATTTAACCACATTGAATCCTATAAAAGCAATACGCTTATTCAAAATGAGATTATTGACCTGGTTAATAAGAAGGGGCAGGAGTCAGGTAACCTGGTTTTAAATAACCCTAACGGAAAAGAGGTTATGGCCTCTTTCTCAACGATAGATGTTGAAGGGACAAAATGGATTGTTGTGGCCGAAAAGGAAACAAATGAAATCCTGGCACCTGTTCGAGAATTTCTTCGCAACGTGATTGTGATCTCATTAATAGTGATCGCGCTTCTGGTGCTGGCCGGAATTTATCTTTCAACTGTCCTGACTAAACCTATTGTTCAGTCGATTGAGACGCTAAAAGGTGTTTGCAACGACCTCAATGAAGATTCAATGAATCTTAATTCCACAGCAGATGTTTTGACGGAAACGGCCCAGTCGCAGGCAAAAGACCTTCAGGCCACAGTTCAGGCGATCGATGAGATCTCTTCAACGGTAGACCAAAATACAGTGAACGCTAAAAATTCTGCTAATGTCTCTGAGTCATCACTTCAGGTGGCGGAAACTGGATTGCAGGTTGTGAATAAAATGATCAAGTCGATGGGGGAAATCAGCACCAGTAACGACTCTCTACTGTCGGGAGTGGAAAACAGTAATAAGAAGCTGGAGGAAATCGTCGCCCTGATCTCCGATATCGAAACGAAAACTAAAGTTATTAATGACATCGTTTTTCAAACTAAGCTGCTTTCTTTTAACGCCTCTGTTGAATCCGCGCGAGCGGGAGAACATGGGAAAGGGTTTGCCGTTGTGGCGGAGGAAGTAGGAAACCTTGCGACACTTTCAGGTGATTCCGCTAAGTCCATTTCAGAACTGCTTCAGCAGAGTATTGACAGAGTAAATATCATCATTAAAGAAACTCAAACTGAAATTAACTCCATTTCTAAAGATACCAGTCAAAAGGTGCGAGAGGGCCAGGAGACAGCTGACGAATGTGGAAAAGTTTTTGAAAAAATTCTTGGAGACGTCTCAAAAGTATCGCGAATGGTGGGGGACATCTCTGTTGCTTCAAGTGAGCAAAATGTGGGAATGACCGAGATCAATAAGGCCATGAATCGGCTGAATGATGGAACAGGAAAAAGTACGCAGGTGGCGGAGAAGTCCCTGGATGCGGCAAAAAAACTGAGCAACCGCTCGGAGTCTTTAAGAGAGTTGGTGGAGGTTCTTCACACATCAATTCATGGGAACGCTTAGATAAAAAAAAGGGCCCGCTTACGCAGGCCCTGATTGTTTAGATTTTTGTGCTTTCGGAGAAGAAGTTCAGTGGTTGTCTTACATCCACCAGACCGCCTCCCTTTGGTTTAGGGAAATCAATAATTCTCAAAATATTCGACATACACGAAATCCCTTTTGGTGAGAACTGAGTCTGTGCAGTCTTGATATTTACAGTCGAAACTTTTCCGTCACCTTCGATCCTGAAGTTAAGATCGACGATCCCTTTGATTTTTTCCGAGTGCTCTTGCAGCTCCTGCTGGTAGCAGAATTTAAACTGTGGCAAATACTCCTGAAGGATCTTTCTTAAAACTTCCGGCTCGATTGATCCCATGACCACGGTGTCTGCCTGAACGAAAGCTGTATCAATTCCTTTTTTGTTCGCTAAACCTTTAGTCGATGTTGAACGGTCGTAGTTACCGACAGCATCTTTTCCGCCTAGACCCGATCCATCGCCGATTCCGGCAGGGGCGCGGTAGTCACCGGTCAAATTAGAACCTTTGTTACCAATTCCTGTACCGGCAGTGAGTCCGCGGCTTCCTTCCGTGCCTGCGCCTGCAGCGATTGTCATGGTAGCGCTGTTACCCATTAGCGCCTTCAGTCCTTTTCCTTTAAACTCGTATCCTTTCGCGGCCGAATCACCTAAACCAGTGGCGCCGGCGACGTTAGGGCTGGAAAGAGGTCCCGCTTTAGGCGAGCCCTTTTTTGATTTTTGCACTTTCTGGTCTGCGGCTGCATTCGGATCCCCCGTTGGCCCTGCTTCGTTTGTCGTTACTTTCTGCACTCCCGGGTCCGTCATCGTTGCGATCTTTTGCAGATCCTGCTCAGCAATCTTTTTCTTTAACTGCTTATACGATTCAGGAGGAGTGATGAAATCCATTTTAATAGAGGCCAGTTTCTCTTTTTTCTCTTCATGAGGAGCTATCATGCTCGGAAGTTTTACCACAAACACAATCACGTGCAGGAAGATACTTGCCATAACCGCTTTCTGGATAAAGTCGCGGTCAGGTTTATCTTTGCTGAAGTGTTTTGTAGGTATAACCACCTTCGCGGCGACCTTGCCTCGATGATGATGTACTTTTATTGGTCGTAATGTTGGTATCATGAGCGCACCTACAACTTAATTTGTTTTGCAATTAGTTCTTTTTTCCTTCTTCAGCTGCGATTGAGAAGTTTTTAGCTCCCGCGACTTTCGCCATATCCATCAATTCTACTGCGCGTCCCAGGTTTGCGGCCGTGTCACCTTCAAGAATGACCGATTCAGTCTTAAGGTTCTTTAGTTCACTGGCAATTTTTCTGGTGATCTCCTCTGGAACAACCGCTTTTCCCTGAACCGCGACTTTTCCGTCTTTACCAAGTGAGATAACCAATATTTCAGCATCTTTCTTTTCGTTAGTCAGCGCAGTCTTAGGAAGTTCAATATCCATTCCTGATTCAAGTGCTGCCGTCGAAGACACCATAAAGATAATAAGAAGCACGAGCATGACGTCGATTAACGGAGTCATGTTAATTTCTGCTACGATATCCTCATCATTATCATCATTTCCAACTTTCATTCCCATATAGTGCTCCTGAAATAAATTCGCTAATTATCTTTTAAGTGTATTGAACTGATCTGCCATATCGCCAAGTGAATTTTTGAATTCTTTGGCGGCAGAAGAAACTTTTACGTTCAGGTAGTTGTAGAACATAACCGCAATAACCGCTACAAGGATCCCGGCACCTGTTGCGATCAAGGCTTCAGAGATTGACCCGGCAACAACCGTGAACCCCGCCTTACCTGATGTACCAATTTGCTTAAACGATTCCATGATCCCCCAAACCGTACCGAATAGACCTACGAATGGAGCGGAAGATGCGATCGTACCAAGCATCCACATATTTTTCTTTAAGTGAGAGTTTGTCTCATCAAGACGTCTTTGAAGTCTTTGCTCATAATCCTCTCTTGAAGAAGACTCATCAAAGATCGCATAGTGCGCTTTAGCGATGACTTCAGGACAGTTTTTGTATAGGTATTCCATCTCGTGAAGCTTCTGAGTCTGGACGATTCTTGTCGCCTCATTAACGAAGTGTCTCGAGTCTTTTTGAAATTTAGTCAGCTGCAGGATTTTATGGATTGTGATAACCCAGATAGCGATTGAGAACGCAAGTAGCGGCCACATGATGAATCCACCTTGCTTAAAAATTTCAATAAAATGCATACGTACTCCTTTTAGACATAGTTCACTAGAACATCGGCCCTAGATTTGTTGATAAATTTTAAGAGTAGTTTTACTTCTTTGCAGAAATGGACGGAGAAACAGTAACAGGTTCAGGTGCATCTTTTATTTTTTGATTTACTTCTTCAAGGATCATTTCATTTCTTTGGTTGTACTCCGGAGCATAAAGTCTTTTCTCCAGGATTTCCTTCGCCTCAACCAGGCGATTTTTTTTCATCAGGTTGTAGGCGTAAAGGCCTACAATGTCCGCGCGGTTTAAGTAGTCGCGCTGGATTTTAGTGATATATTGAAACGACTTATCCATATCATTTTGTCTGTAATAAACCAGGGCCAGAGAGTAGAGTAGATCGATGTCCTCATTGTTTTTTGCTTCAAGTTTTTTCAGGATGTCCAGCGCCTTTGCATTCTCGTTGAACTCTATGTACAACTGAGCAGTGTTAAAGTCCGGAGTGAAGTAACCTGGAACAATTGTATTAGCTCGCTTGAAAGCATCAAAAGCTTCGTTGTATCTCTTAAAAACCAGGTGAATTAATCCCAGGTTGTTGGAGATAACGGCTTCGGCCAGTTTTTTTGAACTCTCGTTAGAGTCTTTATTTGAAGCGCGTGTCGCTTCCATTCCCAGTTCATAATAAAAAATTGCTTTCGAGTAATCTTTTGAAAGCGAATAACAAGTCCCAAGAGCATTCCAGTAAAATGGGTTAGTCTTGTTCTGGTGCATTTTTTCTTCAAGGATCCCTTGCCCCTTTGCGATCTTATCCTGGTGGCAGGCAACCAGCGCCAGGGAGATCGGGTCTCTTTTTGGAGACTCCATCGCCTGAAGACGGTTGGTGTTGTAGCGCATGAAGGACTCTTCGGCCAGAAGGTCATATTGGTCCTTCTGGATCTGGTTATTAAAGCTCGGACCGGCACAACTTGCGGCGATAAGTGAGATTGAAAGAACGGTTAATTTTTTAATGTTTTTCATACTCATTATTGTCCTGCTACTACTCTTTCATTCCCAGCTTTTCCGATATCAAGTGTGTTCGAGAAGAGAATTGCTGAGTGAAAATTAAGTGCTTTTTCCAGCGAGTTCTTTTTTTCTACACCGACTATATCATTTTTTTGAACTTCGAAAAAATAATTATTTTTCTCTAAAAACACCATTTTTTCTCTATCAACTTGCAGGCCCTTAGAAAGGAGTGACTCAGTAATTTGGCGCATTCCCTGTTTAAACCCCTCTAAATACTTATCATCTACCCCTTTTGGGATGTATGATCTCACTGCTTTTACCAATGAAAAATAAGGTTTCCCTAGGACGTTTCTGATCATGATAACTTCCTCAGGACCAGACTGTTTTGAAAGGGCAATGGCCTCGTTATTAAGCTCTCCGATCATGGCGAAATACTGCTCTAGTTCAGAGTTGAATTTGTCTTCATTGAATTTTTCCTCTTCTGTGAAAACGAATTTCATCTCTTCTACTTTTTTAGTGAACTCCAGTACGTATTGGTACTGAGTTGTTGTGGCAGAAAGATCGAGAATTGACTGCAGGTCGGCCATGTCTTTTTTCACCGATTCAGGGTTCTGATAAAATTTGTACTTCAGGTATTTTTCCATCATTTTTGCCAAAGAAGCGTTAGTCGCGTTGGCCTTAAAGTAGGCAACAGAGTCTTTGTATTTATCGGCGAAAATCAGGCGCTCCATGTTTTCAGTCTGAGTTCTTGTAATGAGTTTTTCGCTCAGATCGCACTTTTTGAATTCTGATTCAGCGTTAAGTAATGCGCTGATGTTCATTTTGTGCACGATAATGTTTTCGTTGATCAACTGGTAGAAATCTTCTTTGTTTTTGTAGATGTCCTTACAGAATCTTTTTGCCACCATCAATGCTACTTCGTTTGAAGTTTCGAAGTTCTGCAGCAAACGGTATCCTTTTGCCAGGACAAATAGTGAGCCAGTGACCTTGATCAGGTCTTTGTCTTCGTAAAGCTCTAAGCTTTTCTTTAGCCATTTATAAGAATCTTTTGCCTTGTTTTGCTCAAGAGAGAGGGCAGAGATGGCGTAGGCCGCTTCCGCCTTAGTTCTTCTTGGGTATTGTTTTGAATCGTAGATCGACTCGTATCCTTTCATTGCTTCTTTGATCTGACCTTTTTTCTCCAGGGCCTGGTATTTATCGAATAACAACCCACCAAGTACCGCAATTGAGTTCTCGATGTAATCCTTAGAGAAGTTTAAGTATCCTTTCTCGATTTTTCCGATCCAGAAAGCAAGTTTGTCGGTGTTCTTTTCTTTGATGTATGAATCAAGAATCTGAGTCAACATCTCACGGTGAATTTTCTCATCGCCTTTGTAATAGAATTTGTAGGCCATAAGGATGTTAACCGCTTTTTTGATTCGGTTAAGTTCAAAGTATTTATTGAATAGCTTTTGGTAAATCGCCTGGGATTTATCTGATTGAGGGTAGAAGATAACAAAATTCTTGAAGGCGAAAATAGTGTATTCGTCTTCTTTGGCCTTTGGAAGTTTTGCCAATTCGATCGTCGCCAGCATAGCATCCAGGGATTTTCTGGTTACTTCGGTTTTATCCTTGGTGATTTTTGCGTTCATTACCGCGCGCACATAATATTTCAATGCCACCGGGTATTCCTGAGCTGAAAGCGCAGTCTCCCCCTGGTAGTAGCGGTAAAGTCTCTTGTTAGGGCGGTCAAGGCTGGCAAGAATATCAAAGTAGCGCATGATTTTCTTGTACTCATCCTTGTTATAAACCACCGGGTCTTTTGTCTTGTCTTTTACTAAGTTGATCTGCATGAACCCTGCAACTTCTTTGATCTTGTTTTGGGCCATGAATAAATCTTCAGTGTCCAGCTTATTCTTTTTATGAAGCTCAAGAATGCTGTTGGCCGTCTCAAAGTACTGCTCGTCTTTTTTACTTTCGCGATAAACATCAAGCTGAGTCAGGCGTACTTTCATCTCGCCATTGGCGTCTTTTCTTTTACGGGTGTCTTTTAGCGCAGATTTTAAAACCTCATCAGTGATTGAGAAATTGTTTTTGTTCATTGAAGAAAGGGCAAGTCCAAGCAGGTGAGGGGCTGACGGATTAGCATTTGCTTCGAAGAATTCAACCCCTTCATAAGTCGCGTCGGCCTGAACGAAAAAAATTCCGATCGCGTTGAAGACCTGTTCTTTCATTGAAACATACTTTTTGTTCTTGGTGGTCTCGAAAGAAAGTTTAATCAGCTCAAGCGCCTTTTTGAAATTTCTTTCCTTAAGGTGACACCAGCCGGCGTTGTACAAGTGCTTTCCGTACCATTCATCGTCGCTGTTTTTAAGCACGTCACTATAGTAAGCAACGGCTTCATGATAGCGCTTGTTGTTGTAGTAATATTCAGCAAGTGCTGTTTTAGCATTGTATAAAGTTTTTGATTCGCCCACGCTGTTGGCGATGGCCAGTTTTAAGAAGCGCTCTGTGTCCTGAGCAGTACCATAATCGCGTGAGTTGATGGCCAAAGCATAGTAAATTTCTGCGATTCTCTGGTATTTTGGGTACTGGGCAACGATGCTCAAAGCGTATGATTGAGCAGTTTTATATTGCTCTTGCGATGATTTGAAAAATGACTCTTTCCCGTTTTTCAGCACGACCTGAGCGTCCGCTTTAAGCAGGTTCAGGTTCTCTTTCTCCTTGATCAGTTTGATTTTTTCCGAGTACAACTCAAACAAGCGGTGTTTTAACTCCGGTCCAGAATAGCGATTACCTTTGATGGTCTTAATCTCGCTGTCGATTAAGACCATCAGTTTTTTCCAGCGCTCCTGATCGAAGCCGGGAGTAGTGGTTGGCGCCTTATCTTGTGAGTGTGAAATGTTCGCCAATAGGAGGATGGTTAGGAGGATGAGTTTTTTCATGTACGACCTCAGAGCATGAGCGGGGTTTAGCGTAGGTTTTCGATCTCTCTTCTATTTTCG
>JBEIPI010000172.1:0-4136 GCA_040377165.1 Bacteriovorax sp.
CACACAATCTGAAAAAGAAGAGAGCGAATCAACTGATGATCAGCTTTTCTGATCTAATTGAAATGAAGCCAAGCAACCTCGAACTTGGCCATAAAGCATTTGATAAATGTTTTGAAAACACCATCAAAATTCTCAATACAGACCTTGAATCCCTTGTGGGCAATCCAAGTTTCCATGGTGACATAAGAGACTTCAGATAGGTCTACTGCCACATAAATCAGGACATAAGGACCTAATAAATCAACGGCCAGCGCCCCTATAAATCCTCAACATTATTCAGTTTCCGAGCGATTGTGTTGGGAATTTATTACCTTGAATGGTTCTCATGCCTTATTGGTTTAAAATAGAAGGGATTGGGACTAATGAACACAAGGGAACGACTTTGAAACCTACACTATTTTTAACTTTTTCTTTATCGCTTTTTGTTTCATTAAAAGCATCGGCCCAG
Organism: Bacteriovorax sp.; assembly: GCA_040377165.1. Classification (GTDB taxonomy): domain Bacteria; phylum Bdellovibrionota; class Bacteriovoracia; order Bacteriovoracales; family Bacteriovoracaceae; genus Bacteriovorax. The sequence goes on from JBEIPI010000172.1 coordinate 449, forward strand.
GCACCTCTATTTTTTTCTGAAAACTTCATAGCACCAGACTCAAAGCAGGGAATCAGTGAATTCAGAACCACAATTGGTGATGCTGAAAATAATATTCGCTACGCTAAATTGAAGGCGGTTGGAGCAAAATACAGGCAATACAATTTCTGGTGGTCGGAGCTTGAGAGCTCGGGGCTGGCTTCGAGTGCAGCACCTCTAAAATGTCCAAATGGCTTCACTCAAATTCCAGAAACAGAAGCTGATAAAATCAAATTAGGATTTAATAAGTACCGGTGTGTGAAAAAAGAGATGGTCTCAAGATTTGATAATCTTTTTAAAAAAGACGCCGCCCATGGAATGCAGTCGGGTGTTGTCATGTGGTCTTCACCTCCAGTTTATCGCTACGATGCATGTGAGGGGTTTGGGTTCGGTGGAAACTTCCTGAAAGACGGATGTGTTCCAAGAGACGATGCCATGGATGATTACGAGGATTTTGTAAACTTCCTTGCTTCTCGCTACAACGGAAAAGGCCTGGGGAAAATTTCGCACTTTATTGTCTGGAATGAAAACAACAGCGCTGAATGGTTTGACTACACGCCAGTGACTAAGAAAAATTCAACTGCTTCAGATCAAGTAGAAAAAAGAATTGATAAATACGCTGATATGTTAAAGCGCACTCACAGAGCGCTTGAACGCCACCAGAAAGGCTCATTGATGTATGTGAGTACCGATCAGTTGTGGGTACCGAATCTGCATCCTGGAAATTTTGGTACTCGCTGGCTGCTTGATGGGCTTTGGACAAGACTTGGTGTTAACTACAGCTGGAGTGTCGCTGTTCACCCTTATGGAGAGCTAGATAATCCGGTTAACCCAGACATCTACACATTCAACAATCTGGACATGGTGGTAAAGCACCAGGTGCAAAAACTAAAAGAGCGCGGCATTGCTAACACAGATGCTTATCCACAGTCGCTTCTTATTGCCTCTGAGCAAGGCTGGCCTCTAAAAGGGCTGAGCGGTACAGCGTTTGCCGCCGGCAAAGCAGAGCAGGCAAGACAAATGTGTATGGCCCACGACAAAGCGATGCAACTCCCACAGCTGGTTGCAGTCGCTCACAATTATTTTCAATCGACAGAGCCGAGTGAAACAGAGGCCAATGGCCAGTCAGGACAGGGGGCATTTTTTGGTCTGCTTCCGAACAGTCTTCCGAATGATCTTGCAGGCGCTGAGCTGACGGCGACAGGAAGAGCTTTTATGTCGACTATCGGTGATGGATGGAAGAGAAAAAATAATCACTACTGCTGTATGGTTTATGGGCTGGGGTGTGTGGGAACAGCGCCTTCGAAGATTGCGACAGTGATTGATACACACCAGATTGTAGGTGTTGTTGATAGTCTTCAGAATAATGTTCTTGCTGGTTGGGCATGCGCTAAGGGTGTGAATGAATCGATTTCGGTTCACGTGTATGCTGGAAGCAATCTGCTTGGGCAGTATAAAGCTGACGTGAGCAATGAGGCGGCGATTACAGAAATTTGTAAGTCGGATAATCCTGCTCATCGTTTTAAGATTTCAATTGATCCTAAGGCTGCAAAGCAGTTTGCGGGGATGCCGATTCAGGTTTTTGGTATTTCGCCATTGGGGTTGGATAATACGGTTCTTTCAGGGCAGGGGATTGTGTTGCCGAGATAGAGTGAAAGCGGGATTTTTCCCCGCTCCCATGCTAGACTTTCCTCATGAAAATAATCAAATTTAATTACGCAATACTAATAATGGCCCTATTGTCGTCATGTGCATCCAACCCACAAAAGAACTTCGATCAGTATGTCAGTGAAGGCAAATGTGAAGAGGCCATTAAAAATTTACCATCAGATGGCAAAACTATTTTTGATGAAACCCAGGCAATCACAGGGGCCGTGGCATCGTATACATTGTCCGGTCTGGCGTATGGGGCAGAGATCACTATTTATCTGGTCGGCGGCGTTGCCGTCAGTGCAGTTATATGCTCACCAATCATCATGCTTGAGGCCTCTGCCAATTCAACCGGCAATATCTCAGGACACTGCTTTGGCAGTGTTATGTCGACTGTGGCCAAAGGTAGAATGTCGGATGAACTACTTGGGAAGAAAATTTATAGGAACACTGAAAGCTGGAGATGCCCGGATCTTTCAGAGTTCAGCCGCAACTTGAGGATTGTGGCCAGCTGCTACGAGAGTAAAAACGACCTGGTTAATTTAGAGAAAGCTTCCTCACAACTGGCACTTCTTAAAGAGCAGAATTTTCAGAACAATTGCATTGATGAAAATGAAAGAGAAATGATCACTGCTCAACACGAAAGCATCCACAAAAAAATCGCAGAGCTGGAGCAAACTAAGAAGTAGTCCTGTCCACAGGATGCGTCCAGTTTGTAGTTCCACCAATTGTTTTTTGGGTTAATTGATCCGACAATGAACTCATGAAAACACTCATTTTATTTTTCCTATTCACGACACTTGCCGAAGCCAAAAGAATGGCCCCACCGGTTGTTCCGGCGGTCATCGAAGATGGAGTCTCTTACACGACGGGAATCAAAAATAGCTCTTGTGATTCAACAACAAGAGACAGCTGCGGATTTCTTGGCTTCGTTAAGGCCACTGACCAGACCACTCAAAAAGTGAAGTGGACGACCATTTTATACTCTAAGCTTTATGACCTGAATCTGGAATTAGACATCCAGGATATTCATCCGCATTACTTAAAAATAGATAAGAAGAAGCAGCTCATTATCAGAGATGAAAATGGAAGTGAGTATGTTGTTGATGCAAAAACGGGTAAGTTACTTAAACCTTTAAAGAGCATCATTTACGCCACGCCAAAAGCAATATGAAAATTCTTATTTTAAATGTGTTTCATTTGAAATCCTCAAGTTACAATTTCGCAAAAATATTCAAGGAATGCTCAATGAAGATTGTCTCTCTGGTAGGTGCTTTTGCTCTCATTTGTTCAAACGCTTTTGCTGCTGAAGTTGTTTCTGTTTCACCGGAAGGAAGTGTTAAGAACATCCAACAGGTCACTGTTCGTTTTTCAACCGACATGACTCCACTGGGAGATCCAAGAGATACAATTTTTCCATTCAAAGCTCTATGCTCTGACTTGAAGGGGGGCTCAATCGAGGTTCCAGAATCCCAATCGCGCTGGGCCGATTCAAAGAACTGGTCATTCGATTACGCGAAACCGCTTCCAGCAGGAGTTCGTTGTCAATTTGAGATGAAAGATGAGTTGAAAGATCTTAAAGGGGAAAAAGTTGCTAACAGGAATTTTTCTTTTTCAACTTCAGGCCCCGTGATTCTTTCCTACAAACCAAGCTATTCGAGCATCGAGCCGGAGCAGTATTTTGTCATTCAGCTTGATGGGGCAGTTGATGAGGCCAGTGTAGAGAAGCACGCTTATTTTGAAGTTGAAGGAATCAATGAAAAGGTAGGTTTAACAATTATCAAGGGCAATGACCGAGAAGAAATTCTGAAGTCAGAATATGAAGAGCTTTATAAGAAAGACCCGAAAGCGATGGCCGAAAAATTTCTAATCATCAGTGCTAAGAAAAGATTCCCAGAGCTTGCAAAAGTTGTCCTTCATTGGACCAATGGGATTTTGTCAAAAACAGGAATACCTGTCAGTGACACCCAGGCAAAAGAATTCAAGGTTCTTGCTCCATTTACCGCGACATTTTCTTGCG
>JBEIPI010000069.1:0-16183 GCA_040377165.1 Bacteriovorax sp.
GATTAGACATCGAAAAATGTGAGAAATGGGTAAAAGAAAACAAAGTTCTAAAAGGTATGCCGGGAACAAAACACATCACAAACGACGAGCTATTCGCTCTTAACGTTGATGTTCTTATCCCAGCTGCTATCGACGGTGTTATCACAAAAGAAAACGCTCACGTTGTAAAAGCGAAAATCATCGCTGAAGGCGCGAACGGTCCACTTACAAAAGAAGCGATCGATATCGTAACTGAAAAAGGTGCATTCCTTATCCCAGACGTTCTATGTAACGCTGGTGGGGTAATCGTATCTTACTTCGAGTGGGTACAAGGTCTTCAGTCGTTCTTCTGGGATTTGGATGAAGTTAATAAGAGACTTCACTCGATCATGAAAGAAGCTTTCGAAAACGTTTACGCGGTTTCAAAAGAGTATAACTGTAACATGAAGTCAGCGGCCCTGGTTGCGGCCATTAGACGTCTTGAAAAGGCCATGAAACTTAGAGGGCTGTGGCCATCTTAGTTTTTGTTCTCAATTTGAATCATTTTCATTTAAAAGGCCCACCTTCCGGTGGGCTTTTTTATGCTGCACGCAGGTCCCTCTTGATAAAAAAGAGAATCAAGTCGTAGTAAAAAAATCAGTTACTACTAAGGTTTTAAAATCCAGGAATAATTTTAACGGTCATGGGGAAATTAGTTATATAATTTCCCCATGATCTTCAAACTACTTTTTTTCACATTACCTCTACACGCAGCTGTTTTAAAACACGAAGTCTCTAAACCGACTTTTCATGAATTTCCGTTTAAAGAAGTCTGTGAGAAACTAGGGGCGAAACACCTGGAGCTGATAGAAGCGAAATCATTGACCGAGATCGACTGCATGGGAAAAGTCTACCCCGCATTCGACTTCTGTCTTAATAAATACCCGATGGAAAAGACCCTCACCCGAGCAATCGTAGACGGCAAAAGTAAAACCGTAAAATGCGAGATGAGTGAAAGTGTAATGATCTCACTTTCATGTGATAAGCGCGATTTGAAATATTGCTTCAATCCCAAGTCGGGTTGTGAAGAGTTGAGAAAGCTTTATGCCAACAGACTGGAAGTCGCTCATTATTCAATGTTAGAAAAAAATATCAATTGTTATTTTGCCAAACCAATCGGGGAGAGTTTCCATGAAGATCCTTAGTTTAATTTTCGCTTTTTGTTTTTCGACCAGCGTACTGGCCAGCGGATTTCTTCCTATCGCCAACATCGTTAAGATTCACGGTAGCGCTTTCATTGACAGAGAACCTGTGAGTGTTGGAGCAGAGATTGCCAAAGGCATGGAGATCAGGATTCCTAAAAAAGGCGATTACATCGTCGTAAAGTTCCAGAATGGTCACATGGTGAGATTCACTGAGGCGACAGTAAAAGTAGAAGAATTAACCGAGAAGAGCAGCTTAATTAATTTAATTAAAGGGCAGGTGCACACACTGGTAAGAAAGTTGACTCCTGATGAGACTTTCAAGATTAAAACAAAATACGCGGCATTCGCTGTGCGCGGGACGAAGTTTGGCGTGAGTATCGAAGAAAAAAAGAAAAAAGCTTACCTGTGTGTTTGCGAAGGTGTTGTTGAGGCCACAAAGGGAAATATGACTGTTGAAGTGAAGAAGAACGAGGACCTTTGGGTCGGCGCCACTGCAAAAAAACTTGAAGTCAAACAATCGACAGAGCAGATGTTCAATATGACAAATCAAATGATCGAAGAAATGGAGAATCTGTAATTAAAATTTCTTTCCGATATACTTTGGATTAAGCATATTTTTCGTAGAAAAAATTTCATTAAGCTGCTCTTGACTGAGCAGCTTGTTTTCCAGAACAACTTCACTCACAGTCTTGCCGGTTCTAGCGCATTCCTTTCCGATAAGATCACATTTCTCATGTCCCAGGATAGGATCTAAAAACGTAACGATAGCGATGCTGTTCATGACGTTTGTTCGGCAGATTTCAGGATTAGCGGTAATTCCATCAATACATTTGTATTTCAAATTATAAGAAGCGTTTTCCAGAAGATTGATTGATTCAAAAAGTGAAGAGGCAATAACCGGTTCCATCACATTGAGCTGCAGCTGTCCTGCTTCCGAGGCCATAGTGACTGTCAGGTCGTTTCCAATGACTTTAAAACAGACCTGGTTGACGACTTCAGGAATAACAGGATTGACTTTCGCCGGCATAATGCTCGAGCCTGCTTGAAGCTCGGGCAAATTGATTTCTTTAAGTCCGGCACGAGGCCCGCTTGAAAGGAGTCTTAAGTCGTTGCAGATTTTAGAGAGCTTTACTGCAGTTCTTTTTAAAGCGCCTGAGATCATCACGTAGGCTCCGCAGTCAGAAGTGGCTTCAATCAAATCTTCCGAGACTGTATAGTTTAGTCCTGTGATTAGTTTCAATTTTTCCACTGCAAGCTGAGAGTAACCTTCAGGAGCATTGATTCCTGTTCCGATGGCAGTGGCCCCAAGATTGACTTCGAGAATAAGGTCCTTGAGTTTAGAAATAAGTTTTACTTCTTCTTTCAATAACGTCGCATAGGCATGGAACTCCTGCCCAAGTGACATTGGAACTGCATCCTGAAGTTGAGTGCGCCCCATTTTTAAAATATCCTTAAACTCATCCGCCTTTTTTGAGAAAGAGTTGCTCAGGGAATCCAGGGCTTCAATCAAGAGCGAGATGTGCTTATAAAGCGCGATCCTGAAAGCTGTCGGGTAAGCATCGTTGGTTGACTGGCATTTATTAACATGATCGTTAGGGTGAATAAGATGGTAGCTGCCTTTGGGCTCGCCCATTAATTCCAGCGCCAGGTTGGCGATACCTTCATTGGCGTTCATGTTGACCGACGTGCCGGCACCGCCTTGATAAATATCAGACGGGAACTGGTCAAGGCAGCGTCCTTTGACAATAATTTCGTCACAGGCGCTGGAGATCAGGTCAGCGATTTTCGGGTCGATTGTCCCAAGCTCTTTGTTGGCCAGGGCACAGGCCTTTTTAGTGATTGCCAGAGATTTAACCATAATTTGATTGTGCCCAATCTGGCTGTCAGAAATTTTAAAATTCTCAATCGCTCTTTGAGTGTGAATCCCGTAATAAGCATCAGCTGGAACTTCCAGGTTGCCCAAAAGATCATGTTCAATTCTTATATTTGATTTCATTTCCATAAAGCGCCTTTAAAAATTTGGTACTTAAGAATGATCTCTGTCTCGCCGTTTTGCAAGGGAAGATGCAGGAGAATTTATATGAACATGAGAACTAAAAGTCTTTACCCTTACGCTGGACAGTATTGCCCAGTGGATATTTTCGGATACGCTTCCAATGGTATTCCGGGCGTCGAAATTGTAGGTGTGGGAAAACATGCGCGGTCAATGAAAGAAAAATTTATTTATCTTTCCCGCGAAAGAAAATTGAAATTTCCTTTGAAGCGATTTGTCTTATGCGTAGAAGGCGAGGTGGAGTCAAAAAAATTTAAGGAGGAAGAGTACCGCTACCTGGAGTTGCCTCTTTTGATAATGCTCTGGAGCCTGACCGGTCATCTTCCTTTGGGTCATCTGGAAGACTGTTTTGCCGCGGGAAAAATATCGGTGGAAGGAGATGTCTCTCCGCTCGTACTGGCCATGCGGGAGCAGGAGCTGTTAAGTGAGATGTTTCGATTAGAGGAGAATCAAACGCTCAAGGTAATAGCTCCGGCCGCTCTTTCTGTTCATGATAATCACTACCATCTTCCTGTAGAAGGTTTGTTCGAATCATTGTCAAAATATTAAACAGCAGCTTTTGAATGAATGTTCAAAAAGTAGGCACATTCAAGTTCTGTAAAAGCTAAACCGAAAAGTGACCAATACACTTGGTTAATTATGAAAAAAATAATTTATATTGTTAGCGTTTTCTTTTTTTCAGCAACTGCGCACTCAATAGAATTTGAGAAGATGGCGCTAGCGGGGTACGACAAGGAAATCTTGTCAGAAAAACAAATTCGGTTTGTGAAAAAAGGCAATGCTAAAAAGGTAGTGCATCTTCAGGTTGGTCCTTACGAGCCTAAAGCGCTTTGGAAAGAGGAGACTCTAAAAAAAGACGTAGAGGAAATGTTTCAAACCAGAAAGGATATGTATAAGATTTTTGGTTTTTCCGATATCGATTTTTACGACTACAAACTGGCGAAGCTGGGGGCCTTACCCAGACTGGACATTTTCGGGTCTTACAAAAAGATCAATGACAAAAAAGTCTACTTTTCTGAATCCAACATCTATTTCAAGAATAATTTTTTGCAAATAAAAATCATCAATGAGTTTCCTGATGAAAAGGGAAAAATTGCAGAAAAAGAAGTCAATGATGTCGTGACCGCCATTAAGGCCCAGGACCTGGAAATGAAAGAATGAAAAAAATTTTAAGTGTCTTTGTCATTATGACTTTGCTTTTGCCGACCCTGGTGTTCGCCGCCGCTCAAAAAGCGGCCCTTGATTGTCAGCCAAAAATCATTGTTTCCCCTGAAGAGAAAATTGTCAGAGTCTGCAATGATGTCAGTGACATCATTTGTAAAGATGTGAAGCTGGAAGAGCGTCGTTCCTGTAATGAATCCAATGAATATATTTTCAGTAAAGAGACAACGCCAAATGATGTTTTTAATTTTGCTCAAGGATGCTTTAAATCAGCAGTGACTTCTTTTACTCAGTTTTTTACTGATTTCATTCCACAGCTGTTAAAAGCAATGTGGGAATTGACCAAATCAGCAGGGGAAACAGCCTATAATTCAGCGACAGGAGATGGACCTGGAATCTGGAGCAAGATAAGAGGAATGTATGAATCAACCGCTTCAGTGGCGGCCGATATATATGAAGCAGTTAAGGAAAACCCTGCGGCCTATTTTGAAAAAATCTGGAGCAAGGTTGTTGATGTGGTAGGACCCATGGTGGCCAATTACGACTGCTTAAAACCGCAGAAGAAAGTGGAGAGTATTTGCGGGTTTATCGCCGGATGGGTTGTACCGCCTGCGATGCTGGCGAAGGTTTTAGTCAGAGGTTATAAAGAAGTAAAGTTCCTGGCCCAAAATGGAACTTCTTCACTCAGTGACAAAGGAAAACTTTTGAAAGCTTTAGAGCACGCTGAGAAAAGACCGATCCTGAATTTGAAGCAACTTCAAGAGATGCAGGGAAAATTCAAGGCACTTGGTTATACTGATGATGAATTCGAACTTCTTTTTAAGACTGGTGCATTGGAAAAAATCAAGCTTGCTGATCTGAAGCCGCTTACGACGGCCGAAGGGCGTTTTCAAAAGAGAGCGCTTTTGGGGGACTCGAAAGTGGCCACAACCGCGACTGCGGCAGCAACGGTCGTAGCTCCTAAAATCAAGCCCAAACCTCGCATGCCAGAGGTGAATATCTCTTCAGATTTTTTAACTTTCAATTCAGTCGGATTAAAAGGTGAAAAACTAACTGCATCCGGACAGGTGATAGAAAGAATCATCGAAGATGGAAATGAAGTCGCTTACCGAATTAGGATGATTAATCCGACAACGGGAGCAGTTGTGGAAGTGAAGCTGACGAAAGAGCAAATTGCAAAAATGAACCCACAAACAGCTTCTGCAGAGACCGCGGCGAAAGTGGCCGATGCTGTGAAAAAAGACACTCATTATAAATCTCCAGAAGAAGAATTTGCAGCTGCCCAGAAAGAATACGCGGACAGAGTCGCCCGCGAGGCCAGTCATTCAAAACCAAAACCAAAGGTGGATGGCATGGATGTGGATGAAATTCATCCCGGAGACCCAAGATACGATGCGCTTATGAATCCAGGCAGGCCACATACTTACGCCAATGGAATTGAATATGTTCCGGTTGAGTCGCCGGGGGTGATTGTGCGAGCTGAGCAAAGAACTCCTCCACCTAAAACTCCGCGCCCGCAAAAAGAGGGGGCGGCCAAAGGGCCGTATGGTTCAAACTACATTCAGCTCATGGCTAAAAACTCGATGGGAGTAACAACATTCATGCCGGCGGAAATCGTAAAGCAAGTGCTGGAGAACGGGATTCCAAAATACATTGTCCGCATCCTGGATAAAACGACCAACACTTACAAAGAACGCAAACTATCATTGATTGAGCTCAAGGGAATGAAGGCGAAAGAAGCGCCGAAAGTTCAGAAGGAAATCCAGGACTTCAATAGAAACACTGGATTTCAGCAGAATGATATTTAAATCGAAAGCGCGGTTAAAAGCTCAACTTCACTGATATCGAACTCGTTCTTTTTTCTCAGGCAGTTTGCCAAAGGAGAGAGCGAGACTTTCCCGTTGATATAAACAGTCGCCGTGGCCTTTTCACCTTTCACCAGAGCTTTTACCGCTTCATTGCCCATCTGAGAGGCGATAAGGCGGTCAGTTGGCGTAGGGTTTCCTCCGCGTTGGATATGTCCCAAAATACAGACGTGAGCTTCCAGTTGAAACTGATCTTTCAAATTTTTTTGAATGGTGTAGCCAATACCGGACTCTTCGCCTTCAGCGGCGATAATAATTGAAGATGTTTTTCCGCGTTTGATCCCGCGGTCGATATCCCCGGCGATTTTTTTGAAATCGATGCTGGCCGTAGGAAGAACCACGTTTTCCGCTCCAGTACAGATCCCGACTTTTAGCGCGATTGCGGGCGATTTTCTTCCCATGACTTCAACGATGAAAGTCCTGGCGTGGGAGTTTGCGGTGTCTCTGATTTTGTCCACGGCATCCACCGCATTTTGGACAGCAGTATCAAAACCAATTGTGTAGTCAGTGCCGCTGATATCGTTATCGATGGTGCCTGGAATCCCGACAACCGGAAAGCCGTGTTCTTCGTGCAGTTTCATCGCGCCATTATAAGAGCCGTCTCCACCGATCACGATAAGACCATCGATCTTGTGGCCTTTTAAAATATCAAAGGCCTTCTTTCTTCCTTCCGGAGTCCTGAATTCTTTTGAACGTGAAGTCTGAAGAATGGTTCCGCCGTGCTGGATGATGTTACCAACCGAAGAGACGTTGAGTTCTCTGATATTGTTTTCCAGAAGACCTTCATATCCTTTTTGAATTCCGTATATTTTAAGATTTTCGCCAATCGCAGTTCTTACGACGGCCCTGATCGCACAGTTCATTCCCGGACTGTCTCCACCACTGCAGAGGACGGCGATTCTTTTGATGGAAGTTTGGGTCATAATAAAATCCTTTTACTTAAATACGCTCACGCCTTCAAAGTGCGGAGCTTGTTTTAATCCCATGATATGTAGAATAGTCGGCGCCACGTTTCTAAGCGCCATCTGTCCCTCATTCATTTCGAGAGTTTGATCTTTTAATTTTGGGTCAACCACGATGAAGGGAACCAGGGCTTCAGTGTGAGAAGTGTGAACGTCGCCGTTTTCATACATCATCTGGTCTGAGTTCCCATGGTCAGCGGTAACCAGCATGGTGACATTTTCTTTCGCACATTTTTCAGTCAATCGTTTCATAACCAGGTCGAGAGCTTCGATCGCCTTGATTGCCGCCTCATAATTGCCAGTGTGCCCCACCATGTCCGAGTTGGCGAAATTTACCACATACAGATCATAAGAGTGATCGGCCAGCGCTTCTTCAAGACGATCGCAGACCAGGTAAGCGCTCATTTCTGGTTTTAAGTCATATGTAGCGACATCTTTTGGAGATGAGATCAACACCTGATCCTCACCTTTGAATGGATGTTTGTCTCCACCGTTAAAAAAGAAAGTCACGTGCGCGTACTTTTCTGTCTCAGCGATCTTGAATTGCTTTTTGCCTAAGCTTGATAGGTATTCGCAGAGAGTTCCCTGTAATTTTTCTTTATCAAATAAAATAGGAAGGTGAACCCAGTCCTGCACATAAGGAGTCATACATAAAAAATAACCAGGACGAACAGGAACAGTGAATTCATTGAACTTCGGATCAGTTAAAGCAAGGGTGATTTGAATCGCGCGGTCCGGGCGGAAGTTAAAAAATAAGACAGCGTCCTCTTTTGACATCGCCAGAGACTTGTCGAACATCACGGGAGCGACAAACTCATCATAGCGCTCATGAGCATATTCATTTTTTAAGTATTCGAGCGGAGATAATTTGGTGAATTCACCGTGCCCAAAAAAACAGTTGTAACACGTCTCGATTTTATTCCATCTGCGGTCGCGGTCCATTCCGATTGAGCGGCCTTGCATCGAAGCGAATTTAAGCCCTGGAATGGCCATAGCGGCTTCCACGTATTTCACTCCTACATCGCGGGCAGTATCCCTGCCGTCAGTAAAAGCATGCAGGCACATTTCGATGTTTTCAGCGTGAAAAATTTTCGCCAGCTCTTTTAAGTGCTCAATGTGCGAGTGAACTCCGCCATCAGATAAAAGCCCCATTAAATGAATGCGGTTTGAGTGTCTTTTGGCAAAAGCGATGATTTTTTTAATTTCTTCCATATCTTTAAGGCTTTTGTTTTCAATCGCCTCATTGATACGAACTAAATCCTGGCGCACGGATCTTCCTGCGCCTAGATTCATGTGGCCCACTTCAGAGTTCCCCGCCACACCTTTTGGAAGCCCAACCAAAGTGCCTCCTGGCTCAATGGTCGTCATCGGGTAATGACTCATTATAGAATCGATGAACGGTTTGTTAGCGTGTTTTATGGCGTTCTTTAAATCCTTTGGATTAATTCCAAACCCATCGAGAATGCAAAGAAGAACTCTTTTATTTAAACCTTGGATTGATTTCATTGTGTTTCACCTTTTGATAATAGTCAGACAAAATGACAGCGGACGCGACAGAGACGTTTAAGCTCTCAACGTTATCCGTTCCCGGAATCTTTATTGTTGTCCCCGCATTGAGGACGTCTTTACTTAATCCATCAGCTTCCTCTCCGAAAACAATGACAGCTTTCTTCTCCCATTTTAAGTCGTACAGATTCGCCTTAGCGTGGGAAGAGGTTGTGATGATTTGAAATTTATTTTTAGCGAGCAAAGCGAGCGCTTTTTTAAAATCCGCGGCCTCGAAAATTTCCACGAACTCAGATCCGCCTTCAGAGGTACGAATAGCAGACGATGATTCAGCAATCTTTCTGTCTCCGACAATGATTGCAGTGGCACCAAAGTGAGCGGCATTTCTAAGAATCGCCCCGATATTGTGGGGGTTGGAGACATTCTCAAGTGCCACGATGACAGCAGATTCAGGCTTCAGTGAGAGGTAAGTCTCAAGGGATCTGTGGGCAGATTTTTTTATCAACATACAGATGTCTTCGTGGTGAGTGGCCTTGGTCATTTTCTCCAGCTCAGCTCTTTCCACAAGATGGTACGCTTTTTTGTTTTGAGCGCAGTATTTGGTGAGGTGAGGGAACCTTTTCATCATCTCCTTAGTCAAAAAGAGTTGAATGATGTCCTCCGGGCGGTTTTTAAACACGGCCAGGCAGGCGTTTTCGCCGTAGATCCTCGTTTCTTTTGTCATTAATCCATTAATTTTTTTACTCATAATTGCTCCTATGGTATCAATTTTAGTACGTATGGGTCAAAGCAATTTAGAACAGGTAATAACAGGATATCTCTCTCCGGTGGATTTTGAGCAGGATTTAAAAACCGAGCTCACTCTTATGGGTATTGAGATACTCTCGCAGCATGGCAGACTTTTTCTGTGTAAAGGTGAGGCCCAAGATGTGGTCTTTGCTCAGGATACATGGACTAAGGTTGAAATCCTTCCGTACACCTCAATTTCTCACGCCGCAGAGCTCTTGAAAGCAAGGGCGCGTCGCTATACTCATTACTCACTCAATAATCATCGTAGAGGTGAGTTGATACTGGATAAAGTGCCTAAGGCGAAAGTAAAGCGTTACGATTTTTTGGAAGAGATCCCAAAAACAAGCCTTGGGGTTTTTGCCCTTCTTTCGGACCAGGAAATCATCATCTCTCCGGAAACCACATGCCCGCTTCCTTTCGGCGAAATAAATTTTAATGAGGATAAGATCAACCCTCCTTCTCGTGCTTATTTGAAGTTGTGGGAGCTCTTCACTCTTTACGGCTATAAGCCTGAACCAGGCATGAAAACCATTGATGTGGGAAGCTGTCCCGGTGGATGGACGTGGGTATTGCAAACTGTCGGCGCTCATGTCGTGAGTGTTGATAAGGCCCCTTTGGACCCGAAGATCGCGGCCCTTCCAAATATTGAATTCAAACAAGAAAGTGCTTTTGGTCTGAGACCTCAACACGTAGGAAAACTAGATTGGTTTTTCTCCGATATTATCTGCTATCCGGATAAACTTTTAGAACTGGTAAACCGCTGGCGCGATTCAGGTCTGGTTGATAACTTTGCCTGCACGATTAAATTCCAGCAGCCGACTGATTTTGAAACGATGTTTAAGTTTAAAGCGATTCCAAACTCGCGCATCGTTCACCTTTCATGCAATAAACACGAAGTAACCTGGATTAATCTCAAGGAGATAAAATGAAGAATTTCCACAAGAATCTAAACATTGCCTTTATCGGTGGACTGCTTGGATTGGGTGTAATGACTTGGCTTGGCCCAAAAATGATTGGAGTACTGCTGACACCTCCTGTGAGTTTTGGTGTTAACTGCGAGCCAGCTACAAACTATTCAATGCAAAAACTTATCATTGCTCAATTGATTGGACTGGTATTGGGAGTGCTTCTGACATTCTTTATCCGTTACAAACTTTTTGGTGGAAAAGACAAGGCCAATGGAACACCTGCTTAATTTAATTTCATCGCGCATTCCTCGTGAAGGCGAATGCGCACGCCTCTTTCACGGAAGGGGTAAGAAATGGATAGAGCACTCGCATCTCTCGATTGATTTTTATCCGCCAGTGGTTCTCATCACAACCTATAAAGAAATTTCAGATGAAGAGAAGAAAGAGCTTTTGCATTTACTGCAAAAAATCCCCGGACTCGCTTTTAGTTCAGTGATTCTGCAAAAGCGCTATTTGAAACAGGAAAATGTTGAAATGCTTTTTGGTGAGATGCCGGAAGAGTCTTTTGCTGTGGAAAACTCAGAAAAATATCTGCTCAATCTGAAGAGTCCGCAGAACACGGGGTTTTTCCTCGATATGTCTTTGGGGCGTGATTGGCTGAGGAAAAACTCCAGAGATAAACGAGTCCTTAATCTTTTTTCCTACACCTGTTCGTTATCAGTGTCTGCTTTGGCCGGAGGAGCTGTTTCTGTGACCAATGTGGATATGAGTTTGCCTTCGTTAAGAGTAGGTCAAATCAATCATGACTTAAATAATTTGGGCGATGATAACCGCAAACTGAAGTTTTTCCATTACGATATCATGAAATCATTGGGGACCATTGGTAAAAAAGGACCTTATGATTTAGTAATTATCGATCCTCCGACCAATCAGGGCGAGAGTTTTAAAGTTGAGCGCGATTACCACAAAATTATCAGAAGACTTCCAGAGATGATCTCAGAGAAGGCGGTGATCATGGCCTGTTTGAATTCACCTTATTTAGGAAGCGAATTTTTAATCGAAGCCTTTAAGACCCATATGCCTGAGTTTGCTTTGAATGAAAGCATGTATTCCAGCCTTAGCGAGATGGAAGTCAACCCTGAAGAAGGATTGAAGATCCTGTTTTTCTCTAAACATTAGATTTTTTTGATGTTATCCCAATCTGTGTCTTCCGGAATAGCTACAGGATAGATCGTTTCGAGTGAACGGGAGATTTTATCAGCGAAAGCTGGATTGAAAACTCTTTCTAAAATATCCTCGGCCCTTTCTTTCACGTTAGGGGCAGCGATTTTGTTTTTTATCCCGCCGGCAATCGGATAGCTGAAGTCCTCAGGGATTTTAAAGTCAGCTCCGGGAAGTTTAATGATAATGACGTATGAGTCGTATTCGTAGTAGTGATAAAACAAACTTTCCTCAATGAGCATCGCCATATCTTCTCTAGGAGAAGAGTAGGAGTATGGAGCGACGGCCACATCTGTTATAAATTCCCTAAGCATGGTATAGGCGCTTGTGTTCTTGGCCTCGGCGTCAGCTTTTTCACCTTGATAAAGAATTGGCGAAGCTTTCTTCCATGCAACTGACGTGAGGTCTGTTTTCATTTTTTGAGAGATGACTTTTTCTTTCTCCCAATTTTCCTCAGTCATGGCATAATAGCTTTTTGTCACATCCATATCAGTAGAGTCATAGAAGCTTTTTGGGAAAAAATCATTGGCATGGGCGAGTTCATGAAAAAGCAGTTTGATTAACAGTGGCGCCAATTGCTGGTCGGTTCTCGTTTTCAGTCTTTCTGCTAAATCCAGGGATCTTCCTCTTTTATAGTGCTCACGGGTTGAAATAAAAGGAAGGGCGGCGCCGAAGCTCTCGCGGTAGTCTTTATTATTGTTAGCGGCCTCTCTTTCGGCCTCAGTTTTCCAGAAATTATTTCCACTTAGATAAATTGCGCCGGAGCTATAATGATAAAAGTCAGGGTTGATCCTGTCTGAGATAACGATGGCGTTCACCGACCCGAAAAGATTCAATGTCTCTTTCGGCATTTGATAGAGAACATTCCTGAATGTTTCAAAGTAAGAGTATTTAGAGGACATTGTCCTGTTCATGATCTCATTAATAGAGATTTGATTTTTGTTCATCCCAAGCAGAGGAGAGTCGGAGATTGGGCACGAATTTTCTGCTTTAACTTTAAAAGCGCAGTCTTTGATTTTATCGGCGTTTTCCTGACTTGGATTATAAAGGATGATTTCTTCGGGGTGATCGAAAAAGGTTTCGTTTGCCAGCAGTGCTTCTTCATTATGATCCGCCGGAATCACAGCTGTCTTCTTTTTTGAACAACCAGAAATGGCAAGAACGCTTAAAAGAATTAAGAATAGTGCTTTTGTTTTCATATCGCAAGAAAGTGCAAAAGTTGTTCCGTGCTAACTTATTAATAGATGAGGGGCGACTTGATGAAAAATTTTAACAGATGGATGAAGTTTAGACGATTTAGATTTTATCCGAGATATATCTTTATATAGAGTCCGAAGATTGAGGTGATGATAAGGCCGAAGCCCCACATTAAGGCCGTATAGATACGCTCAAATTTTTTGTCGACTTTATCAAATCGCTGATCAATTTTTTTGAATTCATCTCTAAATTCAATATCCATATGGTGAAAATGATTTGTTTGGGCCTTTAATGTAAGAATCAACATATCTTCTGTTGAGACTTTTTCCTTATCCATCTTGGATAGGATTTCCTGGCTTTTTTGATTGAGCCAGTGATCAAAGAGTTGGTTTTCAAACATACGATATCCCATGAATTAGATTTTAACATAGCCTTGTATGCATGTCTTTAGTATTACCCCTAAGACCTAAGCTCGCGAGTCTATTTGGTCCTCAAAATATACTGACTAAATTCTGAGTACCTACCACTTAAAAATCGACTAATTTTTAGACAGGTGTTTGTAGAATGTTCATGTTGTTTACATCTGGGGGTTCTAACCCTTGTAAATCTTATAAGTCGGGTTTGGCACGATGGTTGCTCTATCTAAGGCAAACGGTTTAGAAACAATACGCCTTTAGGGAGGACGTTATGAAAAAACTATTACTATCACTTATGGTATTTGCTACGTTAGCTTCATGTGGAAAAGATAATAAGGTTGCATCAGCGGCGGCACCGGCGCCAGCAACTTCTACTAGCCCAATTACTACTACTGTTGCTGGGGCTGCGGAACTTGCAACTAAGATTGATAACTTCCACAATCAGTTTGGTACTCAGCCAGTTAGTTACTACGGTAATCCTTCAACAATTGGGGCACTACTTAATAGTGGACTACCGATGTCGTTTAAATATACTAAGCAAACAACATCAACTTCTTCTGGCTCGAACAATTCAAATTGTAAAACTTACATTAGTGTTTTAACTCTTTGTTCTTATGGAACAGTTTCTTCTTCGGCGTCACCATTAACAGTGTCGAAAACTGTGGTTGGATTGTCAGTGAATGTTACTGATAAAATTAACGAGCTTAAGGGTTATATTAACAATGCAAGTCCTTTAGTTGCAATTCAAACTGTAGGATCGATTTCAAGAATTGTAACAAGAGATAATAAAGTGTACTTTATTGATACAAATTTCCCGATCCAGGCTCAACCAACAATGGTTCAAGATTCAACTGGAATTGAATATTTAATCGGAACAACTTTCTAAAAAAATAAATCGAGGACCCGAAAGGGTCCTCTTTTTTTTTGCTCAGTTTGTTTTATAATAGAAGCAATTCAATTTACTCCCAAAATCAAGGATGGTTTACGGTGGCTCAGTTTAAGACAGACCTTAAAGATATTTACTTCAACCTTTTTAATGTTTTAAAAATCCAGAACAATGGCGTCGGGGAGAATGATATGAAAGATATCATCAACGAATGCAACAAGTTCATGGAAAAAGAGGTTTACCCGACCAGAACGCTTGGGGATGTAGAAGGCGTTAAACTGGCCAACGGTGTAGTGACGGCTCCGAAATCTTTCAAAGACCCGATGAAAAAATATTATGAAAACGGGTGGCACGCTATTGGTTACCCTGAGGAAATCGGCGGGATGCCAGTGCCTCATACAGTTTCACTTGTTTGCCAGTCGATCATGAACGGGGCCAACGTAGCCTTTTCTATGTACCCGGGGCTTACTCGTGGGGCGATGGATGTTATTTTAAAAGTTGGATCACAGGAACAAAAAGATACTTATATTCCAAAAATGATTGGAGGCCAGTGGGGCGGAACGATGTGTTTGACAGAGCCAGGAGCGGGAAGTGACGTTGGTGCGGTTATCACAACTGCGACCCCAACAGGATCTGGCACATACAAGATTAAAGGGATTAAGATTTTCATTTCTTCTGGTGATAACGATTATTACGAAAATATCATTCACATGGTTTTAGCAAGAACTCCAGGAGCGCCGGCGGGAACGAAAGGTCTTTCGCTTTTCATCGTTCCAAAATTCCGTGCGGATGGAAAATCAAATGATGTTCACTGTACAAAAATCGAAGAGAAAATGGGGATTCACGGCCAGGCCACATGTGAGATGACTTTTGGTGGCAAGGGAGAGTGTGAAGGATTTTTGATCGGAAAAGAATTCGATGGAATGCCAAATATGTTCATTCTTATGAATGAAGCCCGCCTGCTTTGTGGTGTTCAAGGTGAAGCGCAGGCAAACTTAGTTTACATGCTGACAGAGCAATACGCTAAAGACAGAGCGCAGTTTGGAAAAGAAATCATCACCCTTCCGGACGTAAAAAGAACATTGGTTAAAATGAGATCAATGTCGCGCGCCCTTCGCTCTATTATTCTATACACTGGTGACCAGTTCGACCGCGCTCACAATGGTGATAAGGCGGCTGAAGATGAAATTGCATTCCTGACTCCAATTTGTAAATCGTACTGTTCTGATGAAGGCTTTCAGGTGGCGGTAGATGCTATCCAGACTCACGGTGGTTATGGGTTCTGTTCAGAGTATGGGATTGAGCAGTTTGCCCGCGATCTAAAAATTGCTTCAATTTATGAAGGAACAAATGCCATCCAGGCGATGGACTTCACCATGAGAAAAGTCTTAAAAGACAATGCCAAAACTTTTATGGCCATTGGAGCAAAAATCCAAAAGACGATGGCGAGACCAGAAGCTCAGGAGTTCGCTGATGAGTTGGCGGTTCTTGGTAAAAATATGCAGAAAGCGCAGGAGATTCTTACTCACTTTGGAACTCTGGCCAAGGCCAATAAGTTTGATTCAATCCTCTTCCATGCCATGAACTTCCTAAACTTCACTGCAAACCTGATCGGAGCTTGGTTACTTCTTGAGGGAGCTTGTGAGGCTTCGAAGGCCCTACCTGGTGCAAGTGGTGCAGAGGATAAAGAATATTATCAGAGCAAAAAGGTCGACTTTAGGTTCTTTGTTCAACAGCAACTTACTAAAAATGCAGGACTGGCGCAGTCTATCCTGAATTTTAAAGAGGACTTATCTCAATTGAATGTTTGATCCACTTAGTGTTACACTAGCTAGGATTATACTTTTAAAATTGAGCTAAAAATGGACATTCAGAAACTAAGCGAAGAGATCACCCTCTTCTCGTCATCTACTCATGGCAGTAGTGACTATGATAAAGACGAGTACTTTATCATGAGCGAAGATCGCAAAGAATTCGCTCCTCTTAAATACATTCAAAAGAAAATACCGGAATGCAAAGACGTTTACTCTCTTTTAAAAGAGGGTTTCGTCTATGA
>JBEIPI010000009.1:0-44412 GCA_040377165.1 Bacteriovorax sp.
CGATGATTGAAAAGCACCCTTCAGTTGCTTTGAGCATCATCAACAAACTATCCCGAGATATGGGAAGCGCTGAAAATAAACTCACATCTCTTCATCAGAAAAATGTGCGTGAGCGCCTGGCAGAACTATTGCTTTCACTTAAGGCCACTCACGGAACAAAGCAGGATGGGCGCTGGAGAATCGATTTAAAGCTGACCAGAGAAGAAATGGCCACGATGATCGGAACTGCCAATGAAACACTTATCCGCTTTATGACTGAGTTTAAAGAGGCCGGAATCATCGAGCAGGAAGGAAAAATTATTTTCATAACTGATGAAGAAGAACTTTTGAACTGGGCAAATATTCACTACTAATTATTTTCAAAAACTGATCTAGATTATATTTTCCTTTTATTGATGAATGTAAGATGTGCTTATGAAATCACTTAAGCACATCGAACTTAGCAGAGAATTGGTCGAGAAAATCATCGCTCATTTTCCTACCAAAGTTTATAAATCCCAGGCTCATTTATTCTATGAAGGCCAGATACCTATCTCAGGTTATCTCATCATCGATGGCTCGATTCAAATCAGCAAAAAAAAGAAATTCAAAAAAATGCTACAAAAAGGGTCTCTGATTGGCGTCAGTGAACTTATGAACAAAGCTCCGAGCGCTATCAGTGCTGAAGTTTTTCCCAATACGCAGCTTTGTTTTTTAGATCGTACAACTTTATTAGAAGTTTACAATAAGGCAGATAAAGAACTATCCGGCCTTTTACAAAATATTTTCGAGAAGTAAAAAATGAGTGCGTGCATTCACTGCGATCAAGAAGTCATTCATGCCCACTACCATAGCGAAGACGGTCGCGAGTGCGGACCATTCTGTTGCCAGGGATGCCTGACTGTCTTTAACGTGATTAACTTCAAAGGTCTCTCGGAGTATTACGAAATCAAGAAGAATGTCGAACTCTTCAAAAAGCGCGCCCCGGTTGAACTGCGCTCAAACCATTACTCATACCTTGACGACGTGGACTTCCTGAATGAGTACGCTCACAAAAATCTTCACAACGAACTGACTATGGAATTCTACCTTGAAGGGATTCACTGTGCCGCCTGTTTGTGGATCATTGAAAAGCTTCCGACTTTCGTCAATGGAGTTTCTGCTTCTAAACTCAATATGGGACGATCGGTAGCGACTGTTTCAATCAGTAACCTGGGAAAATTTTCTGACGTGGCCCGCGAACTTGATAACATCGGTTACCGCCCACACCCTTTAAAAGTTAACCAATCAACCAAAGACTTAAAGATAAAAGAAGAGCGATCAATGCTCTTAAAAATCGGTATCGCCGGAGCGGCGGCCGGAAACATCATGCTGTATGCTGTTTCATTATATGCCGGAGCAGGGCCAGAGTACGAAGAGCTCTTCAACGCCATGACGGTACTCTTCGCTTTACCAGTTTTAACTTACTGCTCTTACCCGTTTTATAGAACTTCATATCTGGCCTTGAAGAATAAAACTCTTTCCATTGATATCCCTATCGCCATGTCGCTCATTATGGGCGGTGTGATGGGAATCTATAATATGATCAATCATGTGCCTGAGAATTATTTTGATTCTCTGACTGCACTGGTATTCCTCTTGCTTTTATCCCGTTACTTCTTAAAGACAATTCAAGAGAAAGGGTTGAGCACTACTGACCTCCACTTCTTCTATCAGGGAGAGAGTGTTTTAAAGGTCGACCCTAATGATTTTTCAAAAAATCAGGAAATCCATCCCAAATTTATTAAAGAGCAGGATTACCTGAGAATTCTTCCTAACCAGATTATCCCGGCGGACGCTGTGGTTGTCTCTGGTGAGTCCTATTTGAACAATTCGCTTTTGACTGGTGAATCAGGCCTGCAAAAAATTAAGGCCAACGATCATGTTTTCTCCGGAACTATGAATGTAAGCGGAGAGCTCATCATTAAAGTTGAAAAGGCCAGCAGCGAGACTCGCCTCGGAAAAATTCTTAAGAATGTTGAAAATGGCTGGGGACAAAAGGCACAGATCATCGACATCACTAACCTGATCTCTAAGTATTTTGTAGCCGCCGTCTTCACACTCTCTTTCATTCTTTATTTCTGGACTCTTCGTCACCATGGTCAAAAAGAAGCGCTCGAGTTGGCGTTAACTCTACTTATCGTCACTTGCCCTTGTGCTCTTGCCATCGCGACTCCGCTGACTTTCATTAGAACACTTTCGAAATCAGCGCAAAAAGGAATCATCATTAAAGACGATGCAGTGGTTGAGAAATTATCCAAGGCAAAGTACATCTATATCGACAAGACTGGGACCATCACTCAGAACCAGCTGGTGGTAGACCAAATGAATATCTACCACCAGACACAGGTTACTTTGGAAGCTGTTATTTATAACCTGGAAAAACATTCGCTTCACCCTGTGGCCATGTGTCTGAAGGAATGTGTCAAGATTTCTAATCCAGAAGTGATGAACGTAGAGGACGCTAAAGAGATTTCAGGTGTCGGTGTGAGTGGAATCATCAACGGCCATTTTTATGAAATCAAAAATTACGGCATCTATGAGGATCATAAACTCATGGCCGATTTCCACATTCAGGATGCTTTAAGAACAGACGCTAAAGCTTCGCTCGATGCTTTACGCCTCCAGGGACTAAAAATTCAGATTCTCTCTGGAGATAAAAAAGAGAATGTTCAGGCAATAGCTCTGGAGCTGGGGCTTAATGAAAATGAATACCAGGCTGAGCTTTCCCCTGAAAAGAAAAGTCAGATCATCAAATCAACTCCTCAGTCTATTATGGTTGGCGATGGAGCTAACGATGCAATCGCCCTCGCCAGTGCAGATACAGGGATCGCGGTATTTGGTGCAATGGATATCTCACTTCGTGCTGCCGATGTGTACATGAATTATCCTGGCCTCTCAAATGTGGCCGAATTAATGACCATTTCGAAGGAGACAATGAAGGTCATCCGCCGCAACCTGGTTTTATCTCTTTGTTACAACAGCATCTCAGTCCTTCTCGCCTACACTGGACACATTTCGCCACTTACAGCTGCGATAGTTATGCCGGTGTCTTCTTTAACAGTTCTGATCTCTACTTTGATCGGAACTAAAACACTGAGGGGCCTATGGAAATAATAGTCTTTCTTATTCCCCTGGCCTTGATCCTCGGAGCTTTTTTTGTCGGATGTTTTATCTGGATGACAAAAAAGGGACAGTACGACGATCTCGAAACGCCAGGCCACCGCATGCTTTTAGATGAACACAATAAAGTGATTAATAACAACACCCACAAGGGAGAGCTATGAACGCGCACGCATCCACTCGAACCGGTAAGCTCGAGTATTTTTCCTACGATGACCAGATAGTAAGACTATTTGTCATCGCGACTGTTATTTGGGGGGCAGTAGCACTGCTTCTTGGTGTAACGATTGCCTTTCAACTTGCTGACTGGCACGTAAACCTTGGTCTTCAATGGACCACTTTCGGACGCCTTCGTCCACTCCACACTAACGCTGCTATTTTTGCGTTTTGTGGTAATGCCATTTTTGCTGGTATCTACTATTCTCACCAGAGGCTTTTAAAAGCGAGACTCTTTAACGACACGCTTTCAAAAATCCACTTCTGGGGCTGGCAGCTCATCA
This sequence comes from Bacteriovorax sp., assembly GCA_040377165.1. GTDB lineage: Bacteria > Bdellovibrionota > Bacteriovoracia > Bacteriovoracales > Bacteriovoracaceae > Bacteriovorax. The sequence continues at coordinate 3,642 of JBEIPI010000009.1, forward strand.
TTGTGTCTGCGGCATTAACTCTTCCATTTGGTATTACAACAGGTAAAGAGTATGCAGAACTAGAATGGCCGATTGATATCGCCATCACTGTGATCTGGGTAGTTTTTGCAGTAAACTTCTTTGGTACAATTATCAGAAGAAGAGAGAGACATATCTACGTTGCTATCTGGTTTTATATTGCAACGATCATCACTGTCGCCGTTCTTCACATTATCAACTCACTTGAAATCCCGGTTTCTATCGGTAAATCATATTCTCTTTATGCCGGTGTTCAGGATGCACTTGTCCAGTGGTGGTACGGACACAACGCCGTTGCCTTCTTCCTGACAACTCCGTTCTTAGGTTTGATGTACTACTTTGTTCCAAAGGCAGCCAACCGCCCAGTTTACTCTTACAGACTATCTATTATCCATTTTTGGTCACTGGTCTTCATTTATATCTGGGCCGGACCTCACCACCTTCTTTACACTACACTTCCTGAATGGGCACAAACCCTGGGAATGGTATTCTCTGTTGCACTCTGGGCACCAAGCTGGGGGGGGATGATTAACGGTCTTCTTACTCTTAGAGGTGTATGGGATAAAGTCCGCACAGACCCGGTGCTAAAGTTTATGGCACTTGCCCTAACTTTTTATGGGATGTCTACGTTTGAAGGACCACTACTTTCAATTAAATCGGTTAACTCTATCGCACACTTTACTGACTGGATTCCAGGCCACGTGCATGCCGGTACTATTGGATGGAACTATCTCCTAACAGCAGGTGTTCTTTACTTCCTGGTTCCAAGACTGTGGAACACACAAATTTACTCTAAAGCACTTGCTACTGTTCAATTTTGGACAGCGACTATCGGTATCATCCTGTACATTGTTTCAATGTGGATTGCCGGAATCAGCCAGTCACTTATGTGGAGAGCGATCGATGCTTCAGGAAAATTGGTTTACCCGAACTTCATTGAATCAGTTGTAAAAATTGTTCCAATGTATTGGGTAAGAGCGATTGGCGGGACTTTTGTCCTGGTCTCTTTCATCATCATGATCTACAACCTGTACAAAACTGCTAAATCAGGAAATGTAGGAAAAGAAGAAGTTTATGAAGCTTACGCTTTAGATGAGTCTTCAATCGAACACGGAGCACAGCCTCACAGAAAACTTGAAGGCTGGCCGATGATTTTTGCGGTCCTTTCTTTAATCGCTATTTTAGTCGGAACTGCGATTGAAATTGTTCCGGCCGTTATGTCAAAGCAGTACATCACAAAAATGGATGTGGTAAAGCCGTACACTCCGCTTGAAATCTTAGGTCGCGATATTTATATCCGCGAAGGCTGCTACCTATGCCACTCGCAAACAGTTCGCCCAATGACTCACGAAGTTCTTCGATATGGTAAAGCTTCTGAGGCTGCTGAATTCGTCTACGATCACCCTTTCCAATGGGGATCAAAGAGAACAGGACCAGACCTGGCCCGCGTAGGTGGAAAATACCCTCATATGTGGCACTACCGTCACATGTGGGATCCTCGTGAAGTAACTCCAGGGTCAATCATGCCACGTTACACTTGGCTATTTACTCAAAAAATTGATTATGGAAGTCTACCTAAAAAAATGCAAGTTATGCAGACTCTAGGTGTCCCTTACTCAAAAGAAGATATCGACTCTTCTGTCGCAAATGCTCAGGCCCAAGCGGAAGAAATTCGCACAAACCTGGTCGAAGCAGGAGTTCCTCAAGAAGTTATCAACAAGGAAATCGTTCCGCTAATCGCCTACCTACAACGCATTGGTGTCGATTACGGTAAATCGGAGGTCACCCCATGAAACAAGCAGCTCTAAGCACGTTCGATATGCCATGGCTTCCAATCACAGGACTTATTATCTTTGTGGTTTGTTTTACAGCTTACACATATTGGACATACAAAAAAGACAATAAAGGAATATACGACCAGGCTTCCATGATTCCACTAGAAGATGGCATCAGCGAAATGAGAAAAGGAAACTAATATGAAACAAGAAACAAAACTTCATGTCGAAGAAAATGAAAAGCATCTTCTCCTTGATCACAACTATGACGGGATTCAGGAATTAAACCACCCGCTTCCTTCATGGTGGTCAGCAACCTTCTACGGAGGGATTATCTTTGCGATTTGTTACTTTACCTACTACCAATTCATGGGAGGACCTTCTCTGCGTGATGAATTCAAAAAAGACTACGCTGTAATTGCAGCCGCACAGGAAGAATTTAAAAAGAAAGAAGGGATGTTTAATCCTGAAATCTACACTACTTTTAACAACGCTGACGGAATTAAAAAAGGTGAAGAAGTCTTCACCAATAACTGTGTCGCTTGCCACTTGGAAAAAGGTAAAGGTGATATTGGTCCAAACCTTACTGATGAATACTGGCTTTGGGCAAAAGGAACTCCTGAAACAACCTACCCTGTGGTTTTTAATGGTGTAGTTGACAATGGAATGCCCAACTGGTCTGAAGTTTTAAGCCGCGATGAGATTTATCAAGTAGTGGCCTATGTGCAAACCCTGCACCTCACTCATCAGCCAGGCGGTAAAGCGCCTCAAGGAAACAAGATCGATGAGTAAGAACCGCTTTGAATTAGATAGCGAACGTCTTGGCACTGTTGATGAACACGGTCACCGGGTGTATCTGCACCCGGAAGATGTTCAAGGTCCGTGGAAAAACCGCCGCGATGTTGTTTATTGGATTTTAATCGGTGTCTATCTAATCCTGCCTTGGATTTATATCAATAACCGCCCTGCTCTGCTTATTGATATTATCAAACGAGAATTTACATTTATGGGAGCGACTTTTTACGGAGTCGATCCCATTTTATTTTTCTTAGTCATTATTTCTTCCATCTTTTTTATCGCCTTCATGACCAGCCTTTTTGGCCGGGTCTGGTGTGGGTGGGGGTGCCCGCAGACCGTCTTTATCTCCAGCCTGTTTCTTAAAGTAGAATCTTTCATCGAAGGTACTGCCCGTGAGAGAAGAGCTTTGGATGAAGCTCCACTGAGTCCAAAAAAGTTCTTTAAAAAAGCAGCTAAATGGATCATCTTCACTCTCATCTCTCTGCATATCGCCCACACTTTTATTGGTTATTTCGTTGGCCCAAGAGAACTCTTTTTTATCACCATGGGCTCGCCTTTTGAACATTTCGGCATCTTTAGTGCCACTATGATTATCACCACTATTTTTCTTTTGGATTTTGGTTGGTTTAGAGAGCAATTTTGTATTATTGCCTGCCCTTATGGAAGGATGCAATCTGTAATCATGGACGATAACTCTTTGGTTATTGCCTATGACAAAAAACGCGGAGAACCGCGCCGAGGAACTCCTGGTGTTCTAAAAGAAGCAGAAGGCGACTGTATCAACTGCTATAACTGTGTGAAGGTCTGCCCGACAGGTATCGATATCAGACGAGGGACTCAGCTTGAGTGCATCGCCTGCACTAATTGTATCGATGCTTGTGACGAGATCATGGAGAAAATTAAAAAGCCTAAGGGCCTTATCCGTTACAGCTCAGAAAATGAATTAAACGGTATTCCAAGAAAAACGCTGACTCCAAGATCGATTCTCTATGCTGTAATCTCCCTGTCTTTCGTCCTCGCGTTTGTGGTTTTCTTAAACCGTAGCACGAATCTTCAAGTCCTCTTTTTAAGAGGAGCAGAGACATACACGCAAACTGAAAACATAATCACTAACCGCTTCACTGTAAAGTTTAACCACCAGGGAAGTGAGGGCTATAAAGTTTTTTTCAGAACTAATGATCCCGTACAAATCATTACACCGGTCTCACCGATCGAGCTAACTAAACACGAGAAGAAGATTATTGTTTTCTTCAAAATGAACTCGAACATTCTGTCCAATGGTACAAAAAAGATCAATGTTGAGATTGTGGACTTCTTAACTCAGAAACCAATTGTTACGAAGGAGGTCATGCTTGTCGGCCCTACTCGCTAATTTTCAGAATTTTTTCCCATGGGTTTCTTTTATTGCAGGTGTTGGCGGAAGTCTCCACTGTGTTGGGATGTGTGGAGGATTGGTTACTGCAAGCTGTGACAAAAATAAAGACATCGTCCGCTATCAATTAGGAAGACTGCTTGGTTATTTATTAATAGGTGCCTTCGCTGGATACCTGGGAAGCCTGATAAAATTTGAAAACGCTTCCCCTTTTGTAAGTATTTTGCCGGGAATGACCATCGGACTTCTATTTCTTTTCTGGGGTATCCAGAATCTGAGAGGGAAAAAAGCAGAGCTCCCTATGCCTAAATTTATGGGGAAATTCTACTCCTTTCTCTGGAGAAAATTGGTTTTTAAAAATGTCAGCTTCTCCAAATCATTCTTTACTGGCCTGATCTCTATTTTTCTTCCCTGTGGGCTATTATATGGCGTGGCCCTGGGAACCATGGCACTTCAGCACCCGCTGCTCGCCCTCTCTTCTATGTTTTTCTTTTGGCTTGGAACAGTTCCCTCTATGGTTATTGCTCCTAGCATTTTCCAGAAAATTCTTGCTCCTTTAAAAAGCAAGCTTCCAAAAACATATGCGATTAGCTTAATTTTAATTGGTGTAGTGACTGTGAGTTTTAGAGCTATTAAGTATCATGAGATTCAATCAAACTCAGCGACCGAACAAAACAGGCCGGCCGCTGAGATGAAATGTCATTGAGTTATTTTAGTCTTGTTGACATCAGATTGCCCATTGCATTTAGAGCATCGATCCATGTGAAAATGCCGACGAGTTTTTTATTGTCCTGCACTAGCACGCTTCCCCATTTATTTGCGGCCATCACCTGACAAACTTCATCAAGATGCGCATCTGCCTCTACGGTGTAGAGTTCTGAAGTCATAGCAGACCTGATCGTCTCTGTTTCAAGAACAACTCCCTTAAAGTTTTGAATAAAGTTAATATCTCTTTCCGAAATAATACCCACCAGCTCATTGTGGACTAGAACTGGTAAGTGGCGAATCTTGTGCTCTCTCATTAGCTCTTTAGCATAATGTAATGTCTGATCCGCATTAACTGTTATTGGACTTGATGTCATGTAACGTTGAATTTGTGGGATTGCTTTAGTCATAAAATTCTCCTTTTTAGTTAAAAGAATTCTATCTTTAGTGACGTTGCCCTGAACTGAGATAAAATGCAAAAAAAAATGAGTTTTATCAGGTTAAAAATGATTTAATTAGTTTACCTTTGTTTCAGGAGTTAATATGAAAATTCGTTTTGCAGGGGCTGCGGAGACTGTTACGGGAAGCCGTAATCTCGTCTCTTACTACAATAAGACTTATCTGGTGGATGCAGGACTTTTTCAAGGTCCAAAAGACGCAAGAAAACTTAACTGGTATCCTGATTTCGACCCGAGAAAAATCGAAGCCATTATTCTTACTCATGCCCACATAGATCACTCCGGGCTTATTCCTAAACTGTACAAAGATGGTTTTAGAGGAAAAATTTATTGCACAGAATGCACCTTTGATCTTTGCAAAATCATGCTGCTTGATTCTGCACATCTCCAGGAGGAAGACGCTAAATACGCCAACACCTCAGGCTACTCTTTTCATGTCCCTGCTTTTCCTCTTTATACGGTAGAAGATGCTACTAATTCACTGGAGCTATTTCACCCACTCAAGCGTGGGGAGTGGTTTCAACTCGATTATGATTTAAGTTTTCGTTTTCATCGCGCCGGACATATCCTGGGCGCAAGCTTCATTGAAATGTCTTATAAAGAAAAAAAGAGTGATTCTAACAAAACGATTCTCTTTAGTGGTGATCTTGGAAACAACCGCTCACAAATCCTGCGCCCCCCATCACCTCCTGTCGCTGCCGATTATATCGTTCTTGAATCAACTTATGGTGATCGTCTGCAACCTAGAGCTAATCCCAAAAATGCCTTAGCAGATATCGTCAATAAAGTAACCTCGCGTGGAGGTGTTCTCGTCATTCCGGCCTTCACAGTCGGAAGAACTCAAGACCTGCTCCACCTTTTTCACCTGCTAGAGGATGAAAAAAAAATCTCGAAGGTTCCAATTTTTGTTGATAGCCCTATGGCCAATCAGGCAAATAGAATTTTTCTTCAACACCCTGAAGAGCACTTATTGGTTCTTGATCACAAAAATCACCTTGTTCCACCGATAAACACCGCACAGTTTCGGGCCATCACTGACGTGAAAGACTCCATTACTCTAACTAATATGGAGGGCCCGATGATTATCATTACCGCCTCCGGGATGCTCACTGGAGGCAGGGTCATGCACCATTTGAAAACCCGTCTGCCCAACAGGAGAAATGGCGTCCTATTTGTTGGCTTTCAGGCGCTAAACACCAAGGGACGCTTGTTGCAAGAAGGATTGAATACTCTTCGAATTCATCATGAAGAAATTCCCGTAGAAGCTGAAATTTTCACGCTAGATGGTTTATCTGCGCACGCGGATTATCAAGACACACTTGACTGGTTGGCCCTGGTTAAACGCCCTCCATCATGCATTTTTTTAAATCATGGCGAAAAAGAAGCTGCCAGAAGCCTGAAAGAAAAGATTGAAGAAAAATACAACTTCGAATGCATAGTGCCTCGGTATATGGATCAATTTGACCTGGAGAATCTTTAGAATAAATTATTCCAATTTCTGATACAAATCATTTCATAGATGATTTTTACCTATTATCCTAGGCTCTGAAGTTCATCATCAAGGAGCCAACTATGAAAACTTATGTATTATGCACAACTCTCGAACAGGAGTGTATCGACACTTTAAAAAACATAAGGCATGACATTGAATTAAAGCACGCCAACATTCATATCGTCACAATCTATGAGATCCAAGTCTACAATGTCGAACTGACTCCTTATGTTTACCCAACAGAGAACCAATATGGGGAAATTGAAGAAAGTGCAAACAGAATCATGAAGAACCTGGCCCATTCACTAGGCGTTGATGAAAGCCGCGTCACTGTGAAATGTTTTTTTGATCACAACCGCGAAGACAGAATTAAAAAATACCTGGATCATGTAGACGCCGATCTGGTTGTGACTGCGACGAGAGGCAAGCATGGAATTGCGGGTTTTTTCACCAGCTCATTCACTGATTATCTTTGCAAGTTTTCTCCATGTGATGTTTTAGTTATGAGGCCACGAAAATAAAAGAGGCTCAAATGTTTAATTGGAAAAAGGCAATTGCTGAACATGTTCGTCTGGAACTAACTCCTCCAATCGCCAAGCTTATTGAAGATTCACTTCGTCAGGACCCTGCTAATAAATTGAGCTCAAAAGGCTCCCTGGTTATTACGACAGGAACATTTACCGGCAGGGCCTCTGATGACAAGTATGTCGTTGTCGATCCCTTTTCTTCCGATGTCATTGACTGGAAAAACAATGTCAGGCAACTGGAAAAAAAGACATTTGATCAAATCAAAAGTGAGATCATTGAGAACTTCAACAACACGTGCAAGGCCCTTTATGTCATGGAAAAGAGCGTCTCTGCTGACCCTCTGTTCGCATTAGGACTAACTGTTATCACCCCTTCAGCTCCTCACGCCATGTTTTGTCAGAACATCTTCAGAGAAAAAAGTCCCTCAACGCCTTTAGGGCATTTTTCCGTCTACCACGATCCCTCCTTTCAAGTTTCTCCGGAAAAACATAAAACTCGCTCAACGGCCATGATCGCTATTAACTTTTCATCTCAAGAAATTATTATCGCTGGTACCGGCTATTGTGGAGAAATTAAGAAATCCATTTTTTCTGTCATGAATGTTCTGCTTCCAGAGAAAAAAGTGTTGCCCATGCATGCTGGGGCCAATCAGGACCGAAACTTTAAAACCTCTATTTTTTTCGGACTCTCAGGTACTGGAAAAACCACTCTTTCCACAGACAGTGATGTAAAATTAATTGGAGATGATGAACATGGTCTCTCTGAAAATGGCGTCTTTAACCTGGAAGGTGGCTGTTACGCAAAGACCTTCGCCCTAAAGGCCGAGAAAGAACCAGAAATTTTTCAAGTCTCAAATCAATTTAGAAGCCTGCTGGAAAATGTCGTCCTGGACCCAGAGACTCGCGAACCTGATTATGACAATAACAGCATCACCGAAAACGGAAGGGCCACCTATTCGCTAAAAGAGCTAAACAATACAGTCACAGAAGGCCTGGGTCCTTTGCCGACCAATATATTTTTCTTAAGCGCTGATGCCTTAGGAGTACTGCCGCCCATCTCCCGCTTAACACCTGAACAGGCCATGTTTTATTATTTGAGTGGATACACTGCCAAGCTGGCCGGAACTGAAATTGGTCTCAAAGGTATCAAGACAACATTTTCAAGATGCTTCGGGGCCCCTTTCATGATGAGAAGAAGCCGTGACTATGGAAATCTTCTCAAAGAATTCCTAACAAATCACCCTATTGATGTATGGTTAGTTAACACTGGTTGGGGTGGTGGCCCCTATGGAGAGGGTCAGCGTTACCCTCTTAGTTTTACCCGCAAATGCATCAAGGCCATCCAGCAAGGCTTGGCCAAAGATGTGACCTACAAAAATGATAATATCTTCTCTCTTGCCATCCCCCAATCTCTTGGTGACGTTGATAAAACCATGCTCAATCCTGAATTGATGTGGAAAGACCAGGAACAATATAAAAAAATCGCTCTTGATCTAAAGAAACAATTTGAAGAGAACTTCAAAACACTTTGATGTTAGATGGTCTGACTAAATCTTGCGCTGGAGTTATTCTGGCGCAAATGGAAATCAAAAAGCATCGCAATGTTACGGATAAATTTTATCCCATCTGGGAGAATTACTATTCTTTCATCCTTTATTTCAACTAACCCGTCCTGCTCAAATTCCTGCAACTCTTTTTTGATGTCTTCATAATGAAGAAGACTTGCATGAGCACCTAAATCGCTCTCTCCTGTACACATCAATTCCAGGATAATTTTCTGAGCATGAAGATCTTCATGTTGGTGAATATGTCCATGAGAAATCGGAAGTTGTCCCTGCGCTAAACGCCTCTCATATTCACTGTAAACCTTCTCATTCTGCGAGAAACTCATTGATGAGTCGGAGATTGAAGAGGGGCCAAGGCCTAAAAGGATTGGTGATTTTTTATCTACATAACCCATAAAATTGCGGTGCAGGCGCTTTTCGATCTTGGCCTTATAAAGAAAGTTGGACGACAGAGCAAAATGATCCATCCCCACATCTTCATATTGATCTTGAAGCAAAAGCTCCTTTCCTTTTTCATAAAGCTTTTGCTTTAATTCTGCATCCGGAAGATCTGCCTCATTGATCAGGCGCTGATTTTTTAATCGATCTGGAAGATGGGCATAACTGTAGTAGGCAATCATATCTGGTCTGAGCTTTCTAATTAAGTCAAAAGTGCCACTGATCGTATCAATCGACTGTTTAGGCAGACCATAGATAACGTCAAAGTTTATAGAATTGATTCCGCGTGATCTTAACTCATGAACCAATCCCTCTACTAACTCAAAAGATTGGGGGCGGTTGATCGCAGCTTGTACATCTTTATCAAAATCCTGAATCCCCAAAGACACCCGTCCAATGCCATTCTTTTTAAAGCAATCCAGGTGCTCTGGCCTGGTTGTTCTCGGGTCAATCTCTATGGACCCGATAAATGACGGACCTCTATTTTCCGTCAATTTCAAGATAAGTTTTTCCAGGTTTTCTGCGGACAAAAATGTCGGCGTCCCTCCACCAAAATGCAAAGAATTGATGACAGGGGAAAATCCCAGATGCTTTTTGTAAATCTCCCATTCCTGAAGAATAAGGTCACAAAATTTTTCTTCATTATTATGATTTTTAGTAATAATCCGGTTACATCCGCAATAGTAACAAAGCTTCTCGCAAAAAGGGACGTGCACATAGAGATCCATCCCCTTCTCGGAATGATAGACACCTTTTAAATGCTCAATCCAGGTCATTTCATCCGGCGCCCCTTTCCAAAATGGAACTGGTGGGTAACTCGTATAACGAGGTCCAGGTCGGTTGTATTTCAAGAGAAGTTTTTTGTGACGTGTATGCATAGCTCATAATAAATCCCTTTTGGGACCAATATCCATGATACACATCAGCTTCTAAAAGAATAATTTCTAGAGCACAGGAGTTGTGTCTTTTGGCTGATTCCTAAGTACTGTAAACCCTGGCGACATGATCTCTACCTGATTTTCCGAAAAAACCTGCTGCAAGTTCTGGTGCAGCTCTGAGTAAGCACCTGGAATTTTATCCTCATGCCCGGTAAAAGCATTTAGCTGATAAGAAATATGATAATCGTTTAAGGCCGTTTGCAAAACAAAAGGCGTTTTTTCTTTAGAAATGAGTGAGCACCTGGCCGCTGCTTCAATCATCATCTTATGAACTTTCGGCCATGGAGTATCGTAGCCGATCGTGACTGTCGTATAAAGAATCAAATCATTTGATTGTGCCTGAGTGGTGTAGTTGGTCACTTGAGAGCCCAATATCTGGGTGTTGGGAATTGTAATCTCTTCATTTTTATAGGTCATGACCTTAGTCACGATCAGGCCTTTTTCTATCACTCGTCCGGTCGACTCGCCAATTTTCACATAATCGCCAATTCTAAACGCACGCATGTAGCTAATCATCACTCCCGCAATGATATTGGCAATCGCCGACGAGGAGCCGAGTGAAATCATCAAACCAACAAAAACCGATACACCCTCAAGTGCTTTAGTACCTGCTCCCGGCAGATAAGGATAGATGATCACAAGTGCAAACATACAAATAAGAAATCTTAGCAATTGAAAAGTAGTATTGCTCCACTCTGCATAGAAGCCATCGACCACCAACTCACCTTTTTCTATTTTATAAAAAATAAACTTCAGGAACTTGATAATTCCTCTGGTGACAAAAAGGACAAAGACAATGAAGAAAATATTTGGAATAAAATTTAATACACTATCGCCGACCTTCCAAAGATTCATCTGGATTGAGTCCATTAAAGTGATCGCATAATCATGTGTAGTGGGCAGCTCTTTCAGAACATACGGAATTGAGACATACAAAGCAGAGAGAATAAGAACCCATTGAAAGAGTCTCACAACATTAGACAGGACAGTCGCAATCATTGCCACCGAAACGATTTCATTGCTCTTAAAGTGAATGGGTTTAAGCCAAGCGTGCTGCTTCTTAGACAAAAGCTTAAGAATGAACTGGCAGCAATAAAAAATAGCGACCACAACAGCAATCGATATTCCAGAATTGATCAAGGCCTTGACATGAAAAGTATAGTCACTAAACATGATAAAAGTCTAAAGATTTGGTTTATACCAGTCAACCTTAATGTCTCTTCTCACTGACCTTTAAAATAAAAAAGCCACCCTTTTAAGGATGGCTTCTTATCGATTTTAAGATCAAGCTCTTCAAGCTAATGAGTCGATCGGAACATGTTTATGAACCATCTTTTCGCATTCATCAGAGTGTAGATCCAATCAATCGTAACTCATCAGACATACTTATCAGCTCTTAAATTGGCCTGGGCGAAGTTAATCGATACATTTAACTTCCACCTACCAGAGTGTTCATCTGGTCATCTTGTCTTTTAGTATTGCACCTCACGTGCCAATACTCATCTCCCTCAAGTGAGTGAAAATGTGAATTCGCCATTTTTTATTGTGTGGAATTAATACCGAAACAGGAAGTTTTACACTCCCAATATGCCTGTACCAAATTACTTCGAATCTATTTGATCAGATTTACGATTTCATTTTCTTTTTTGTGAAGTCAATCATCATGTCCTCACAGCGCTGAAGGATATCTGGAGTGATTTCCCACAGTTTTAAATTCTTCACTTCATTTTCAATTTTCTCAAACAAAGCAAAATCAAGAAATGGAGTCACGTTCCCGCTTTGATACTCGCGCTCTTTTTCTCCATAAAGTCCAAGGAAGGTTTTGTCGCGGAACCATAACTCGCGGTTAGCTTCCTGAATCGCAAGCAAACTGTCAGCGCTCGGTCTTCTTTGAACGAACTCAAAGAACATCGCACTTGACCTGATGCCCGGATAATACCACTCTCCACTGAAGACCTGAATCAGGTCATCGTGATCGTCTTTTAAAATTGGAGTGATGAACTGCACTCCGCGCTCAAGTGCGAATTTGTGGAAGGCCAAAAGATCCGGAGTTCTTAAAGCAACGTGCTGCCACAAGGCCGCAGAGTTGTGTGAATCAAGCATCTCTCTTACGTGAGAAGGTTGTGTTTTTGGTTCTGATGGCTGAACGACAGCGAAGATAGTTTTGTTTTGAGCGCGGTCATCTTTATTGCCTTGTCCTACTTGAACAGCGAACGTTAAAGACTCCTCACCTTTTCCCGGCTCCCACTCTTTTCTTTTTTCATACAATAGGTTCTCAGGAGTCACTCCAAAAATAACATTGAATGCAACGTAGGCCACGTTATACAGTCTTGGTTGAAGAAGTAATGTCATGTGGTCAACTTGAAAGTTTTGGAATGAATGCTTCATGGATCCCTCTTATCAAAATCAATTTAAAAAGTGCCCATAGCTTAACTAAAGCGTGGCCATTTTTGAATGTTTTTTTGGGATTTTAGGGCGGGAAACTACTTATATGCACAGTAGCATCCCGCTTTTATATGACTTTTAGCAGTTATTTGCAGGAAATGAATTCAACTTCGTCGATTGCGGTCTTGCCGCTTAAGTATGCGTCCATATCCCAAAAACGAGGCTCAGACCAGTCAGAGTCGATCATCACCATGTATGTCTTGCCCTTTAACTCAAACGCTGAAGCCGCAACGATTGTGTGACCACCGCTGTTTCTCTCACCTACTTTTCTTGGAACCCACAGGCGGTTATCAAGTTTTGGTTTTGAGTGTCCGTACATTTCTAGTGCGAACTCAGAGTTCACCATTTTAGGGCCAATGTTAAAAGAGATGATGACCGGTGAGCCACTTTCTAGTTGAGTGAGAAGATGTGTGCGGGCCTTCTCATAAGTGTCTGTAGTGAATTTCTTGCATTTGAAACCAAACTTCTTTCCGTACTTATCAAGGATGCCTCTGATTGAATAACGGTGAGCAGGAGTCATGTAGTATTCATGGATAGCATCCGCTAAAAGATGAGTGCGGGTGTCTTCGCTCTCAAGGACTTTTGCCAGCTCTCCCGTGCCTTCAAAGCCAGCAAGATTTGCTTGCTGAAGATATCCAAAGATCGCGTAAGCCGTGCATGTCCCTCCGGCCTGCTCATAAGGATCAACAACTGTTTGAAGATTTGCATTCTTGCGTGCGAAATCCGCAGCATCAATGTAATAAACTTTTTTATTCGTTTTATTAAGATACATCCTATAAGATTCGCTTCCATTTGAATGGATCACATTTCCTAAGAAGGTAGCGGCCCCTGCCAATTTTTCATCGTCGCTTTTTAAAATAACCTTTGAACCAACACCTATAGAGTACCCGCCGTTCACAACTGCTTCACTGGTTGAGACAGAAATGCTTCCGGCAAATGCGGACGCGCACGAAAGCAAAATACAGCTTAAAATAGTAATCATTTTCATTTGTGACTCCTAAAAATTTCGACTCAATAACATATGACTGGCCCCTTAATCCCACCAGCAGATAAACCTTACAAGTTCTAAACCATTAATATCAGGAGCCTTCCCACCTCTAAAAGTGTCTAAATATTCGACAGGGCAGGAAGTTTTACAGGAGTCCCTCCTTAAGCTTCTGGCCTTGGAGTACAGTTAAGGAATAAACGCTTCTGGCACTACAAATTGAGAGGGATATATGATCGAAGGAATCGCAATGCTAACAGTTCTCGCAGGAATGGGTGTGTACTTTGTTAAGTCGACAGACCTACCAAAGGACATGAGAGACAGAAGTGCTCAATTCAAAAATCAGGGCTCAGTTGAAGTAAAGAAAAAATACAGCTTCCCGACGGCCAACACGAACACAACAGTGGCCAGTAAATCGGTTAAAATTGAAAACAACCTGGACTTAAAAAGAGCTGAAGAGGCCACTAAACTTCTAGCGGCAAAAAGACTGGAAAAAATCGCTTTAATTGATAAAGAAATCGATACACTTACTTTGACCATCACTGCCCTTGAGCAGGAATTAAAAGCAAACAACGAAAGAAATGCCGAAATCCAGATGGAAATCGACAGACACCTCCAGACACTGGCAAGACTTGAAGCAAGCAAAGTTTCTTAATATCTCACACACAACACGGCAAAAAAAAGCCTCCGTCTTCGGAGGCTTTTTTATTATCCCTAAGGGTAATACATTGTAGGTCTCGGGAAGGACCTGATCTCCTTCTTCGGGTACAGGTCTTTTTCATCTCCGCTGTCGCTCATTGGGTCAATGCGAGGATAAACAATTTTCTCTACTGACATTTTAGTAGTATCTAAGTGAATGATGAATGGTCTTTGCTCATCAATACCATAATGGGCCTGTTCAATGAATCGCCCCATGTCTTTACAGATAACATCGCTCTCGATTGTAAAATTACCAGCGCGCTCATTGTAGAAGTTGCGGTACTCAATCATCGCCTTAGGGTTGTTGTCGTAGACGCGATTTTTCGCGCAAACTAACATCATCTCTCTGCCGTTATGATTGGTCAGCGAGTAGGCTTCAAAACTATCAGGGATTGCACGGACAATTCTAAGAATAATTTTCTCTTTATAGACGGGTTTAATAACCTCGAGACCAAAAGCGCTTGCCGAAAACAAACTAAGACCCGTAAAAAGCAAAAGTCCTTTCATAATTCCCCCCTGAATTCTTCTTTCAGGTATAAAACTTATTGGGCCACTAAACCATAAAGTTCTTGTGACAACTTCTTACTTCAAAGTTATTCTTGAGGGATGATCACCGCTCCAGAACCTAAAACTATGAAAGTATTTGTCGCCAAATTCCTGGCCTTCTATCTTTCATGCCTACTTTGCTACTCCCTGCAGACCAGACTTGGGTTCTCCCCGGTTCTAGCTTCGGCCCTCATCGGTTTCGTGGGAAGTTTTTATTGGTTCTCGGGAGAAATTGAAAAATCCGGGATTCATGCTGTTATCTATGCGGGCTCATTTGCCGGCATGGCCCAGGTAGAATACCTAACCGGACCAGGACACATCCTGCTTATCTCCCTGATTGGAACAAGTTTGTATATGTGGAGCAAACCTCACTTGAGCGGTTTCGGAGGAAAATTAGGCACGGTGGCCTTCATCACTACAATTATCATGATTATTCTCCTGAGGAATTGGTCATGACTTTAATCATCACTTTAATTGTCTCACAGGCAGCGGCACAACTGACCCATGCACTGGCGCTTACAAAACATTTCGGAAGTGTGCGCGCCTCCTCATTTTTGACTTTGCTTTTTATAGGGCTGACTTCCTTCATCTCTCATCCCATGATACCTGTTCTACAGGCTGTGTTTCTGGGCTCCTCTTTCGTCGGCATGACCGACCCAAAAAGGCTCAACAGAATTCAAATATTCTTATCCAGCGTCATCTTCAGTTTCATATTCCACTTCCTGATCATATACATGAAGGGCCCTGGCGGCGTGCTGGGATTTTCGGCATTCACTTCATGCCTGATTGTGCATTTCATATGGAGAATCGGGATGAACCAAAGGCTGAAATTCAGAAGACCTGATCGCTAGAATACTTTTGCTGATTTGAGAGTATGGGTCGGAATCAACTCCCTATAGATTTTTTTCTGGTAATACTCATTGAGTATTTTATCATAGCGACCCGATTTTTTTAAAGCGCTCAATCCGGCGTTGAACCTCTTAATCAAACCTTCACTCTTTGCCAGCATTTTAGGCATAACCAGATGGTACTTCGCATGCTGAATCAAACGATTGTTGTGCTTGATGGATTCAAATTCTTTTTTGCTGAAATTTTTATTGATGAGCACATACCCTACTTCCAAGTCAGAAGCGACGGCCTGCACTCTTCCAAGAAGAAGCATCTTAAAACTTTGGACATCTGAGGCCAGCCGGTCAACCTGAATGATTTTTTTCTCCTCTGCCGAGATAAACTCCTGCCCCATTCCACCAAAGCCGCGTGTAGCAGCGATGCGAGTGTTTTTAAGGTCCTCATACTTATTCCATTTGAGAGGGTAACTCTTTAAGTGAAAAAGTACATACTTTCCGGTATAGATTGGCTCGCTGTAATGATAGATCTTTTCTCTCTCGTCCGTCTTCGCATAAGCAAGTGTTCCATCATATTCACCAGTTTTTGATAATTGATACACTCGTTGCCATGGGAAAAAATCAAGCTTGACATCGACGCCCTCAAGCGCGAAAGCTTCCGACGCAATTTGAGAAAGAAGGCCTTTGCTCTCAAGTTCCTCTGAAATATAGGGAGACCATTCACCGGTGGATAAACGAACAACTTCGTTTGCAGTTGCATCCCCGCACAGAAAAAATCCTGCCAGTAAAAAGTAAATTGAAAGTGTGTTTATTCTTTTCTTCATATACCAGATTGAAATAGTTTATTTATCATATCCCGTTTTCAGGAATAAGAAATCTTAAACTTTCCTCAATGTGGTAGAGATCTTTAATTCAAATAGGCCAAAACTTCACCAAGCCCACTGCTAAACTTGTAAAACTCGGGTTTTTGCCCGTTGTGATGGATGATTTCCTGACTAAGTACTTTAGAAAAAGTGACCCGACTTGAACGATTGGTCACTCCATCTAACAGATCCTGCCAGACGGCCAGGGCCTCCTGCTCCAGTTCTTTGTACTGGGTCCCCTGAATTTGGCCTGCGATTTTAAGAAAGGTCTTAACTTTCATTAACAAGGTAACTGCCGAAGTCTCATCTTCATTTGAAATGTAAAAATTCAGATTAATAGACTCAAAATTCCAGACTTCAAAATGATCCAGCTCCGTCATCTTAAAAGACTCTTTAGTGAGCTCGGATATTTTAGCGGAAAAAGCGCCTGGCCAGTTGTCATTGATCTGCTTAGTGCCTGATGTCTCGCTCTTTTTTACCCCGAGGGCCTTTGTCACAAGCTCCAGTAAGGATTTGCTGTCGAATGGTTTTGAGAGAAAATAAATCTTGCTGGCACGGGTGGTCTCAGTGACTACTAGTTTATTGATATACCCAGAGCAAAGAATAATCGGGGTATGAGCATTTAGTTTTGACCCGCGGACAATCGAGATGAACTCGTCACCAGAAATAACCGGCATTCTTAAATCAGTGATAATCAAATCAAATTTATCTTTCTCGATGGCACGCCAGCCTTTTTGAGGGTGGTCAAAATAGGTAACATTGGCCCCCATCTTAGAGAGAAATGTTGTGTAGACATTCTCCAGGGATGTTTCATCATCTATAACCAGAATCGATAATTTGTTTGTCATATTTAAATTATGCACGGAAATTAGTTTAGTTCAAGAGCTTAAAAATGCGTCGTCAGTATCTCGAAGTAATGAAAGAGTGAATTGAGGGTAAAGCCCGGCAATTTGCTCGTAGAATTGATAGTCATCAAAAATGAGTAGAGTTGGACATAAATCATAAACCACAATATTAACTCCCCTCTGCTCTTTCTCCTTTTCCCCTTTTCTAAAAAAAGTCCAGTCACTACACAGGTGGCCAAAAGAGCATCGCTTAACATGCGTACTTTAAACATTTCCACAATGTCAGGCAGTCTCCAATACATTAATTGGGATGAATGAGAGACTGTTTGAAAAATTATACCTCCTACAAAAATCATCAACCAAACAGCAATGTATTTACTAAGTGCCTTATTGGAAATCATACCAAGCACTGGCCGAAAAATAGGATAGACAAAGACCCGGTAGAAATGAGCTACATACACATGGGTTCGTCGGAAAAAGTCAGCAAAACTTTTTGACTTCCATGGTTCATCCACTCCGAGTTTAATATAAAACCCCAGCATCCAAAGTAGCAGAATCTTAAAGTTTATATATGAAATGCGATTCAGGTACCAATTCATTGACCTGATAAAAAAACCCAAGTGGAGAGAGCCCCCTTCGGCATCTCCATGATCAAGAAAGTATCTTGGGATATTTAAATTACTTCCCATTTGCCAAACTTCGAAACGAGACAAAGAAATTTTTTGCAACATAGGATTGTCGACTCCCAAAAAAACATAGCCAATTAAGTCGCTTGCAATTTTGAGTGACACCATTACGAGAGCGACCTGCACCCCTTTTTTTCTTAAATACTGAGTTTGCTCCCTCTCTCTTACTTTAGAAAAAAAAGGAGCCGTCCCACTTGGACCTAGCTGAGCGCCGATTCGAGTCATAAAAGAAAAATGAAAAGTATTAAGCAGAAAGAAACTCTGAATTTTTTCTTTATATGTTTTGCCTGAATTAAGACAGTCAAAAACAATAAGAACAAATGCACTAGAGTAAAAAATGCAAATCATACTTAAAACAAAAAGAATTTCGACTGGTGCATGCCCCCCTTTTCTTAAAAAGACAAAAAGAACGATTAAAGCAAAATTCAAAAGTAAATTTGGGTAAATGGCAGAACGGCGTTTTTTTAAACTTGAAGCTATTTTTCGAATTAATAGATACAGGATGAGACAACAAAGCACACTAAGAACATATAAACTGAAAAACTTAAAATCACCAAATGAAGACCTGAGCTGCTGCAGCTTCTCTCCTGACAAAATCACATCGGCCCAGATCAGAGGAGAAAACAGAACTAACAACAAGGCCGGTCTTTGGATAAAATAATTTAAGAAAAGAATAATTCCCACTACCCACCAATATGAGGATCCCATGATAAAGGCCAGGGCGGTGTAAATTAATTCGTACAATTAAACCTCATATTTGCCTGTCTTCAATTTTCTTTTTAAAACGATCCTGAAAAACTTATCGTCGTAACTTTCAGCTGCGAAAGGCATCGGCGTATACCCGATTAAAGAATCCAAAGGAGCAATATCAAATATAAGATGTAAGCGGTCCGTTTCTCCTTCATTGACCGCCCCATGTGTGGATTTATTATTAATTTCCCAAATGTCTCCTAGTGGGAAATGGTGACTTTCATTTTCAACAATCATTTTCGCTGATTGATTTGTCTTTAGGACCCAACAGTAGCGGTGAAAAAGGCCAAAGGTGGCACCAGGATCCACGTGGCTGCCTACTTTTTTCCCCGCAGGCAGCCTCGCAATTAAGGCCCGCGAGCAATAATATTCACCCAGTTTTTTTCCAATTTCATCTATCACTGGCCTAACCAGAGCAAAAATTTTCTCATTGTGCAGATGCTTAATTCCGAGCATCCCCTCGGGATGAGTGAAATTGTACTTCAGAGGAATTGAGCTCGTCTGCTCTAACCCAAAATAGTTATTCCGCTCATTTTCCCATTGCTCTTTGTCCTCTAACAAGGCCAGAAGTTCTGCTGGAACTTCATAATGGGCGATAAATGTCATTTTCCCATCAATATTCATTGGTGAATTCTCTCAAAGAAGACTTACTTTGCACCAGATAACCTTCCAACAAGTCTTCTTTCAATCTCCATGATTTTTCGGGTTTCAGCTCTTTAGTAAAAAGTGTCACGCTTCTAAAAGCACTCTTATCCTGAATGTTTTCGTCGATTATTTTCAACATGGAAGCTGGAACAATTTCCGCCTTAAGATTTTGAAAAAAATCTTCATGACCTGAAAATTTAATTCTCTGTTGCAATTGTGGCGCAAATGCTTCGGGATCACGGAAATAATCCTGCACTGAAAGTCCGTAAAATTCTATACATGAAAGAAGCCCTGAAAAAGGGTTAATCCAGCGCTGGAAATGATAATTTTTTTCGGGAGAAAGGCCCGCTGCAATCATTAACTCCACCTCAAAGCGGCTTTTGGCAAACGAGACATTAGGATATTTATCTTTCAATCTGATGAGGTCATTTATGATATTTTCGTTATGCCTTGAAAAGTGAAGATACCCTCCACAAAAAACAACGCTCTTGCCGCTCTCCAAATAAGGAATAAGCTGCTTTAGGATTTCAGAATGTCCCCAAATCGGGCCAAGAAGAAAATCAGTCATCTACTATACTTATGAGTTAGTGCTAAAATAAGTATAATTCTCTCATAATACTTATATTAATGCCATAGGATCAAAAAACTGGCCGTTTTATAATAAACCTAAAGAGAAATGCTTACGCTCTAAATTAGTAAATCGAATAAACGAAATTGCGAAGATCATCCCAAACGCCAAAATAGAATATAATGAGGAGATAAACGAATAGAAGCCCCATCTTAACGATGATCTTTGAATCTCTGACAAAGAGAGCGAGTTTTCTTAAATCAAGTTTTGATTCAATCAACTCGTTAATTAAAATAAAACTCAGTATCCCCCAACCACTATACTGCGAGAATTTAAAGACATCCCAGCTGGTTGACCAATCTACGGTTACCAGATTGCTAAGAATTCTTCCCACATTACTTAAGTCATTCGATCGAAAAATCAGACCAGGTATCGAAACCAGAACAACATAAAAGAAAATCCACTTAATAAAAATCAATCCTCTCTTCCAAACCCCGGCATCACTAACACTAAAGCGAGCACCAAAACGAGAATCTGCAAAAACGAGTATAAATTGAATCACGCCATAGAGAATATGATTTAAACTAAAGTCATGCCATAAAGAGAAAATTAAAAAAATTACCAATAGTAAAACTGAAGGTCCAACCTTTGAAACAGGTGAAACTAATAAGGGATAAAAAACATACTTCCTAATCCAGTCTACTAAGGTTATATGCCATCTTCGCCAGAATTCCAGAATTGAAGTTGTAGCAAACGGTCGATTGAAATTCACTTTGAGCCTAAAGCCAAAAATCAAGGACACTCCAATTGCCATCTCCGAGAAGGCAAGAAAATTAAGGTAGATTTCATACTTATTCAATAAAAATGGAAACAGAAGATTCCCATTAAAATTTCTACCTAACTCAAATAAATGAATCGTAACCTGAGAAAAAGAGTCAGCAAAAATGACTTTTTTTGCAAATCCGAACATGAAAATAATCAAGCCGAGATAAAGGCTTTCTGAATTTAAATAGATTCGTTTTCTAAACTGCTCTGTAAATTCTGAATAATCAAAAAGAGGTCCAGTTGCGATATTTCCAAAAAAGATTGAATAACCCAAATAATCTGAAAAACTTTCCGCACGACTTAAGTTCTTATTAAGAAGATAAGAAAGCTGCTGAAATATAAAAATGGAAAAACCAAGTGGAAACAATACTCCCGCAACCTTCGTTTTGAAGAGGCCCCAGATCAGGATGTTAATCAGTGCGAGAATATTAAGCGCTAAAAAGCGGTTTTTTAATAAATTAGAAGTGTAGTAATTAAAAAAAACCAATCCGATGATCAGGCACGACCATTTACCATTCAAAAGATAAGCATAGGCAACAGAAAGGGCCAGAATCACATTAAAGCGTCTTGAAGGCTTCAAGTATAAAAAAAGCAGAAAACCCAAAAGGATCAAAACAAGCGAATCAGCAGATGATCCAATCATTACTTGCCTCTCCTATATTTAGTTTCCAGCACATAAAGCAAATCATTAGTGATTCTTGTCGAACCATCCTCATTTAAGTGACTGACGTCGCGGTAGTGGCTGCGGTCTAAAACTACATTAAACTCATTGAGATCGATGTAATGAAAATTCAAGTTTCCCTTTTTGTGAAGAAAACTTCTGTAACTTTCATTGTATTTTTCCAAACGAATAAAACTTTCGGCCCGGTAAAGTTGCGGGTGAATCAAATAAAGCTCTACTCCGTATGCTTTCACTAACTCCGCAAGCTCTCTTAAGGCTACGAGCTCTGAATCCGGTGGATTAACTGGTTGATTAAAATACTTCAGATAGGGTGTGTAAAAACCTTTATCTTCTAGGACAAAACTTCTCTTCGCTGCGGAGTGGCCCCTGTTGGCCTGAACATTACTTCTAACATGCCTTTCAAATCCGGCCCTATCAATGCGACTTTGAGTGGTGAGTCCATATGAAATTGTCGCCGCTATGTATGAATTTAAATGAAGTCTATACTTAAGATATTTCACTGTGAGTGTCGCCTTTTTTATCCAGGTGCAATGATTATCAAAATCATTGCAAAAAGTGCTCAATATATCAGAGAGATTCATGATTTTTTGAGGGACGAAAATTCTCCAGATATCTTCATCATAATGTGGGTCAATAAAGGTTTGAATCATGATGACTCCCTTATTGATTTTTTTTATTCCTAGCTCTTGAAACATTTTTTTTGATAATGCGACCGTGGCACCTAACTCTGCAGCTGAGTACGAGTTTGATCCCATTTTCATAGGATTTATTGAATAAAATGCCGAGGAGTCTCCTAGTATCAGATAATCCACTTCATCTTTAGGGATCTGAGCTTGAATGTATTCAGACTTAATTTTGCTCCTCAATCCGGCCGGATCCAAGTGGGCCAAAAAAATGAATTCGACTGCTGACCAATACAATCCGTAGGCAATCAACAAAAAAAAGAATAATTTATAAACGAACTTGTTTTTCATCACTTTATTTAGTTATAAATTGTACGCACATACCGGAAGATCAAAAAGACCAGGTACATGAATACGTTGTTCAAAAGCACGTGCCACCAATCATTCGCTTTGATCTTCTGCAGTTGACGACTTGGGAACAAAACAATCGACAACAATAATAGAATCCAGAAGAAATATCCCCACCACAAAAAAACTAGAAAGTTGTTCAAGGAATAAGCTTCGTCATGGGTGAAGTAAATTAAGACATTGCGATAAAAAGGAAAAACTAAAAAATAACCCAGGACAATAATCAACGGATTTTTTGTAAATTTAAGAAAGTTAAAATAAAAAAAACGTAAAGAGAAAGCATATGCATGGGCATTTTCTCTTTTCATAAAATCCAACGGTGAACGGCTTAAAAAGGCATAATTCGAGCAAATTGGCACATTAATCAAAAATAATCTTGAGATTCCTGTAACCGTATTTCCCACTGTGATTACCGTCATAAGATACATGAGATAATCTTTAAAAGAACTCCAAAAAAAACCTCCAGAACTCATCAATTTGTAAGTTATGCAGGTTACATAAAGAGTAAATAGGGCCTTTATGATATGAACTAAGCCTGAAGCCCATACTTTTTTATCGTTATTAACTTCTTTTAAGTAAGTATCAATCGGATAATTTACAGAAAGAAACAAGTGCGCGGGATTACAAATCAGCGCTATTTTTTTCGCATTACTGACATCAACACTCTCAAGCATCATTGCGATAATGAAAGCGCAAAACAGGATTGGTTGGCCGTAATAAAACCAACCAACCCCTTGAAGAAAATTAAAACTAAGTACTAATAGGATCACATTAATAATTGCATAGCCCCAAATCAAAAAAACTTTACGGTACTTCAACCAGAGGCTCCATGCGCAAAACCCTAGTAAGCTTTGAGCAAGAACAAGAAAGGCAGTCTTTATGTCATGGCTTTTTTCATACCAGTGAGAAAAATAATACCCAAGAAAGGCAGAGGAAAAAAAGACAATAATCATCCAATAAAAACGCCTCTGGGCATTTTCCTCATAGAGAATTCCCAACGAAAGGAAGCAAATGAATAGAATCGTTTTGAATGAGAAAATAAAATTTGAAAAATAAAGAAATGGATACCTGAAATTCAGCTCATTTGAAATTAAATAGTAGGCCAGGCCCAAAAATGAAACGAGGAAAAAAGTCAGCTCAAAATGCTTCCTTTCACTAAACCAGCGGAAAGCTGCCGCTTCGGCATTGTTTAATTTATCTTCCAGGTTATTAGGGCTCATTCTAACATGGTATTTTATATTTAGAGCTTTGTAATATTTTTTTTACCAAGTTTAATCGTGAATCAGGCTTCGGAGTGCGCTTCGATAAGATGTGCCCAAGAGCTTTTTTTGTCTAAAGACTCTCCCCAGTTGATAGAAAGGTACCTGGGGGTAAAGGTGGTGAACTCCATGAAAGTTAGTCCCACAAGGAAGCAGGAACTCCATGATGAGCCAGTGCCCTTCCACATTACGGGAATTATCCCCTGCATCCCTCTCATGAATGAGCCCATGCTGAAGAGCACTTACAAAGTAATAGTAAGGCATCAAGGCCACCAAAGGGGCAACCCAAAGAAGCAGGTAGAACTTCCAACCAAAGAAATAGACGAACGCCGCAAAAAACACCATGGTAATGACTAAATGCCAGATAAAGTCCGTGATTTTCTCTGTCCGATAAAACTGCTTTTTATTGAACTCAAATAGAGGTGTGAAATAAATTAAAAAGTCTCGAGTCATCTGCTGCGAAATAAAATAGAGCGAGATTTTTTTTATATAGTCTCTCTTTTTCACAGGATAAAAATCATACAGTCTTTTATCAGGATCAACTGGTGTGCCCAAAAATTCATGGTGTGAAAGGTGTTTTTCCCGGTATGACTGAAGTGAGACAAAAACCGGCCCCAGGCATAGAACCCTGCCAATCAAGTCATTGACATACTTATTATGGGATACAAGTCCATGAACAGCATCGTGTCCAACCAAGTAGTTAGCAAATTGACGGTTTGAAATAATCACAAATGCCAGCGGAAAAAAGGCCCAATGCCACATTACCAAGTGCAAGCACCCTATGATAACCAACCAGTTAAAAGCGAGGTAAAAAAAGTAATTTATTTTCCTCATACTATTTTGGAAGCAAGTAGTGATTTAATATTCTTTAGATTAGAGAAGGTATTAAAGCTGATGTCCTTTTTGCTTATTTTTATCGAGTACTTTTTCTCTAATGCCAGTATGAACTGAACTACTGACATTGAATCCAGGGCCCCTAGTTTAAATAGGTCCTCTTCATCCGAGATATCTTTTTTCAAAGATCCCTTGGTATTTATTTCTGATAAAATTTGATGAAGGTCTTCCGGCCTTACATTCATACTATTACTCTTAAATCGAGGTCAGTTTACCACTTGCCTCAAGTAGATAAGTGCGTGCCTGATCCTGGGCTATAAATTCATTCAGGGATGCACTTATATTATAAGCTCCACAGGGATAAAAGCAAGACCACCACCCCCTTCTTACTTGAATTGGGCAGTTATCTATCCAGGCGAACAGGTCATTGGGCAGACATAAACTGCCATATATTTTCGCCTCTCCATCACCTTCGATTATCTGTCCATGTTCATCCAGTATAGAGTTTGCAAATTGTTCAACCTTTCGAATGTCTGTAAAGGCACTCAAGTAGTGTTGAATACCTCCATTGATGACGAGATCGGCCTGCCCGGCAATATTATTTTTTACACTCAAGATTTGTGAGAAATAAAAACCAGCACTATCGGCAACAACCCTGCCCATTTCAAAATGCCAGGTCACTCCACTTGCTACGTTTTTTTGTACAGAACTGATTTTTTCCTTGATCAATGAGCTGTTTAACCCCGGTCCAAAATAAATTTGCCTTATACATGGAAATGTTTGAATTAAATTTTCAATTTTCAACATCAGCTCAGCTAAAAGAGCTGCAGAAAACTGCTCTCTGCCTAAATAAGCATGAATACCCGAAATCGCAATTTTTCCTTCTATAATTACTTTCTTTACATCATCAAAGCTCATGCCTAACTTTGATGAATTAGTGTCCAGATTAAGCCTGCAAGTAAACTGTGTCGTCGTCTGGTCTTTATTGCTTGAAACGACCTCAAGATAGCTTTCAATCTCATCAAGTGAATCAAAATGAATAGTCGAAACATTATCGGCAACTAACATACCTAAGAATTTTTTTGTTTTAGCAGGGCCACTGACAGAGATCGCTCCAGGAAGAATGCCAAAAGATTTTACCTGCTGATACTCCCTTAAAGAACTTACATCAATCCCATGAAATTTTTTTAACACTTCTTTCGCAATAGATGGATTAGGACAAGATTTATAAGAAAAGTAAAAACGACTCTCCTTTGTTTTTAAACCCAAATGATCCAAAAAAGAGAAAACCTCGTTAATGTTCGCCGAAATTGCATTCTGATCATAGACAAATAGTGGCCTGTCATCATTAAGCAATCCAGATTCACTCACTTTTTTTACTACATGCTCATTTATTTTTTGCATTCAATTTATACCTAGAAGGGCATAAGATTCACTTAGCCATTGATTGAACTCATCATCAGAAGACTTAATTTCTCTTGTTACCAGCAATGTAAGCTCTGCCATGACGTCTTGCTCACTTTCATGAAACAAATTTGAGCATAGAATGACTGTCATCTGAAACCTGCCATTCTGCTTAAGCCTGCTAAGCTGTTTGTCATGAAAGTCCTTAAAACTTTTCCAGGAACGCGTAGAAAAACGCTCACGATAAAAAGTGGAAATTTTCCCCGTTAGATCTAAGCGCTTAAGAATCATATTAAAAAGACTCGACTTATCAAACCTGACATTCAAGTCCACTGCAGGAAAGTTGCGACCGTCATAACTACAAAAACCATCGAAACCAAAGCTGCCATGGTAGCCCTGCTCCTTAAGTTCTTTTGCGATTTGCAAGGCCAGGTCGCTTCTTTCCTTAGGAAGTATTGCCTCAAAAGTGTGCTTTTTTGAGTTTCCTTTTTCATCATACTCGATTTGAAAACCGGCCGGGGCCCACTCAGCATCCGTATGGGCCACCGTATAGTAGTGATTTTTTATCTCTATCAATTCCTGCTTTAAAACCTGAAGGTCTTGAGCTTCATCTTCCAGCTGTCTTTCCAAAAATCTCAACATGTGATTATCAGGTGTAATTTTAAAAACACCTCGACCGCCGGCAGAACTCAAGAACTTAATCATGTAACTATCGTCTTCAACCAGGTCTTTAAAAAAAACAAGCTCACTTTTGGGAAAAGTGATTTTAAGTTTTTTGGCCAAAATAAAAAGAAAATCCTTGCGGTTAAGTGAAATAAATCTCTGGGAGTTCATCTGCCTTTTTTCCGACAGTAACTTTTCTCCAAAGATTTTCTCTTCCTTTTTTGAAACCCCTACCAGGACCAGTTCAGATTCTTTTATTTCTTTAGAATTCAACGAAAGCTTTGCTTGTGCCAATTTCCCAAAATGTGCTTCCAGGTAGGAATGAAAGTCCTGATCCATCGGAGTCTCAACCAAAGCTGTATCTCTCTGCCCTCCGAAATACACACCTAAATGGGTATACGACTTCAAAATATTTTCTGAAGAGTCGATTTTGACTGTGAAAATCTGATCTATGATTTTTCTTTCGTCCCAATCGTTATCAATGAATAGATTGCAATAAATTAACGCACTCAAATCAAAATACCTCTGGAGCACAGGTCAATTCTTTTCCCTACTTCCCCATTCCACAATTCAAACTTGCGGTTAACATACTGATAGTCCTGATTAAGGTTCAGTTTGTTTTCGGTTAAGAGGACAAATGTATTACAGCCTAAAAGACATGCGTTCTTTTTGCCCGCTTCAACAATTTTTAAATAAGTCGATTCATTCCTTATCGGAGCAGGGACTTTCACATAGGCACGCTGATATTTCTTCCCATCAACCGAAAAATACCGTGATTTTTTGTCGGTATAAAAGAGACACTCTAAACCGTCGATAGTCTCATGAATTTCCTCCACTCCGCCTTCTTCTTTCATTGAGACTGAAAAAATATTGCTATAAATGAGCTCTTCCCGGTATTGCAGGCCACGTTTTTTAGCTACAAGTTCTAGGACCCCATCAAATGCCTTCATGTTTTCTTCTACAAAAACCAGGCAAAATTTTTCAGCTTCGATACATCTCTTTTTTAAAAAGTAATCTACCATTTTGACTGTCACGAAAGAATCAAATGAGGCTATTTTAAAAAGGTCAGTGATTAAAAAAGTCTTCTGCTCTAGATCTGACAGAGAAAGAAAGCTCGCAGTTGCCACAATTTTATCATCTTCAGTGGCAAGCAACACACAGCTGTCTTTGGCCATAAATTCATAAACGCCTTGATAAGGACCTAGTCGATGAGATAAAGCCGTTCTCGATAATGAGACCTGAACAGAGCTAAAGAACTCCTGAAGATCTTTCTCACGGTTGTCGCTGAGTTCCTTAACCTGCATATTATCGGTTTCTTAAATCGACAAATTTTTCGATTGAGCCGTCTTCGTGGTGAAGCACCGTCTGCAGGTCAGTGTCTTCGTTGAAAGAGACTTCTGCCCATTTTTTCAACTCATCGACTTCACCGCTTTTATACTTGGTTACATCTCTTTCATGATAAACCCATTTATCGCCTTTCATTTCACTTTTTAAGAAAATCTGTACATGTGCCAGAACTTCTCCTTCAACTTCGATGTCGTATTCGGCCAGAAGCCTTTCCACTCCATCAAATATCATATGCTGAGTGCCTGACTCATCAATCACATCCATACTTTCGCAGCCATTTTGAGCAATTGAGTAATAAGTATACACTTCTGTCCGGTAATCACCGGAAAAGTCTGTGCAAGCAAAAGCATGAGTTGAGAAAAGGGCGAAAATAGAAAGAATGAGTTTCTTCATGAAGCTCTCCAGAATGGTTTCTAAAAGGATAACAAATTTTAGTGTGGTGTAAATAGATCCGCCTTGCGACATTGCAATAAACCATGTTATTTTTCCCAATATGAAGCTCACACAAGTACAAGCAAAAAAACTCTGGATTCACGCTCAAAGACTGGATGTCGATTCTCCTTTTGGAAAAGGCCCTGAAGCCACGAAAAAAGCGATCGAACACCTCGGGTACGTGCAAATCGACACGATCAATGTGATCGAAAGATGCCACCATCACATTTTATACAATCGCATCCCAGGTTATAAAAGATCCGATCTCCACCATGGACAATCTATCAGCAAGTCCGTTTTCGAATATTGGACTCATGCCTTGTCTTATGTCCCAACAAGAGACTTTCACTACTTCCTGCCGGATATGAAACGCTACCAAAAAAATCCTGGCCAGTGGCTAAGCTCAGTAAAAAAGGAGGAACTCAATAAAGTTTTCCGCCTCATTAAAAATGAAGGCCCGGTTTCCATCCGCGATATTGATGACGATGTTCTGGTTGAAAAAAAACACCCGTGGGGCAGCCGCAAGCCATCTAAAAAAGCATTACAACTGGGTTTCTATAGTGGCCGGCTGGTCATCAGTGAACGCCAGGGGATGCTAAAAAAATACGAGCTCACCGACCGCCATTTCGAGTGGGATAAAAAGCCAAAGGCCGCCACTCCGAAACAAATCAATGAATATCTATTAGAGCGGGCCCTGCGCGCACAATGCTTAGTCAGCCTTGATTCCATCTGCCACCTGGAACCTGGCCGCAAACCGATTATCAGAAAATTAATTGAGACCAAAGTTAATTCCGGCGATCTGGTTCAAGTGCATTTTGATAATACCGGCAAAGATCTTTACTGGGCAAAACCCGACGACCTGGAAGTCAGACTTCCGGATGCTTCAGACAGAATCCACATCCTCTCACCTTTTGACCCTCTAACAATTCAAAGAAAACGCCTTAAGGCCTTCTTTGATTACGAGCACCGTTTTGAGGCTTATGTGCCGAAGGAAAAGCGCCTCTTCGGGTACTTTGGACTACCAGTGCTTAAAGACGATCAGATCATCGCTGTACTTGATTTAAAGACCGATAGACAGGCCAAAGAACTGTTGATGCAGAAATGGTCATGGCTTGGAAAAAATAAATCAGCGTTCAATAAAAGGCTTATTGAAGAAGAACTTCACCGCTTTGAAAAATTCCAGCTTAGTTCTTGCTAGCAGGAGCTCTGGTGTGCTTCTCCAGGAAATATTTTAATTCCTCAGAGTGTTTTTTGGGAACTTTATCCAGGGCCAGCTTTCCGTTTTTATCTGCAATGTCAAAATTGCCTCCGGCCTCTTTTAAGGCCACAACTGCTGATAGACAGTTCGCTCTTGCTGCTACGACAATAGGGGTCTCTCCCTGTTTGTTGAGGGCATTGACATCGTTTCCATTTTTTAAAAGGAAATCCACTCCCTCTGAATGGCACAAAGCGGACGCTGCATGGATGGGATACCATCCTAAATCCTTTTTAAACTCATTGAGTTTTACGTTATTCTCCGCAAGTATTTTAAGCAAATCAACATTCTTGATTTCAATGGCCAGCATAATGGCATCATAGCCTTTATACCTGTCATTTTTCCTTGAGATGACTCCTTCAAAGCCTGCACCTCTTCTTCTCAAATAAGAGACCATTCCCAAGTCGCCTTCTTTGATAGCGACAAACATCGGTGTAACACCATACTTATTAGGTGTATTCAAGTCACTTATTCTTTCCAGCCCATAATAATCTTTTTTATAAACCATTTTTTGAACTTCACCCAAATACAGCGTTGGTGTCCTAAAATCCATCACAACATAGGCCAGCAGTAACAGTCCAATGGATCCTCCCAATAATGGGTATTCTTTTTTAGGAAGCCAAACGTTTGAACTATAACTGATTTTCTCGTTGTCCCAGACTCTCATAACTTCAAAATAAGTTAATACCAGACCAATCATACTCACCGGAATGGCCCACCACGACTTTAATAGATCTGCGACAAAGTTCAACCCTTTTACCAGGAAGTGGCCTAAGTTGATGTCATAGTTAACTTCCAGGTACACTATTCCCATTCCCAAATACACTAACCCAGTGACTAGAATGAGAGCGTTTCGTAAAAATCTAAGCAGGACCTTATTGGCATTTAATTTCTGAAATTCCCTACGGGGAAACTGAATACCGGAATTGATTGAAAAAACACCACTTATAAGAATGAAGATGACAGAATGAGCGGCCAATTTTAATGGATCGAAATCTCCATCAAGAATTTTTGAATTAATCAGCGGAAAAAAGCAAATTCCCCAGACGAGCAGAGGGATCGCACTCATGAGAGACGATAGTGCGACGGAAAGAATAATTTCATGCCTGGTTAATGGCAGACTCTGAATAAACTTCCATGAAAAATTATCTACTGAATTGACTCTTGCGGGTGTGATTGCATGGTTGCTAAACAGCAAGGTCTTCACAAAAAGAATAAGGATCAAAATGACCTTACCCCATGACGGGATATCAAGAAAAGTAATGCTTGCCTTCACCAGAATGATAAATAAGAGAATCAGGATCAAATCCTTTTTCATCCACTCCAAGTTATTCTTTAGAATATTTTTAATCAAGTGACTTCTCATGCTACGTTCTCAACTTTAAAGAGTGTTAAAATCTCAGATGCATCCCGAAGGCTCGCCTCACCTTTTTCTACAAACAGGATGCGGTCGGCGCGGTTGATTAAATCCTCCGCGATGTTCGTCGCCAGGACCACACTCAAGCCATTTTTCTCTTTCTGATTTTCAATCGCTCGGAAAAAAAGGCTTCGTGTTTCCGGGTCAAGCACAGCGGTGATTTCATCGACGATAAGCAGTTTGGGCCTGGCACTTAAGGCCGCAACAATCTGAACTTTCTTTTTCTGACCGGTTGAAAGTCCACCGATTTTTTCATCGGCCTTAAGAGAAAAATAATCAAGCAAAAAGAGTTCTTCACTTTTTAAATAGGCAGGATAAAAAAATGAGAAGAATTTCAGGAACTCTCCAATCGTAATTGTATTTTTAAAGTTGGCCTCATGGGATAAAAAGCAGACTCGATCAAGGTGCTTGCGCCCGATGCTCATTGGATTTTCACCCAGAACCTCAATTAATCCTGAAGTGGGTGGCCTCATTCCTAAAAGCAAATCAATCAGGGTTGTTTTCCCCGAGCCATTGCGCCCGAGGACGCCTAAAAGCTCCCCTTCACTAGCATTAAAGCTGACATCCTTAAGAATCTCGGCTCCATAGGGAATGGTGTAATTCAGGTTCTCAACTCGTATAAGACTCTTCATTTTTATGCCCTTTCTTTCAAGCTAGAGACCAGCTTAACGGGTATTGCCGAATCCCCCAAACCCATTATTCGCTTCGCAATAATGTCTGCTACTTATCAGGCGCACTAAACCGATTTTCTCCCCTGAAGCTTGCCAATTTTAGTGGCCGTAACTATAGTTATTCACATGAATAAACCACAATACACTCCCCCTACTGACGTCAAATCTATTATCGACCTGGTAAAGCGCCCGAAGACTGCGGTCGTGACCGGCGGTATGCCTTATGCCAATGGTCCTCTTCATTTAGGTCACATGGCAGGTGCGATCATTCCTCCGGACATCATGGCCCGCTATATGCGCATGTTGATCGGTAAGCAAAATGTTTTATTCGTCAGCGGAAATGATGACCATGGCTCGACTTCGGAGGCTTCAGCTTTTAAAGCGGGAATTCCTATCAGAGAATTCATTGATTCAATTCATGACAAACAAGTTCAAACAGTCACTCGTTATTCAATTTCATATGACATTTTTTCCGGGACTTCTCAGCCGGATTGTTACCCGACCCACAAAGAAACTTGTCAGGATTTTATGACAAGACTCTGGAACAATAAAATGCTGGCGAAAAAAGTCACTAAGCAGTGGTACGATCCGAAAATCGACCGCTTTCTTCAGGACCGCAACGTCACAGGAAAATGCCCGAATCCAAACTGCGCCAACACATCAGCCTACAGTGATTCATGCGAAGTTTGTGGACTCCAGTACGATCCTTCAGAGCTCATTAATCCAAAATCATCTCTGTCAGATGCGACTCCTGAATTAAAAGACACCGCTCACCTGTGGCTTGATATGTGGAAAGTCTCTGATCAACTCACTGAGTGGATAAAGAGCAAACAAAATAAATGGCGCAAAGGTGTCTTCAACGAAGTGTTTGAGACAGTTCAGCCTGCTTTTCAATTCGACAACACTCATGAGCCCGCTTTCAAAGAAATGAGGGCCACTCTCCCAAAACATAAGTCGCGTTACGCTCCAGGAAAAAAAGTTGTCGTTCAATTTGAGAACCTGGCCGATTATGCAAACGGAAAAAAAGCGATGGAAGAAAAAAACATTAAGTGCGAAGCACTTGATGGCTGGGCCCACCGTTCAATCACCCGCGATGTAACCTGGGGGATCCCTGTTCCTGAGAATATTGACCCGGAAATGAAGAACAAAACTCTTTATGTATGGCCTGACTCTTTGATCGCTCCGATCTCATTTACAAAAGTTGCTCTTTCAAAACAAGGAAGAGACCCGAAGGAATGGGAGCGCTTCTGGAAAGACCCTGAAGCGAGAATCTTTCAGTTCCTTGGACAGGACAATGTTTACTTCTACGTCCTTATGCAAGGAGCGATGTGGATCGGTGTGCGCGGAAACGACACCACTGACTATACGATGACGGATGTCTACTCTGTTTTCCACTTAATGGTGAACGGTGAAAAAATGAGCAAGTCCACTGGAAACTATTACACCGGGGACCAGCTGACAGAAGAAATGGGGTACAACTCTGATCAGGTAAGATATTTCCTTTCAACGTTAAGCCTTGCGGAAAAGCAATCCAACTTTGATTTTGAAACTTTTAACGAAAGAAATAAATTCCTGGCAGGACCTTTAAACGCTGCCATTGAAAAACCAATCGCTGCGGTTCACTCAAAATTCGGCGGGAAAATTCCAAATGGAAAAATTTTGGAAAAAGCTGAAAAAGAAACGATGAAAATCGTTCAAATGTACCTGAAGAATATGGAAAAAGCTGACTACATTACACTCTTAGGACAGATTGAAAACTACGCCCGCTTGATTAATAGTTTCTTTGTTCAGTACAAGCCGCATGATGACCGCCACGACGAAACGGAACGTGCCGACGGCCTCTACTCTTGTTTTTATGTTTTAAAAAACCTGATGATTATGCTTCATCCATTCGTTCCGGCCACAATGGATAAAGTTCGTCAGTCACTGAACCTTCCTGAAAGTGTTTTTTCTATCGATGAGCTAGGCAAGCCTATTTTGGCCGGCCATACCATTGGGCAAAAACAACAGTATTTCCCGGCGGTCGAAGGCTCAGAAGAATAAATTGCTACACTAATGAAGCCTCCTTCGGGAGGCTTTTTTGCCCTCATTTACTTCCATTTGACTCCAAAGCATAATAAATGCATGAATTATTACTCTAAGATTTTCATGCCATTTGCGCTTCTGTGCTGTCTTATGACAAGCGCCTTTGCCGAGCAATCCATCATCAATGTCGGCGGATACAATTTTCCTCCCTTTGTCGATAATGAAGGACAAACAGGTTTAGTTCAGGACCTCATCAAAAAATTGAATCAATCTCAAACTAAATTCAAATTTGTTTTCACTTCAACCAGCCCAAATCGCCGCTACCGTGATTTAAAAGAGCACAAAATTGATGCAATCTTTTTTGAAGACGAAGCCTGGGGATGGACAACCTCAAAAATTCCATACCAAAAAACTAATATCCTGCTAAACGGCGGCGAGCATTTCGTAGCTCTGGCAAAACCTGGCCGCGACCAAAAGTTCTTCGATTCTTTCAAAGGAAAAAAAGTCAGAGGCATCTTCGGTTATCATTACAACTTTGCTGACATGAACACTGATGCTGAAGTTCTTAGAAAAAAAGGAATCAGTCTAGGTCAGACGAATGAAGAAAACGTAAAAGATTTACTAAATGAAAGAGTGGACATTATTGTGCTCAATTCATTTACCGCAGAATCTTTAGCCAAAAAAGATCAAGCCCTTGGCCCAAAGTTGCTGATCAGTAATAAAAAAGACCAGAATTACCAATTAAGAATTTTATTAAATGACAACACTCCCATTACCGCAATGGAGATTGAAAAATTAGTTGTCCCCCTACTTAAATGAGATTAACAAATAAACTAATCCGTGATGCATTTGTCTTTTTAGTTTTATTGTCGATGCCGGCATATTACCTGGCATTTAATTACTCGTTCAGCAACTCTTCTCAGAACCGTGAATTCCTTATCAAAAAACAACTGACAAGTTTCAAGAATACGTTGACCGAAGCTCTATGGAATGGAGACACTCCTTACATCAGACAGATTGTGACGACTTTGGAAAACAACGAAGGTGTTTCATCGGTAGTTCTCTTCGACGATAGAATGGTCAAAGTTCAGGAATCTAACAAGTCAACCGATTCAATTAAAAGCCTGGACACCACCCTCTACACAGGGCTTAGTGAAGACAATATTAAAATTTTCTCCAACGATGCCAATAAAACCAAATCCCTCATTCTTCTGTTATCCAAGTCAACCAACAGTGGAGTGGAAAAACTTGGAGCAATCAAAATCGACATTCAGTTTGATGACCTGGTTAAAAATTCACGTAGAAACTCACTAAGTATGATTGCCATCTGCTTATCCATCTTTATCCTTTTCTTCTTTCTGCAGTATCTTTACCTGAGAAAGTTCCTGATAAAACCTCTTTCAGACCTTGAAGAGGCCATTGGAGAGATGAGCTCATATCGAGACATCAAGCTAGAGCAGGATGAAAAACACATTTTTGAAATAGCCAGCCTCACCAAAACCTTCAACCAAATGGGTGAAGAGTTAAAGAACAGCGCTGATATCATCAGTAGTCAGCAGGCGCAGATGGTAAATGCCAGCAAGATGTCTGCTCTGGGAGAAATGGCCTCAGGCGTGGCCCACGAGATTAATAATCCGTTGATGATCACTGCCGGATTCCTAGAGAGAATTCAGAAAATTATTCAAAGTGATCCAGAAAAATATTCTGAGATCGCTCAGCCAACGGAAAAAGCGATCAAAGGAACACTCAGAGTTGCTAAAATTGTTAAGGCTCTCAGAAGCTTTGCCCGCAATGGAAGCAATGATCCGATGGAAGAAGTGGAGGTCTCAAAAATTATCTCAGAAGCGCTGGAGCTTTGTTTTGAGCGATTTAAACACGGTGATGTGCGCCTGGAAATCACCAAAAATGGTGATGAGAAAATCACTTGCCGCGAATCCCAGATCTCCCAGGTTCTGGTAAACCTGCTAAACAATGCCTATGATGCCGTCACAGAAATGAAGATGGAAAATAAGTGGGTAGAAGTTGAAGTGCAGGAGTGCCTTCGCCAAAATAAAGTTTTTATCTGTATCACTGACTGCGGCCCAGGCATTCCGAAAGAAATCGCCGCAAAAATCCTCGAGCCGTTTTTCACAACTAAAGAAACAGGCAAAGGAACCGGTCTTGGTTTAAGTATCTCTGTTGGTATCGTGGAAGAGCACGGTGGAAAACTCTACCTGGATCACGAGCACCCTTCTACCCGCTTCGTGGTCGAACTTCCCCGTCAATAAATTAAAGACTTTTTAATCTCTTCATCACGGCCGGAACCATATTTAGATTGGTCTTGGCCTCAATGATCATCTTCACAGCTTCCGCCTGAAGCAATTTCCCCTGCTGCATTTTCTCACAAAGAAGCGGCTCGATTGGATCAGTGATAGCGTAGATACTTTTGTGCTGAGGCCATAGGTTGTCCTCATTATTTGATCCTCCTGCACACAGCGGGATCAAGTGATCGACCTTGAAATCAAGGCGCTTCATTGAACGAATACTGTAATCAAAAAGACGATCGTATTTTTGGATAATGGCGTTTTTAAGGTAGGAATCAACACTTCTTTCACAATAGACGATTTTTTCAGGGTAACGGCGCTGTCTTGAGTTCGCACACAGACTTCCTGGCGTTTCATCGAGATTTGGCCCATGCGGAAAAGACCCTTCGGCCGAAACAGTAGCAACAAAAGAAAGCAGAAGAAGCGCTAAAGCAAATTTCATAGTGATCCTAATAGTGTTAATTAGGTTGAACTTATACCTGGCAACACTAAATGTCTTGAAAAAAATACATGTGCGCCAGGTCATTGATTGCTAAGGTCTTTTTGTTGTTGTTAGACTTAAAGGCATAAATTAACTCTAATTTGGAAGTGTTAAATGAAGTTTTCAATGCCTAAATTTTTATGCCTTGCTGTTGTATTTTCAGCAATTTCTCATTCTGCTCCGGCCTTTTCTCAAGATGAAAAATTCCTGGTAAAAGTCCTAACTAAAAGTGCGGTTCAATCAATCATCGGGGACTACCCTGCAAAAGGATCACAGGAAGAAGCCGCTGATTACGCCGAATTATTAAAATGGCAAGATACAAGAACGACTGAAGAGTGCGACCTCGCTAACGACCAGCACAGCGCCAAGATCACTTCTATGTTCGCCTTCAAGGGTGGGCCATTAACTGAAAAAGAGGCCAGCCGTTTAGAAAAAAGATTTCTAAAAGAGTACGGTGAAGTAGGACTTAATATTCTACTCGCTAAGAAAATCTATAAGCGCCCAAGACCATATGATGCCAACGCGGAAATAAAGCCATGTATCGACCTTGAAGAGTCGTCAGCTTACCCAAGCGGACACACGACAATGGCGCGTGCAATGGCCCTTTTTATTTCTACGGTTTACCCAGAAAGAAAGATTGAGCTATTAAAGGCAGCTGACCAAGCGGCCCTAAACAGAGTCATTGGAGGGGTTCACCACCCAAGCGATATTGTTGCCGGGAAAAAACTGGGCGACGCTCTTTTCAAGCTTATCTACGTTAAATAAATCCAAAGGCCCACGAAAGTGGGCCTTTTTCGTTTTCTACTTGTAATTCTTACCTATCTTCAAAATGCCGGTTTCAAGACCACCCAATCAGTGGTACTGCCTTGTTATTATGCAAATAAATGTACGTTTCTTAGAGAATCTTAAAGTAGAGGCCAAATTCGACGACTATACTCTGGTCGCCGATCAACCTATTCGATACAAAGGCGATGGTACAGCACCAGGCCCTTTCGATTATTTCCTGGCCTCAAGTGCAATGTGTGCCGCTTATTTCGTGAAGGTGTACTGCCTTGCCAGAAATATCCCCACAGAAGACATTAAGATCACTCAAAATAATATCGTTGATCCGGAAAACAGATACAAACAGGATTGGACAATTGATGTTGAACTTCCAGAGAGTATTTCAGAGCACGACCGCGAAGGGATTTTAAAATCCATCGACCGTTGTACGGTAAAAAAAGTCATCCAGGAAACTCCTAATTTCATCATCAGGACTCACAATGTTTTGGGCCGTGATGATTCAGGTCTCATGTACAATCATGCGTCTGATAAAAAAACAAAAACGACATTAATTGGAAAAGACCTTTCGCTGGAAGAAACCATCGAGAACATGACTTCGATTATCGCAGGTCTTGGGATCAAACTTGAGATTTCTTCATGGAGAAATCCAGTCCCTCACGTATGGTCTGTGCATATCCGCGACGCTGACTCTCCAATGTGTTTTACCAATGGAAAAGGTTCAACGAAAGACGCTGCCCTGGCCTCTGCATTTGGGGAGTATCTTGAGCGCATCAGTAACAACTACCTTTACAATGACCAATACCTGGGCGAGGAAATTGCCAACGGCGACTTTGTCCACTACCCGACTGAGAAATGGTTTAAACCAGGACCCAAGGATTCACTTCCAGCTGGTTTGATGGATGACTATCTTCTAGATATTTACAATCCTGAAGGCGAATTAAAGGCCTCTCACTTAATCGATACAAATTCCGGCAACAGCAAACGCGGGATTGTCGCTGTTCCTTACGAGCGCCAGTCAGATAAAGAAATCGTTTATATCCCGGTGAATCTGATCGGTAATTTATTCGTCAGTAATGGCATGAGCGCCGGTAACACAAAATACGAGGCCCGCGTTCAGTGTTTATCTGAAATCTTCGAGCGCGCAGTGAAAAACCAGATCATCCTTGAAGAGATCACACTCCCTGACGTTCCAA
This sequence comes from Bacteriovorax sp., assembly GCA_040377165.1. Classification (GTDB taxonomy): domain Bacteria; phylum Bdellovibrionota; class Bacteriovoracia; order Bacteriovoracales; family Bacteriovoracaceae; genus Bacteriovorax. Next base: position 42,210 of record JBEIPI010000009.1, read on the forward strand.
AAGAAGTCCTGGCAAAATACCCAAACATCCTTGAAGGAATCGCAAAGCTTGAAAAAGAAGGCTTCCCTATTGTCGTTAAAGACGCTTCAATGGGTGGAAGATTCCCGGTCATGTGTGTGACTTTAATGAACCCAAAAAACGGCGGAGTTTTCGCCTCTTTCGGAGCACACCCAAAGTTCGAAGTCGCGCTTGAGCGCTCATTGACAGAACTTCTTCAGGGCAGAAGCTTTGAAGGATTCAACGTCCTTTCTCCTCCGACATTCAATCAAATGGCAGTGAGCGAGCACAACAACATTATCGACCACTTCATTGACTCGACCGGTGTTATTTCGTGGAAATTCTTCAGCGAAAAAGCGGACTACCCGTTCACTCAATGGGATTTTTCCGGATCCACTGAAGAAGAATACAATTACCTGATGGATATTTTAAACCAGTTAGAGAAAGAAGTTTATATCGCCGACTATGAAGAGCTGGGAGTAAAGGCCTGCAGAATCCTGGTTCCAGACTACTCTGAGATCTATGAAACAACAGACTTGATCTGGGATAATCATAACAAGTCGATCGCTTTTAGATCAGATATTTTAAACCTGCACTCACTTGATGACAAAGCGCTAAGCAAGCTGATCAAAAAGCTTGATGAGAGCGAAATCGACGACTACACAAAAATATCAGAGTTAATCGGTGTGGCCTTTGATGAAAATACGGTATGGGGCCAGTTGAACATTGGTGAATTAAAATGCCTTAGTCTTCTCGCACTCAAAAAATTCGATGAGGCCAAAGAACTGGTTGAAATGTTCATGACTTTCAATGATAACTCAACGGCCAGACGCGCTTATTACCGTGCGCTTGATGCAGTTTTGGATATCGAACTTAACGAAGAACTGGAATTAAAAGACTACATTCCAAACCTTACCAGAATGTTCGGGGCCGAGATTTTAAACAATGCCATCGGAACTGTGACCGGTGAAGTCCGCTTCTTTGGTCTGACCAAGACGAACTCTCAACTTGAAGGTCTCGATAAACATTTGAGACTAATTGAGAGTTATCAAAAACTTCAAGCGGCCAAGAGAAAATTCAGGTCAAATGAAAGATAAACCAACGGTCGGCATTACTGGGGCCACTGGTTTTGTGGGTAGAAACCTGGTTCAATACCTTGCAAAGAATGGCTTTAAAGTGGTGGCCTTAGGTCGCAGCGACCATTCCGCGCTCTATGCTGGAGACACCAACGTTGAATTTATCCGCGGTGATTTAAAAAACCTAAACGATGTTAAGCATTTTATCTCCAAAATTGATGCTTGTGTTCACCTGGCCTCTGTCCTCGCCGAGGATGACAACAACCGCTTTAGTGACAATGTTCAGTTTATAAAAAATCTGAGTGAGACAATCCTTGCGATCAATAAGAATATCAGGCTCGTCAATATATCGACTCTCGCTGTTTTCAATTTCACCTCAAATAGATACCTGGAGCGAACAAAATACGCCCACTCTAAACTGATTGCCGACCAAGCTCTTTCTCCTGCTCTTAATTTCGCAACCATCTACCTTGGGTTAGTGTATGGGCCAGGAGACCGTTATTTCCTTCCTGTCGTGATCAATGGATTAAGTGGATTTAAAATTTGCGGGATTCCTTTTAGAGTTCTAATGCTTAAGGGAAGCAAAAAAAACTCTCCTTTAATCTTTGTTGAAGACGCCTGCCAGCTAATTCAGGAAACACTTATTTCAAGCTCCGCAAAAGGAGAGAAGATACTGGGCGTTGGCAATTCAGAGAGCCTGTACGACTGCGTCTGCACGCTTGCCAGGGTTTTAAAACTTAAAAGGCCGGTTTATCTAAATACCAAAATCCCTTTTTTACTTATGGCAAATATCGTGGAAAGAGGCTTAAACCTCTTTAATAAAAAGGCCCCTTTCTTTCTCACGATCAGGTCCATTTCTGTCCTTGGGATAAGTCTGGACGTCGACCCTGCTCATTTTGATAACGCTTCATCATGGGTAGCGAAAAGAACCTTTGAAGAGAATGTTAAAAAGCTTTATCTAGAATAATTACTTATCCGAATCCTCTTCATCTTCGTAATCTGCTCCAACTTTTTCATAGCTTCTGATATAGGCCTTGGTAACAAGGCCAAACAAACTGTCATCAGCAGTAGCTTCATAAAGGTCTCTCTTCTTCATTTTTTTTGCCTTAATGGCCTGAGAGAGCACTTCC
>JBEIPI010000019.1:0-33568 GCA_040377165.1 Bacteriovorax sp.
ACAAACAGGAGGCATTGAATGAAAAAACTGCAAAAATTCAAGAAACAACTTAGAAATCAAAAGGGCCAGGGGGTCATGGAGTACGTAATCATCTCCAGTCTGGTCGGCATTGTTTGTATTACTGCGGTCAAGGGTTTTGGAGGGGTGATCAAAGAGCGCGTTGAGGACATGAAAGAATCGATCGTCAAAAACATTAAGAATAACTAAATATGATTCTTTCTTATATTCTGGCGATTACTCTTCTTATTATGTCGGTCATTAAAATGGCCGACATTTTCCTGACCAGCGATAAGGAGCTCACTATAAAACAAGAGCGCTTTATCCAAGAAACCCGCAAACTCCACCAGAATCAAAAAGGCAGCATTACCCTGGTCGGAATTGTATTCACCCTGATCATCTCTTCACTTCTCCTTTTTTTTGCCCTTAAAATGAAGGTCGAATTAAAGGAGGCCCACTATCGCAAAGACAGCTACCTTTGCTTTCAGCACCTGAACAACGAAACTAAAAAATATATCGAAACCATGGCCACCTTCAACCTGGCCCTCCGGGCACTCTTTATTGCCATTGCCTCAGGCAGCGGCGGCCCTCAGGCAAAGCTGCTTTTTGCCGCCACAAAAAACCTAAGAAATGGAAGACACATTTACTACGTTAAAGAACTTCTCACCAACCGTTATTGCAAAGGCAAGACAGACTCTATTTCCTATATAAAGAATCTCCCCTTTCTTATCAACTCCCCCTTAGCACTAAAAACTAATATCGATGGCACCACTCAAATAAGGAGCCCCCAATGGACGCTCACTCACTACAAATCCCCCGTGGGAATAAGATTGAAAAAATCATTCTGCTTGAGGGCCGTTTACCGGATAAAGGGAAACATCAGACCCGATTTAAAGATAGAAACCGCAGAGTTTATGATGGAGGGTTTTTCGAAATTGAAATGCTTATCTGGATTTCCATAATGTTTTTGATTCTTCTTGGATATTTCTCTATCTATAAAACGTACCGGAACGAGCACCAGAAAGTGCAGGAGGAATTTCAACGTGAATGGATCAAACTCAAGCCTAAAAGATGAAATTAAAAAAAGTCTTGATGATAAACAAAAGCAGAAATTCAAATTCGCCGCCTCCCTGATTCTCTCCAACATCATGGTGGCCGCTCTTTGTTTGAGTTTCAGCGAAACCCCGAAGATGGAGGCTGCTAAAAAAATAGAGAGGGTGCTTCACCCCGAACACCAAATCATGATTGTCCCCTTGAGCGCTCTTTTAGTTGAGGATCATGAATCTACAAAAGAAGTCCCCGTCACACTTGTCACCCGCGACCAAAAGACAATTGCACCGAAGGCCTACCTGCACCAACTCGCCAAAAAAAATGAAGACACCCTTCATTTCAAAATCGAAATAAACAACCGCGATATCGCTAAGGTCACGGCAAGTTTTAATGAAGGCGTAGTGGCCATTCCATATGTTGAACAGATTAAACGTGAAAAAAGGAAATACCAGGAGTCTAAGTATGAAGTGTCTCTATAAATTCATTCTCCTTACAAGTCTCACCTCCTCGCTTTATGCCAGAGACATTATTCTGGTGGAAAACAAGGCCACCGCAGAAGAGGGAAAGCTGCTGCTAAAAATCCTGCAGGAAAAATTCAATGTGCCCAGAAAACTTATCAGCTATAAAGTGCCTGAGTCTGAGTGTGCAAAAAAATCGGATGCGATCATGCATTTGTGCTTAAAGGAAAATGGCGAATTAGAAATTGTGAAGATGAATAAGTTGGTAATGGATAGAGCTTTTGGAGTTTTCAGTGAGACAGGAGAATAAAATGAGCGAGAAAAAAACCGGCCGGAATTTTCACTCCGGCCCAGTGATAAAAAACTATTTTGCTTTTGGAGCTGCTTTAGCTTTTGGAGCAGCATCTAAGTGGATTGCGAACTTTGGAGTCGTTCCCTTATTTCTGTTAGCTGCTTTTCTTTTTGCACCAGCATTCTTTGCTTTTCTTAATCTTCTATTTTCAGTTACACATGTTCTTGAAACCATCGGACAACTCCTCTATAACCGCTACATTCGAGACGGGATCAACAGTAATATTTTAATTCTTTATTTAAATCTAAAGTTTAAGCCCTATTTTTTACCGATTTTCAGCCCATGTGTCAAAGGAATCTTTGTCTTTCTCTTTTTGTTTCCTTGTCTTAGCAACGCCTCGGATATCATCCTCTCCAGAGGTCAATCCATGGAACTAAAACTGCCTCTGGTGGAGAAGTTCAATATAGGTAACAAAGATGTTTTAAGCTACCGTTTTAATGAAAAGAGCAAAACCCTTTTGATCCGGGGTGCCAAGCTCGGGACCAGCGAAATCCTCGTCTGGCAGAAGGGGGAAGACACCCCTCTTACCCATCAGATCTTTGTGATCAGCAAGATCCAGGAAGCCAAGCTCTTACACCTTGCGCAATTAGTTTCAGCCTTGGGACTGGACTCTAAAATCAGCCCGCCCCACCTCAAAGTAAGCGGCGAGATCAGGTCAAAGGCCCAGTATCAGCAGTATAAAAAGATCCAACAGACCCAGGAAAACGTCATCCTCGATGAGGCCACCCTCTCACCCTTGCTCAAGCGCGAGATCTTCGCCGATATCTACCAGCTTTTTTTCAATAACTATAAAGACTCCATCAACTGCAAGTCCCAGACATCGGACATCACCTGCTTTTATTCGGCCAGTGATGGGCCCCTCGATTCACTCAAAAAACACTTACTGGAAAAATACCGGATCATCTTCGTGGAAGTAAACGAACAGAAACTGCAGAAGAATTATTCATTCAAATTAAAACTCATCCAGGTCGAGCAGCTTGACGGAGAAGAGCTTCGCCTGGGGCTTGAGCAACTAAGCTCCAGTCTGGGGGATCTCCTGCATGTGCCGCTTAATAAAATTGTCGAAAAAAACAGCGTGCTGCTGGCCAATCGAAATGTGCAGGTAAGCACTCTGGCCGAGCCCATGGGAATCATCCGACCGCAGTCTCCGGCCGAGTTTCAGGTGGGAGCAGATATCCCCTATACCATCACCAGCAAAGAAGGTGTGGCCAATACTGAATGGCAGTTTGCAGGTTTAAAAGTCATCATGAAGCTCGAGAATTTCGGAGAGAAGTTAAAAATTGATTATGAGACTTCGCTTACAAAACCCACTGACCAGAAAGACGGGGCCATCAGTGGAAACAAAAATAAATCGTCACTCACCATCGGCCTCAACGAGGCCGCTCAGCTTTTTCAAGTCACGCTTAAAACCGAGGCTAACACCACTGAGCGCTTTCCTTTCATCAGTCGCATTCCCATTTTAGGAGAGCTCTTTAAATCGCGAAGCTCACAGAACAATTACAAAATGATCACGGCGATTCTGGAGATCAAAGACAATGAATAATCTATTCGCCACCTACCAACACGACATCCTGGATTTATTCAAATCCCATTATAAAAGGCTCATCAACAAGAGCATTCACCTGCAGTTTGAGGAAGTGCTCTCCCTCACTCTCTCAGAATTGCAGCTGCAAAAAACTAATCAGGAGGAGACGCATTTTTTAAAAAACTGGTTTGAGTGTATTCATCACCAGAGTTTTCTAAAACCGCTCTTCATTGGGAATTTCACCGAAATCATCTTCCATTCCCATCAAAAGGCCCAGGTGATCAGGATCGACTCCAGAGAAGACTTTTCAATAGAAAATGTCAGCGCATCAGATTTTCAACTGGCGCTCGAAGTGCTCGCCTTAAAAAATCACATCCAGTGGAATTTCAAAGAGCCTTTTGCCAGCTTCAATGTTGAGTTAAACGGGCTCAGTCTTCGTTGTACATTGATTCACTCCGGGACGATGGCCAATGCCCAATCAAAAATATTCCTGCGCTCAATCCTAAATCAGACACCGACGCTTGAACTCTTCAAACTTGGTGACGAACCTCAGGGCATTCTGAAATCCCTGATTAGCGAAAAGAAAAACGTACTTGTTTCCGGGGGAACCGGCTCAGGGAAAACCACACTAGTGAGAAGCCTGATGGCCTTCATCCCCGCTTCTGAGCATCTGATAGTTTTAGAGGACACTTACGAGATACTAAATACTCACCCTGGCCAGACTTCATTCCTCGCCAACAAAGAGCAAAATAATAAATCGCTCAAAGACTACTGCGCTTACTCCCTCAGGATGAGCCCTGACCGACTGATCGTTGGAGAGATGCGCTCCACTGAAGTCGTGCCGTTTCTTTTGGCGATGAACACCGGCCACAAGGGACTCATGAGCACCATCCACGCCAGCTCGGCTGTCGATGCCATCCTCAGGATCTCCATGCTCTTTTCTCTTTTTTCAGAATCTAAAGACATCTCATTTTCTCTGATTACAAAACTAGTTTGCAAGAATGTCGACTACGTCGTTCACATGGAACATAAAAGAATAAAGGAGATCTGCCGGATCATTGGATCGGAATCAGAAACACCTTTTTATGAAAGAGTTTATGGAGCCTAGTACTTTGCGACCAATATTTCATGGGCCTTTAAGAGCGCATTGTTGACATCTGCCAGCGCAATTTTAAAGCTCACTGACACTGAAGTTAAGTCGTAGAACTCAACCGGAATTTCGCCAAAAGAGCCCTTCAGGTTATCGACCAGGTCCTTGGCCTGATCCAGGTGGCAGCCGACAAAAGAGACCAGGGCGTATTCTTTTTTAGAGAGAGTACTCACCGCTTTAAGCTTGAACTTCAGGTCCTGATTCTTCGTGATAGTCGTTCCTCCTGCGTCCGGGTCAATGCTTGATCCAACAAAAACAGGAATATCTTTTCTTTTCGTTGGCAGAAGAGTTGTCGGAAAGAGAACTTTCGCCCCTAAACTCGCCAGCGCAGTGGCCTCATCATAAGAGAGCGTCGGGATAAATTTTGCGTCTTTCACTAAACGTGGGTCAGAGCTTGCAATCCCGGCCACATCGGTCCAGATTTGCACCAGACCTGCATCAATAGCTTCTCCAAAAAGAGCAGCAGAGTAATCCGAGCCTTCGCGGCCAAGAGTTGTGGTGTTCCCAAGAAGATCTTTTCCGATAAAACCTTGAGTGACGATAATTGAATCAGCGCTTAAGTGTGGAAGGATTAATGTTTTAGCGTTATCCGAGATCAAATCGATCTGCGGCTCAGCTTTTTGAAAATCAGAGCTGGTTTTAATAACATTTCTTGCGTCTAACAATGTGACTTTTTTGTTCGGCATACGCAGGCGAATTAAATCAGATACGAGCAGCGATGACATGCGCTCGCCAAGGCTGTAGAGCTGATCCATGATCTTCGGTGTGTAATGGCGGTTTTTTAAGATCTCGCTTCCTACGAATTTGATTTCATCGTAAAGAAAGTTAAGCTCAGTAAAAACCGCAGGACTTGAAAAAACCTCGTTGGCGATATTGTTGTGCCTTTGGATCATTTCATTGATAAGTGAGTGTAGTGTCGCTTCATCACCTCGCTGGGCCGCTCTGGCGATGAACTCCAGTTGATTAGTCGTGTTTTGAGTCGCTGAGATCACCACGATTTTAATATCGGGATTATTCTCAACCACATTTGAACAACGAAGCATCGCTGCTCCATCCTTCACACTGCTTCCACCGAATTTTGCGACAATCCACTTGCTCATTTTAATCTCTTGTTAATTTTTTGTAAGAAGTCTTGCTTGGGATAAGCGCCTTATCACCAAGACGTTTTTTCTTATCCTCTTCATAATCAGAGAAGTTTCCGTCGAAGAAGACAACCTGGTCGCCTTCAAAAGCAATCATGTGAGTGGCAATCCTGTCTAAGAAGAAGCGATCATGGGAAATAACCACCGCACATCCTGCGTATTCCATCAGCGCCTCTTCAAGCGCTCTTAGCGTGTTTACGTCAAGGTCGTTGGTAGGCTCATCCAGCAGTAAAACGTTTCCTTCTTCTTTAAGCATCGCTGCTAAGTGTACGCGGTTTTTCTCACCACCAGAAAGTTCTTTAATGCGTTTACTTTGGTCTTCACCTGAAAAGTTAAAACGTGAAATATAAGCGCGAGCGTTGACTTCGCGTCCGCCAAGCTTCAACAGATCAAGTCCGCCAGAAATTGCCTGAAGTACGGTTGTTTCCGGGTCAAGAGTTCTATCCTGGTCAACGTAAGCAAGCTTAACTGAATCACCAATAGAGATGGTTCCTTTTGTCGGCTGCTCTTTTCCAGTAATCATTCTAAACAGCGTTGTCTTACCGGCACCGTTTGGCCCGATAACACCAACAATCCCCCCTGGAGGCAGTTCGAAATTCAGGTGTTCATAAAGAAGCCTGTCCCCATAAGCTTTTGCAACGTCATTGAACTGAACAACTTTTTGTCCAAGACGAGGTCCAGGTGGAATGAAGAGTTCATTCGTTTCGTTTCTAGCTTCAGACTGCACTTGCTGGCGTTTTTCGTATTCAGCAATACGCGCCTTAGATTTTGCCTGACGAGCTTTAGGAGCTGCACGGATCCACTCCAACTCTTCTTTGAGTGATTTTTGTCTTTTCGATTCTGATTTTTCTTCCTGAGCTAAGCGCTTCGCTTTTTGCTCAAGCCATCCAGAATAATTTCCTTCGTAAGGAATCCCTTGACCACGGTCAAGCTCAAGAATCCATCCTGCAACGTTATCCAAGAAATATCTATCGTGGGTTACGGCAATGATTGTTCCTTTGTAATTCTGAAGGTGGCGCTCTAACCACCATACTGTTTCAGCATCAAGGTGGTTGGTAGGTTCATCCAGAAGTAAAATATCTGGTTCTTGCAGAAGAAGTTTACAAAGGGCCACACGGCGCTTCTCCCCTCCTGATAGAACTCCACATTTTTGATCAGCAGGAGGACAATTAAGTGAGTCCATCGCTAAATCTAGTCGAGAATCAAGATCCCATGCGTTTGCGGCATCAAGTTTATCCTGAAGGTCAGCTTGTTTCGCGTATAGTTTTTCCATTTCAGCATCAGTGTGCTCTTCACCGAAAGCAGCGTTGACTTCATCGAACTCACGAAGAAGATCGACAACATGTTGAGCTCCTTCCTGAACTACTTCTCTTACCGTTTTCTCCGGATCAAGTTTCGGGTCCTGCTCAAGGTATCCAACGGTGTAGCCTTTCGCTAAAGTTGTTTCACCAAGGTGGTCAGTATCAAGACCTGCCATGATTTTTAGAAGTGTAGATTTACCGGCACCGTTAAGACCAAGAACCCCGATCTTTGCGCCATAGTAGTATGAAAGGCGGATGTCTTTTAAAACATGTTTCTGTTTATAGACCTTTCCTACTTTATTCATTGAATAAATGATTTGTTTGTCATTTTGATAAGACATGATTTTTCCTGTTAAAAAAGGGAACGAGTTGAGAGGATAATTTACCTAAAATTTCTCTATTGTTCCATGAAAAATTGAAAAATTGAGTAGAGATAAAGAAAGTAGGCCGGCAGGAAAAAGCCCGCCAAAATGACAAATTTAAGCAGGTCTAAATGCTTAAGAAACCTGACAAAACTCACCTCCTTTAAATGCCAAAGCTCTCCAATAATCTCTCTGGAGCCACTCACAGGGGAGAGCCCCGTCTCTTTCCAGCGGGCCACCAGGCCAGAGAGCCTTCTCGCACATGGCAAAAAGAGGCGGTGACTCCAGTTTTCAGAGGCCATGACCTTTGACTCCTCCAACACCTGTCCAAAAGAAAGGCCGATCTCCGAGAGTCCGCCAAAAAGATACAGTCTGGAGATGGCCTGATTAAATTTATTGAAAGTGCGCTTTTTAATCAGCTTTAAGAGGAAATTAAATACAAAAATACCGGACAATTGCACCAAAATGATCAGAAGAAGTATGAATGAATCCAGCGGCAGGTCGGCCAGCTGACTGGAGAAAAAAATGAAAAACCAGGTAGTCAATGCGATCACTAAAAACTGCGCATTTGCCCCGAGGGTATGATCAAGAAGTTTTCCTTCAAACTGCAAATCGAGAATGAGATTCTGCTTAAGCTCTCCCAAAACATTCTTTAAGCCTATCCCCAGCCTGCGGTTATTCTCCAGTAGAATATAAATAAGTGAGGTAAAAAATTTATACTCCGGAAGCTTGAGACCTGACATTTTCATGCCCACACTCAAGCTTGCCTCTAATTCCGGAATCGCCTGTAGCAACTCCTCGCCTGCACTTTTCTCTTTTGCAAAAAGATTTCTTCGCTCAAACCTAAAGCTTAACTTTTGCCAGAAGAATTCCCAAACCCGCTCTGGCAAGAAGAGAATGCTTAAAATCACCACAAAATAAATCATAAATGCGTTTGTCATGCCGCTATATATCCTTTCTTTCCTTTCATTTTTAAACATGAACTCATTCCTGATTGACGGGATAATTCACATTTGAAATAGTAGACCTATGAACCAGACTAACGACCCAAAAAACATTGCAGACATTGGCCGCATTAACCACAGCGACCTTTCTGAATACAACCCCCTTCAAGAAAAAATTGATTACCTTGAGGCGAGAATTAAAGTCCTGGGCGATATCTGTTCAGAAATCAATCCTTACGAAGAAATTCCTGACGAGCTAAAAATGCGCCTGATGGATTTCAACATTCTTAATCTCGATGATCCTTTCAAAGTCACGAATCAACTTCTAATGCTGCTTGAGGATTCGATCGACGAACTTCATGTCATCAAGCCTTTTGATGAAAACGCATCTCCGGTTAAAGAAATCCTCTAATGAGCAAGCCTATTCCAAAGGTGAACCTTCACCCTGCTTCATGTAAATACTTAAAGCTTGGTCATCCCTGGATTACCGAAGACACTTATACAAAACGTTTTCCCAAAGACGCCTTTTTCCTGATCGGCGCTGATGAAAAAAACCGCCAGGATGTGGCCCTTTTAATCAACGACCCCGCCCATAAAACCGTTAAGGCCAGGCTCTGGAGCCTGGATAAGAGTGAGTGGACCAAATCATTTGATGAAGTCCTCAAGGAGCGCGTAAAAAAAGCGATTGATCTGCGCCGTCCTTTAATGAAAGAAAGAGACAATCTCTTTTTGATCAATGGCGAAAGTGATCAACTTCCGGGACTTTTAGTCCAGTCGCTAAAAAACGAAATCATGGTTCAGTACTACGCTCTTTTCTGGAAAGAAAAAGAGGCCCTGGTCCTTGAATACTTAAAGGAGAATCTTCCAGAGCTAAAAGAAATCTGGATTCAAGAGCGCAATTTTGATCAGGCGAAATCCATCCGCTCTATCAACGGCAGCGCCGACTCCGATTTCACACTTAAAGAATTCGGGCTAAATTATAGAATCAAAATCAACCAGCACTACGACTTCGGTATTTACAGTGACATGAGCGCGATTAGAAAAAACATGCGCCCGTATTTGGAAAATAAAAAAAGCCTCTTAAACCTCTTCAGCTACACCGGAGCTTTTTCCGTGTACTGCCTCGGAATGAATTTCGACAACGTGGTTTCAGTTGACCTCTCGCCGAAATACCTGGCCTGGCTGGATGAGAACATCGCGCTTAACCCTGGCCTTAACAAAGATCATCACACCGGCCTGTGTATGCCGAGTGAAAGAGCGATGGACAAACTCATCGGGGAAAAAAAGAAATTTGAAGTGATCGTCTGCGACCCTCCAAGCGCTTCAAGCGATGGGAATAAAATCTCAAATGCGCTTAAGTCTTACGAGACACTACTGCCGCAAATGCTGGAACTCCTGGATGAAGAGAAAGGGCAGATTTTCGCTTTTCTTAACACTCATGCCATTAGCTGGAATAAATTTGAAGAGAAATTAAAGACCATCATTGATGGGTCTAAATTCAAAAATAAAATTAATATCGGGAAGCGTTTTAAGCTAAACGAAGACTGTGTTCCACTTAAAGGGTTTCATGAAGGCGATTACCTGAAAGGATTTTTGATTGAATTTAAATGATCAGAAAAAAATTAATGAGGAGAACTTCTTATTATGAGTTCTGATCAGCAAGGAAAAAATATGAATTGGAGCATACTCATCCCGCTTTTCATCGGGTGCATGGGGATTTTACAGGGAACCATGAACCGCCAGGTGGCCATACATATTGGTGTTGCTCAAGCGACCTTAATCACCAATGCAGTAACGGTGCTCATCTGTATCGGTTTTTATTTTTTAGTTAAAAACAACCCGGCGATTGTCCCGGATTTTTTTCAAGTAAAGGCCCCGCTTACTACCTACAAGTGGTGGTTTATTTTCCCTCCACTATTTGGTTTCTGCATCATCGCCGGAATGCCTTTTGCCTTCGCTAAATTAGGCGCTGTGAAAGTCACCGTGCTATTAATTGCGGCCCAGATGGTGACCAGCGTGGTATGGGATATTTTTGTTGAAGACATTGGATTAAACTTAATGAAATTTGCCGGCATCATCGCTGCACTTATAAGTGTGACTCTGGTGACTATGGCCAAAAACTAAAGAGGTTCGAAATGGTATACGCTGGCTTTTGGAGACGTTTTGCTGCACTTATCTTAGATGCTATTTTTGTCTGGGTCATCTGCATGCTGCTCATTATTCCTTGGTTCATCACTCCCCTTTGCATTATCATCGGCGGGGTCTACCGCGTGGTCTTTGAGACTTCACCACTTCGCGCGACTCCAGGAAAAGCGCTGATGAAAATGGCCGTGGTAAAAACCAACGGATCAGCTCTTACGGTGCAAGACTCAATCATCCGCATGGCCGTGTCTTTCCTTTCAAGTGCCCTGCTCTGTGCCGGTTACCTGATGGCCCTTTTCACAGAGAAAAAGCAAACTCTTCACGACTTTGTATCAGATACAGTTGTTATCAATGAAACATTCGCCGAGAATAACTTCTGGCAGATATTTGTTGCTCAATCCAAAGTGATTTTCGGCAGGGGAAGCCATCCTTTAAGTGAAAACGAGGCACCAAAGGCCACTCATCAGTCACTGGAGGAACTGTACAATCTTCATCAGAAGGGAATCCTGACTGATGATGAATACAGAATGAAAAAAGAAGAATACTTAAGACGCCTATAACGTTCTAAAGGTGGGGAAAGATCATCGTGTAAAGCATGGTGATCACCCCGCCGATAGGAATGACCATCCAAAGCGGAACTCTCCCTCTTAATGTCACCACAAAAGTTGCGACCATCAAGACTCCCAAAAATGGAGTCATCCCTACACCCATTCCCAGCTTTAAAACCGCCACAAGAATTGGCCCCACAACTGCGGCGATTGCGCCGAAGACAAAACGGTCAATCCATTTTTTCCCCTGAACTTTTTTAACAACAGAAGGAAACCATGTGACCATATGAAAAAACGACGCTAAAAAAATACAGATCGTTCCGATCAAGGCCCCCGGCATGCCGTGAAGTTTATGCCCAATATAAGTCGCAGTAATAACCACCGGCCCCGGTGTCATCTGGCCGAAGGCCAGGGCATCGAGGAATTCACTCTGAGTAAGCCACTGGTATTTATCCACAACATCGTGCTGAAGCATGGGAACGATTGCCAGACCACTTCCAAAAACCAGTGCCCCCGCCTTAAAACAGACAAGAGCAAGTGTGCCCAGGTCAAACAATCTCCCACGGGCAACCAGCATTAGACCAAGGCCGATAATAACGACAGGTTCAAGCCCCGGATAAAAGTAATTAATGATTCCTGAGATCAGGACTAAAAACCAGAAGAACAAATTCTTCTCTCTTCCCTTGACCAGTCCTTTTAAGCTCCCGAGGATCACTCCTAAGGCCGCCACCTGCATTCCAATCATCAGTGAATGAACGAATGAAATATGTGAGATACTGCTAAAGAAAATAGAAAAAAGAATCATGAGAACAAACGCTGGCAAATTCAGAGCGATACCGGCCAACAGTGCTCCCCAGAATCCTCCGCGCAGACGCCCCAGAAAAACCGCCGTCATAAACGCGATCGGACCTGGCATCGCCTTAATTAAAGCGAATGTGGAATTGAATTCCTCATTGGAAAGCCAGCGCTCTTTTTCTACTGCGTGAGACTGCATATTGGAGGCCAGCGCAAGCGGGCCTCCAAAACCAAACATTCCTAATTTGAGAAAATAAAGAAAGATTTCTTTTAAGACCACGACTAACCTGGTTCGGCCGCGATAAGATCCGCTTCCATTTTTTCGGCGCGGACAGGGTCAATGTAAAAGAACATACTGATGTTCGAAGTCTTGTCATCTTCCTGATATTTTCTTGAACTCACGAAATCAACCGGCTCTTTTTTGAATGATGGGAAAAGACCTTTTCCTTTCATCAGGCTCCACCAATCAACGCCTACGCTTACAGGGTTCACAACTTTAGTGATTTTATACACACGAAGTGTGGTTTTCCCAGGGGCCACTTCTTTTGCCTCGTAAATCAAATTGCCCTTTACGATCATGAAGCCCTTAGGGTCCTGCTCAAGCACATGATAAGTTGAATGCATTACGCTCTTTTTAAATTTCTCCATATCTCCGGAGAAAAGACTCATATCAGGCGTCCATCCACTTACATAAAGTTTCTCTTTATAAATGAAGCCATCGTCCATCTCCTGCGCAATCGCCTGACTTTTGGCCATCTCTTGCGATCCCGGATTAGCAGTGTAAACCCACTTTCCTTTAGTGATATCTGTGCTGGTAATAGACTCCACAACCTTCTTCTGCAGATCCGGAGCTTTCATTTCATAAGGCATCGTCTCTAAATTCTTTGCCATTTTTTCATGAGCAGCCGCTTTTTTAAAGGCCTCTTTAAAAGTTGAACACGATGAAGTTAAAATAAGGATAAAAGCTAATAAAAAAGTTTTCACAGGCACTCCAAATAAAAAAGCCCCGTTTCCGGGGCTTCATTTTTAAAAGATTAAGACTTAACGATTCTCGTTCTCCATGCTCTGATGTCCGGAGCAAGGTAGTCGTACTTCATAGCTGCAAGTGTGTATGAAGCGTATTCGTAGTCTGTCGTGTGAGTTAAGCACTCAGTTGGACAAACTGTCGTACAAAGACCGCAGTAACAGCAAAGCGCTGTATCGATCGTGTATTGTTTAAGGTCAAGACGAATCGGTGTACCGTCTTTTGTTTTGATTTTTGGAGCATCTGTAGGTCTCTTAACTGCAGCGATATAGATACAGTCAACCGGACAGGCCACCGCACACTGAAGGCACGAGATACAGTTTTCAGCATCATTGTATAAACGTGAACGCGAGTTTGATGGAAGCTCTTCTCTGACTTCCGGGTACTCGATCGTCACAACGTCTTTTGCCCATACATATTTAAAAGTGATCCCCATCCCGATCGCAGTTGTTTTAACAGCGGTGTAAATGTTTTTAAACCACTGGCCGACTGTTAGTTCCGGTTCAATACTTTTCTTAAGGTGAATCGTTTCCATATTATTTCCTTAATGTGATCGGAACTCATTATATAAAGTTCTTCTCATTTTATTTTCAAAAATCATAAAAATGCCCCACTGGAGCATTTTACCACTCACTTCTAACGGTCAACTTCGCCAAGAACGATGTCGATACTTCCGATCGCTGCTACAAGATCCGCCACCATCATTCCCGGTGCCATTTCTCCAAGCATTGAAACGTGAGTGAAACATGACGACTTAACTTTCAATCTGTACGGAGTTTTTCCGCCATCAGAGATTAAGTGGTACCCAAGCTCTCCGCGTGGACACTCAGTTCTCAGATAAATCTCTCCGGCCGGAACCTTGATGATTTTTGAAACTTTGCCCATTACCGGCCCTTCTTCAATTCCTTCAAGCACCTGACGGATGATTTTGATCGACTGGAACATTTCCTGAACGCGAACGTGGTAGCGGTCCCAACAGTCTCCCTGTTGCCCCTTTAGTCCCTCGCCCACCGGAATATCGAAATCAAACTTGTCATACATTCCGTATGTTCTGTTTTTACGAAGATCCCACTTTACACCTGAACCACGAAGCACCGGTCCGGTCGCTCCGTAAGCGTAACATTGCTCTGGTGAAAGCACTCCAACGTTAGCTGTTCTGTCGATGAAGATTTTGTTTTCACCAACTAGTGAGTGATATTTCTTTAAGTTCTCTTCGAACTCGTCACAGAAAGCTTTTACACGTGCAAGTTGTCCATCGTTGATGTCATTCCATACACCACCAATCCAAACGTAGTTATAAAGAAGACGAGCACCGCTTAGCTCTTCAAAAAGTCTAAGAATCTGCTCTCTGTCCTGAAACGCATATAAGAATGGAGTGAAGGCCCCAAGGTCGATTGCGTATGTTCCGAAGAATAATAAGTGAGAGGCAATTCTTTGAAGCTCGGCCACCATAATACGAATGTATTCAGCGCGCTTTGGAACTTCCGTTCCCAGCATTCTTTCAACTGCCAGGGCGTATCCCCATTCCATGTTCATCGCCGCAAGGTAGTCCATGCGGTCAACAAAAGGAATCACTCCTCTATAATCCAGGTTCTCTGTGTGTTTTTCAAAACAACGGTGAAGGTAACCCAGGTGTGGAGTTGCCTCTACCACGATTTCCGAGTCAGTTTTAATTTCTACTCTTAAAACCCCGTGAGTCGCAGGGTGCTGAGGACCCATATTAAGGGTAAGCAAATCAGACTTTAGAACTTCCTGATCCCCTAGAATGATTTTTTCTTCTACATGATGATTAGCTGACATTATTCACCATCCTTTGCTTCGTCTTCAGCATCGTTAGATTTCCAGCTAGCTGAAACTTTCTTTGGATCGCCGATTTCTTCTTTTAGTTTTTTACCGAACATGTGATCGTCAGTATTGATTTTATGAAGAGGGTTAACTGTCATATCCAGGTATTTCTCCTGAACAACATAATCGCGTCGCAGCGGGTATCCTTGCCAGTCATCTGGAGTCAGGATTCTTCTGTGATCAGGGTTTCCAACAAAGTGAACACCGATCATGTCGTATGTTTCGCGCTCTTGAAAATGAGCAGCCTTCCAAACACTTGTTACTGAATCAATTTTTGGAAGAGTGTCTCTGTTGTTTCCAGAACCATCGCCGCGTGGAAGTTTTACCTTCACCAAAAGCTCACGGTTTTTGTGGAAGTCAGCCAGGATGTAAGTTAGTTCAATGCGGTCAGAGTAATCTGTCCCAGTAATAACTTGAAGAACATTAAAGCCGTCTGCCAGAAGCGCCTTAGACACTTCAAGGATTTTTCCCGCTTCAACAGTGATTGAAGAGTCCCCCACAGTAGCAATGTTTGCAACTGCGTTTGATCCAGAAACCATTGTGTTTAATTTTGTTACGATTTCGTTATGCATGTTTTACCCACTTATCGCGAAGGAGTCTCTCATTAGCGATTTTCTTTTGAAGAGTCATGATTCCTTCGATTAGAGCTTCCGGTCTTGGAGGACAACCAGGAACATAGACGTCAACAGGAACAACTTCATCTACGCCTTTAAGAACGTGATAGCCGTGTTGCCAGTATGGCCCACCTTTGTTCGCACATGATCCCATTGAGATAACATAACGAGGCTCAGGCATTTGCTCAAATAGAGTCTTAATTCTCGTTGCCATTTTTAGTGTAACTGTTCCAGCAACGATCATTAAATCCGCGCGTCTTGGAGTGGCCATGAAGGCCCCACAACCGAAACGCTCAAGATCGTACTTCGAAGCACCTGTCGCCATCATTTCGATCGCGCAACAAGCGAGACCAAAAGTCATAGGCCAAAGTGAGTTCTTGCGACCCCAGTTTAAAAAATCATCAACTTTCATCATGACGACGCTGTCTTGCATCTCGTGCTCCCTATTAATTTGCACAAAGTACTAGTGATTAAATCTTTACAATTATTACATAAATTTACCGATGGGACCAGTTATCGTCAATGAAAACAGCACCTATATCATAAGAAAAAAGTTGGTTTATTTTTTCGTGAATGAGAGGAGATTTAAATAAATTTTGAGAGGAGCTGGAAAGAAATCTCCAAACATCCTCTCGCTAGACCGTATAGTCACAATGCAACATTTTGATAAGAAACTAAAGTAAGAACTTGAAAAGATTACTTGGGACCTTCATGAAGTAGTATAAAAACTTTTTCATTCCAGTCACTTCCCCCAGAATCGGCGCACAATCAGATGGGTTACCACTGGTATCGAGATGATGACTGTTGACCTGACGGAGTTGAATATTATCTCTAACGGCCTTGGTAAGAGTTGGACTCCCCGAACAAAAAATGGCCATCTCCGTGTTGTAAAAACTTGAACGGTTGTCGATATTGAAAGTCCCGATCATGAAAGAGTCATCGCCAAACACCATCGTTTTTGAGTGAGTTCCCCAAGTTGATTTTTTTATTTTGTCGTTCATAAAAGGCGTCTCTTCAGAGCTCTTTCCTTTAAAGATGTAGGCCTGAAATTTTTCATTGGCCGCGTATTCTTTTACTGAATCATTAAAAATTGTCGAAACGTGAATGGCGTCTGTTGAAGCAAGGCTGTTGGTGAGGATAAAGATTTTTTTATTCTCAGAGAAAAGTTTATCAGTTATCTCACGGCTTAAAGTATTATCCAGGAAGTAAGGTGAATCAACAATCAACTCCTGCTTCACGTTCTGATGAATCCATTTCGCAATTTCTTTTCTAAGTAGACGGTAATCGTCGTGATATTTTGTGGAATTGAGTCTCTCTAAAAAACTCGCCCCTTCGCGGTCTGTGGCAAAAGAAACTTTCGGACAAGTCGATTTAGGATTTTCTTCCAGGTTTTTCTTTCCCTGAGTTGCCAGGAACTCCAGGATTTTTTTATCTTCTTCTGTGTAGTTGAATATTTTTTTGGCATTCGCTTTTTTTCTTTCGTGTTCTTTCATATGCTGCTGGTAAAGCGAATCGTCACCTTCAACAATCAGGCTTTTTGAAGGGCCCATTGGTTCTTTTGGTGTTTCAACAATTTCTGATTTCCAATAAAGGTCAAAACTGTCTTTCATAGTTTTGACCACTTCACCTTCAATCGAGGCGTCGCGGTCAAGGAAATTGAAATGCTCAGAAAGATCGAAATAATCGTCACCGATATTTCTTCCACCAGTGATTGCTTCCTCTCCATCTTTTACGATAAGTTTTCGGTGATTGCGAAATTGCACAGAGGAGATTCTGGCGACTGATGCCGGATTATAATAGCGGATTTCAATTCCTTTTTCTTTTAGTGCTTCGGCGTAATACTCATCAAGTTTAAAAACTGCGATGGACTTATCCACCAGTACGCGTACTTTCACTCCGCGCTCTGCCGCCTTCGCAAGTTCTTTTAAAACCAATCCTCCGGCAATATCCGGATTAAAAATGAAATACTCCAAATCCAGGGAGGTTTTAGCATTTCTGATCATTTCCAAACGGGCCTCAAGGGCCGCACTTCCGGAATTGATGATCCTCATCTCATGGTCACCCTTGATCGTCTTGCGATAAGGAGGATTATCAGACTCTTCCGCCCATGACGGAGCGGAATTCATTAACTGAAAGGCGATAGCAAAACATAAACTGACTTTTTTCATCCGGTATCCTTGGATTAATCAACTCATTTTAGTTTAATTAAATTTTGAATAAAAAACGACTAAGGCTATTCGCCGGCAAACTTGTCACATCTGCTCTTGAAGTCCTCGAACATCAGCCTGAAATCCTGATTGTCTTTTAAGGTGTCGCCGCTGGCGGGGCTGCGCCCGATTTTTTCCTGCATAAGGGCGATACGGTTTTTATCGTTCTTGCAAACTCTGTCCATGATGTTGACGTACTCTTTTACCGCTGCCACAGGGTAAGGAAGGCCCCACGCAGAAGAAATAAACATCGCCTCATTGCCTGAAGCCTGGGGAAGATCTTTATTAGTCACCGCAAATTTCTCCATGTCCTTTTTCAGGCCATCGAAGTGGCGTCCGACTTTATAGAATTCCTGAATCCCAAGGTCCTTAGAAAGGGATCCCGTTTTCTGATCGAAAACTTTCGGACAATTTGAGCGTGAAAAACCCTCTCCAGGAAGGAGCTCCTTTAGCACTTTACACTCGACCATATAAGCATCAACTTCGCCGCCTCTTCCTTCTACTGTACTTTTAATGAAGTCTTTAAGATGAAAGCGGGCATCATATGGATTAAAAGGTTCGCGGTATGTGAAATGAGTCAGCTCATGAGCGAAATCCAGGATTGCATCCATCATTTTCAGATGGCGGTTCAGATAAACCTTTGACCTTGTCTCATAAACGACATGGGCCGGGTTTGAGGCCGAAAAACGGCGAATAAGTGTAGTGTCCGTGAGAGATCCGTCACCAATGGCGACGACATCAAAAAGGGTGTAACCCTGTTGAGCGGCCTTCTGCGTGGCCTTCTCAATTACCTTCTTTCCTGTCTCTACTTTTTTTAAGGCCTCAACCAGACGCTTGAAATTCTCTTCATCCGAACGGGATTTTTTGTACCAACCCTCGTTGTAATTGATGTCTTCATCGACATCAATCATTTTAGGGCCCTGCCCCCAGGCCGGAAGGTTCAAAAGAAACGTAAATAGCGGGACTAAAAGAAATAATCTCTTCATGTTCCAGCTTTATCGGCAGGGCTATTCCGGAACTGAACAGGTAATTTTTACACGAATTCTTGAGCTTTTTTATCAGAAGTGTATGTTCTTTAGACACAACTTCGAGGATCATTAAATGAAAACAACAATCGCTATCTTGTCTTTGATACTTTCAATGAACACTTTTGCTTATTCATTGGGTGATTCAACAGTTATCACTGGAGCGACTCCTTTTTTAACATCGGCCACGACAACCGGCCCTCTTCCTGAAAAACAGGCCGAGATTATCCTCAATGACTCTCAGGAGTATTTCCAATCAGAGAAATTATCAAGTTTTCTTGGCCAGAAAATCAAAGATCTCAAAGCTTCGGATGAAAGCCTTTCAGACGATGATGCTATTGATTTATTGGTGAATGAGGCCCGTCAGATTTTAAAAAGATAAAATAAAAAAGGGCCGGTTTTCCGGCCCTTTTTTTATTTTAAGCTGCTTTTCCGTGTACTGTTTTATAGAGCTCCGTCGACATTTCCTGAAGCATGTCTGCTCTTCCCGCCAGATCCTTTGCTGCTTTTGCCACCGAATGAGTTACTGTTGAGTTCTCATTGGTCGCCACGTCGATCTGCCCCATCGCATTTGTAATTTCCTCGATCCCCTTTGACTGCTCACTTGAGGCACGGGAAATTTCTTCAATCAGACCGTTTACTTTAGTCGTGTTGCTAACAACCTGGTCAAACATCTCACCGCATTTTGAGGCGACTGTCTGGCTTCTGGCCACTTTATGTTTTGCGCTCAGAACGAATTTTTCAACAGTGGCCTTATTCTCGCTTACGATCTGGTCTACTTTTCTGATACTCTCATCTACAATCGCCGAAATTTCTCCCGCCGAACGACCACTCATCTGCGCCAGGTTACCGACTTCCTCGGCAACGACCGCAAATCCTTTTCCGTTTTCCCCTGCTCTTGCCGCCTCTACAGAAGCGTTGAAAGACAGAAGCTTAGTCTGGAAAACGATATCGTTAATCACTTTTGTTTTAGCTGCAATATCACTGATGACTGATGAGATCTCAGCGATGCGGCGGTTACCTTCCTCAATCGAGGCCATAATCTCGTCATTTCCGCGGCTAACATCATCAACCGATTTAATCATTTCTTCTACAGCGCTCTTGCCTTGAATAACCGTCTCGTGACTTTCAGAAGACACGCTGGCCGATGTAGAGCAATTCTCTGAACTCTTTCTTACCATTGCTGTTAACTCTTCTACTGACACTGAAGTCTCCTGAACCGCAGCCGCCTGTTGAGAAACGGCAGATGATAAAGTCTCGCTTGAGCCCGCAACCTGCGATGAGGTTTGTGCGATTTCTCTCGCCCCTTCCGCCAGGTTTTCAGCAATGCGGTTAAGCGTGCTTGAAATAGCGCGAGAAAATAAGAAACCTGTCACGATCGAAAAGATAAATCCAATTACTGCCAGAGTCAGGATTGTTTTTTCTGCGAAGGCGTTGCTGGCGCGTGCGCTCGCAACCCATTTTTTTGATTCTGCTTTCTGAAACTCTAATAGTTCCTCTAAAACTTTATAGTAGTGAAATCGGGCATCCTTAACTTTCTCACTCATGTAAAATTCCTGGAAGAGGTGTTTCTCTTCAGGTTTTGCTGTCGCCGCCAGTACTCTACCTTTATCAAGGTCTGCTTTTAGCACCTTCCAGGCTGCATCCACTTTATTGTAAAGCTCAGCTTCACCTTCAACGAAAGGAACTTTTTTATAAGCCTCATCAGATTCGACATATTTTTTTAGCGTTTCATCAAAGCGCCCGGCAAGTCTCTTCATTTCTTTTTCAGAATTTCCAACCAGCGCACTTTGAATCATAAGACTCATGACTTTATCAGATGTTCCTTTTAACTCTTCAACCAAAATCGCATTTGGAAGATTGATATTGGCAACGTGCTCATATTTTTCTTCAACTTCCTGCAGTCCATGGTAGCTAAAGTACCCTACGATGGCCAAACAGAATGCAGATACACTAAAAGCTGCTCGCATTTTCCAATTCAAACTTTTATTCTCAAACATACTATCCTCACGGTTAATCCAATCTCTTCTTCTCTAGTTCGTAGAAAAAGCAAAAAGACTTAAGGCAAATCTTCTTTAGAGAATCTTATGAATATAAGTAGGTTTTTATTTATTAATTCCGGAGAGAATTAACGGCCGTATAGTTTTATTTAAATTTAGTAATCTAGATTGACTGCGCTAGTGAGAAAGCCTGAAAAGTCGTGATTTTTTCCATGGCCAATTATTTTGCTGACCATTTTTTTTCCACGAAAATAGATGAACATAGGCAGGTCATCAATCTCGTAGAGTTCAGATAGTTCGCTAATCAAATTGGGATTGTCTGAGAGATTGAGCTCATAAAAAGGCATGTCATAATTGAGCGCCTTGAGCTCCAGGATGGCACGGGAGCAGTCGTCGGAGTCATTGGTAATGACCAGAAGCGATTGAGGAATAATCTCAGCTCTCTTTAAAAAATCCCCAAATGTCCTAAGCCTTTGCGCTCTCATTTTGGCAGAGTATTATATTGAGCAACTATTCTCAATAGCCCGGAGTCAAACTGTGGATAAAACAATGTTCCCTAAAGAATCGTTTGGGCCCGGCTTGGGAATTTCTGAAGATTGGAGGTCTAAGGCGCTCACTTTCGGTGACAAGCGCCTTGAAACAACTTAGTTTCTTGCAACAGTGTCTTTCTTGCTAGTCATCATCGAAGAAAGAGAGTCGATAACCAGACCGAGTTTTACGACCTGATCCTGCAGCTCCTTTGAGGATTCAAGGTTTTCCTTCGAGGTTACTGAGTTCTTGTTGCTGGCCTCATCCAACACTCCCATGGCCTTCGAGACTTCCGAAATTCCCTTTGATTGCTCTTTAACCGCTGTGGTGATTTCAGTGATCAGGCCGTTGATACTAGAGGCCTGAGAAACGATTTCTTCAAGCGCGCTTCCGCACTTGTTGGCAATATCAATTCCTTGCTCTACTTTCACGCGTCCATCACGGGCCAGCACTTCTACTTTTGTTTTGTTCTCATTAACAATTGTCTCTACAGTTGAAATACTTGTCGTCAGCATTTCAGAAATTTCCTTGGCGGCATTACCGCTCATTTGAGCAAGATTCCCTACTTCCTCAGCGACAACAGCGAAACCTTTCCCTTGCTCGCCTGCTCTAGCGGCCTCGACTGAGGCGTTGAATGAAAGAAGTTTTGTCTGGAAAACGATATCATTAATGACTTTTGTTTTATTTTCAATTTCTCCAATAACACGGACGATTTCTTCGATCTTTTTATTTCCATCTTCAATCTGTTTCATCATGGCCGTGTTGCTGTTATTAATGGTATCCATTGCGGCCAGCATTTTTTCAATAGTTGTCTTCCCATTGCTGGCAGATTCATAACTTTCTTTGGCATTTGAATCAAGCTTATGCGAATTCACTTCAGTCGTGCTCACAGTCGCACTGATTTCCTCTAGCGCTGCCGCCGATTCCTGAAAAGCGCTCGACTGCATAGTGGTTGACTCTGACAGATTTTCCGCTGAATGTGTCAGGTTAATTGCTGTATCATTGATACGTTTTGATTCATTAATCAGGTTATTAATAATCTGCTGGAGCTGGTTTTGTTGATCGCGAATAACCATCGCAAAGAAAGCCATTAGAATGCCCCCGACAATAAAAGAGATGATATTTGAATACATCGCCTGCGATTTGATCACTTCTGCGTTCACTGATGAAGAAGCCGCGTCTTCAGTAATCAGATCCCCAAGGGTGCCAAGCTCTTTTTCCAGCGCTTCGAATTTTTCGTTAAAAGCAGGCAGACCTGCGCGCGCCTTTTCCCCATCGCCGGCAAGTGCAACATCAACGATTTCTTTAGCGGCCTTCACATACTCCTCAATGCGCGGAAGGGCCGGTGCGATCGCTGCTTTTGTTTTTTCATTGAGATTTAATTTTTGTAGTTCGCCTACGTGATTGTGGATATTATCAGCGAACTCCTTGGCCTCATCTCGCACTTCTTTTAGTTCTGCTTCATCCTTTGAATCGGACACGAGAATCGCACGGTAGACATTGGCCCTGATCCCATCGTGCATCATATCTGCGAGAGTCATATTACTCACACCTGGAAGCTGCACCTCCGCGAGGTCACCAACTTGCCCGACAAAGCGGTTAGAATTCCAGAACGAGATCACTGAAGTCGTCACCAGAGTGAGTACTAAAAAGATCATTAGTAACCTTAGTTTTGCACCGATTGTCATAAGCTCTCCCGAATTAATATAAAGGCTTAATCGGTTTTAAAATGGGAAGTTTAAATAAAAAGCTCTTTGATTCTGACTTAAAATCAAATAAAAAATGTAAGTATATCTAACTTTATCCAACAACCGCCTTAATTGCTTGCCCATCCGAAATTGAATCACTTAACCTATATTATCGGAAATTTGTTCAAGGATGAAACAATATGAAACTTCTACTGCTCGCTATGCTCGTGCTCTCTGTACCTGCTCTTCACGCAGAAGTCACACCAGGTGAACTTGTCGTGAAAATTAAAAATGGAAAAGCTATTCCTGATTTTGGCAAAGATGCTAAAGTTCAGAACCTGTTTGGAAACATCTACATTGTAAGATTAAATGATGTCTCTCTCCTGGAGTCTCAATTAAAGAATCACCCGAGTGTTGAGTACACAGAAAGAAATCACCGCGCAGAAAAATCCCAGCTGCCTGTCCCGACAAAAGGCACTGAGGCAATTGATAAGTCTCTGGACGCCGCTCAATTCAACGACCCGATGGCCTCAAGAGTGTGGTCATTCGCTGATGCCTCTCAAAATGGTGTTTCGGTCAATGCCGCTTACAAAATCCATGGGACAACGGCCACAGAGACAATCATTGTTGCCGTAGTTGATACTGGAATCGATGCAACTCACGAAGATTTAAAAGATGTCGTGTGGGTTAATCAGGGGGAAATTCCTGGAAACGGTATAGATGACGACAATAACGGGTATATTGACGATGTTAACGGCATCAATACACTTGTTCGCGATTCACAAGGTCGTGCGAGTGGAAATAATAGAGACGCTCACTCACACGGGACTCACGTTTCAGGAACAATCGGAGCAAAACAAAACAACGGCAAAGGCATTGCCGGAATCGCTTCAAACGTAAAGATCATTGGAATCAGGTCTGTTCCAAACAACAGCGACGAAACCGATGTTGATATCGCTGAATCGTTTATCTATGCTGCTAAAAATGGCGCCAAGATCATCAACTGCTCTTTTGGAAAAAGCTCAAACGAAGGAAAGAACTTAATTCCGGAAACGCTAAAACATATCCAGGATAATTATGGTGTGCTAGTGGTTGCAGCAGCAGGTAACAATTCTGATGACATTGATAGACGCCCGACGTACCCGGCAAGTCACCCGAATGAAAACCTTTTAATCGTTGCCAGCACTGCAAGCAGCGGAGGAATGAGTGGATTTTCTAACTATGGTAAAACGAGTGTTGATGTGGCAGCTCCAGGCTCAAGCATTTACTCTACAACCCCAGGAAGCAGATACGCTTCGATGTCAGGGACTTCAATGGCAAGCCCGACGACTGCGGGAGTGGCCGCTGAAGTTCTTTCTCACTACCCGAACCTGACACCTGTTCAGTTGAAACAAGTGCTGATGGACTCCGTGACAAAAGTTACCAGCTTTAAGGACAAGATGATTGCCGGCGGACGCATTGACCTTCTAAAGGCATTAGAACTGGCCCGTACCATCAAGTAAGAATTAATCGTTGTTATTATCTTCTGAAGATTCTTCAGGAGTTGATTGGGGAGCTTCGGCTCCCTTTTCTTTTTCTTCTTCGCTTTCGCTGTCAAACTTCAAAGAAAAAAACTCTTTTGATTTATCCTCTTCGCTCTCTATCGGTTTTAATTCAGCTTTCACTTCAACCGGCGCCACGGCCACCATTGGCGGAGCTCTTCTTCCCATGATTTTTCGCTGGCGATTAGTAATATAACGGCTTGGTTTATCGATCCTGAAGCGGATTGGATTCGGAAGAACTGCGGCCATCAAAGCAGCTTGCGCACTATTGAGTTTTTTTGCCGGCCTCTTAAAGAATTTCTGTGCAGCAGCCTCGACACCATAAACACCTTTGCCAAGTTCGATGACATTTAAATAGACTTCCAGGATACGCTCTTTAGGCCAGATGAGCTCGATTAAAACCGTGAAGTAGGCCTCAAGCCCTTTTCTTAACCATGAACGTGAAGGCCATAAAAAAACGTTTTTTGCCGTCTGCTGTGAAATAGTACTCGCCCCTTTTTTCTTTTTATGGGTCTTATTGTACTGGATTGCTTTTTCAATCGCCTCAAAATCAAAACCATTGTGCTGGTAGAACTTATAGTCCTCGGCCTTGATCACCGACTGCTGCATCGACTTTGAAATCTCCTCAATCGGAACCCATTTTTTCTCAATTCCAACAAACTTGTCTTTAGAAAAAATCGAAGCTGTGCTTCTCCAAAACATAAGCGGAGTGTACGGCACTGGTACAAAACGATAAAAAATGGTTAGCAGGACACTACCCGTAAAAAACAATACTATGAGTCTCATGAGAATTCTTAAAATTCTTCTGATAGGTTTAGATCTAACCTGAGGGGTGGCGATGGCATTTTCATTCATATAGATATGAGAATACCATCAAACAGATTAAAGTAAGAATTATTTTTGTGCTGATGAACAGCTCTTTGATCTGCGATCTTTAGGGTCAACTTTTATCAGTTCCTCTCCCGTGGGTGTTGTCGATTCTCATTGATGTTTGTATTGCTATTTTTCGATCATTAGCTATACTACTTAGTTGTAGTATAGCGATGAATTATGGAAAAATTGTGGAAATGTTTATGAATACAAAAATGCTCCTCATCATCAGCGCTTTAACCGCCTCCTCTTCCATGGCCGCAACGAAAATCACTTACAACGAAGCCATTGACCTGGCGATAAAAAACAATCTTGAAGTCCAGGCCTCATATGAGATTTATAAATCAAGCCTGGCGGATAAAAAAAGCACACGCAGCGCCTTTTTTCCCAAAGTATCAGCTTCCCTTTCTTATGATAAAACCCATAATGAAGCGGCCAGTGGCGCCACTTCCTCTGCAGACAGTTATGCAGGGTCGCTTAATTTAAATTACAATCTCTTCAACGGCTTCAAAGACAACGCTGCTCTGAAAGTCTCAGACAGCAGAGTCGTGACTGAAGAGGCGAATCTTCAGGAAACAAAAGCACAGATCAGTTACGATTTGAAGAATGCCATAGCCAATTATTTTTATGCAAAAGATTCTCTCGCACTTTTTCGCGACATTAAGAAAAGAAGAGAAGACAACCTTCGCATGGTTGAACTACGCTTTGAAAACGGCCGCGAAAATAAAGGCTCTGTGCTTTTATCCAAGGCCTATTTAGAACAGGCAAAACTCGATTTGCTGAAGGCCGAAAACGCTATGGACACCAGCAACACCTTTCTTCTGCGAGTGTTAAATCTAAAGCCTAACGAAGTGGTGGAACTTCAAGATCTGCCTCCTGTCCTGGAAGTGCAAAACACTCCGAACTTCGATGCTCTGATTGAAGGAACACCTACAGCGAAAAAATATAAAGCGACACTGGCCAGTGCCAACGCCTCTTTAGAATCCAGCAAGTCAGGTTTTTATCCTTCATGGGACTTAAACGCTTCAACTGGTAAAACCGGAAGTGATTTTTTTCCCGACGATAATAAACGCTGGGGAGTTGGCACCACACTCAGCTGGTCGCTTTTTAGTGGTGGATCTGACTTCTATTCAGTCAACAGCGCCAGCCTGGTCGCCGAAGCGTCTCTAAAAAGACTGGAAAACCAAAACATGGAGCTTAAGCGCTCGCTGAAAGAAAACTACACAAATTTCGCTGAGGCCAGTGCCAGCGTAAAGGTGAGCAGGGCCTTTCTAGAGGCAGCAAAGGTGCGCGCCGATATCTCGCGCAGTAAATATAACAACGGTCTTTCCAATTTTGATGACTGGGATTTGATTGAAAACGACCTAATCAATAAGCAGAAAGATTACACATTAAAAAATAGAGACCGCCTGATCGCAGAAGCGGCCTGGGAACGCAGCCAGGGAACCGGAGTTATTCCATGAAAAAAAGTTTAATCATAGGCCTGGTGATCGTGGTCATCGGTGCCATCGCTTTTTATTCTTACAAAAAAAGCAACAAAACCGAAATCACCTACAGTGAGTACGCGGTTGAGACGGGCAATATTGATATCACTATTCTTGCAACAGGAACTGTTCAGCCAAAAAACAGACTGGAAATCAAAGCTCCCGTGGCCGGAAGAATTGATCAAGTCTTAATCAAGGAAGGATCAAAAGTGAGAAAAGGCCAGATCCTCGCGTGGATGAGTTCGACAGAAAGAGCTGCAATGCTTGATGCTGCCCGCTCAAAAGGTGAAGAGGAATACAAAAAATGGGCGGAGCTCTACCTGCCTACTCCGGTGCTTGCTCCAATCAGCGGAACGATTATTCTAAAAAGTGTTGAGCCCGGGCAGACTTTCACCAACACTGACGCCATCTTCACCATGTCAGATCATTTGACAGTTAAAGCACAGGTGGATGAAACAGACATCGCGCAGATAAAATTAAACAGCAAAGCAGTGATCGTGCTCGATGCATATCCAAAGTCTCCGATTAACGCCCATGTTGACCAGCTGGCGTTCGATGCCACTACCACTAACAATGTCACCACCTATGCCATTGATGTGAAACCTGAAGAGACACCAGAGTTCATGAGAAGCGGGATGACGGCCAACGTGACTTTCTCAGTAAAATCAAAAACAGGTATCCTTTTAATTCCAGCTGAAGCAATGAAAGTCATCGACGGGAAATCGGTGGTGATTGTTAAAGGAGAAAAAGGGCCGGTTGAATATGCTATCTCCACCGGACTTTCTGACGGAAAAAAAATTGAAGTCACTAAAGGATTGAATCAGGGTGATGTTATCTTAATCCAGGATTACTCGCTTGGAGATGGAAGTAAATCTTCCAATAATCCGTTCAGTCCAAAGTTCCCAAAAGGCTCCAGAGGCGCGGGAAGAAGATAAACTCATGATTGAAATAAAAAACATCACAAAATCTTTTCAGATGGGGACCGACAAAGTCGAGATCTTAAAAGGCATCGACCTCACTATTGAGCGCGGTGATTTTGTGGCGATCATGGGGCCTTCTGGTTCTGGAAAATCAACTCTGATGAATATTCTGGGACTGCTTGATATTCCAAGCTCAGGCTCTTACTTGCTTCATGGTAAAGAAGTCTCCAGTCTCTCCGAAGATGAGCTGGCGATTATCAGGCGCGGTGAGATCGGATTTATCTTCCAACAGTTCAATCTGCTTCCAAGAATGCCGGCCTGGCAGAATGTGGCCCTGCCGCTTATTTATACGGAAGGAAAGTTTAATTTCGATAAGGCCCAGAATCTTTTGGGGCAAGTGGGATTATCAGATCGCCTCTATCACAAAACCAATGAGGTCTCGGGAGGGCAGCAGCAAAGAATTGCCATCGCCCGCTCGCTGATTAACGGCCCAAGAATTATTTTCGCCGATGAGCCCACCGGAAATCTTGATTCAAAAAGTGAAAAAGAAATCCTTGATATCCTGCGCTCGCTTAATGAGCAGGGAATCACAGTCATCATCGTCACCCATGAGGATGATATTGGTAAACAGGCCAACCGCCTGATCCGTATGCGTGACGGGATGATTCAATCCGATGAGCGCTTTAAACCACTACCACAAAAAACAGAAATTCTTCCGCCAAAAATTCAGGAAGATAAATTTTCTGCAAAAGAAATCATCGAGCATTTTAACCAGGGTTTCAGAACTCTGGCGGCCAACAAGGTCCGCTCTGTTTTATCCATGCTCGGTATTTTAATTGGTGTCGCTGCAGTGGTGGCCATGCTTGCTTTGGGAAGCGGGGCCCAGAAGTCGATTGAAGAACAACTCTCTTCCATGGGCTCCAACCTGCTTGTCCTTCGTGCTGGAAATGTGCGCGTTGGTGGAGTTATGCAGGAATCCGGAACAAGGATTCGCATTTCGATTGAAGATGCTTATGCTCTCAAGGCCCAGATCTCTGGCATCCAGGAAGTCTCTCCTAACGTCACAGGAAGAGGGCAAGTCACTTACCTGAATAAAAATTGGAACACTTCCATTGCAGGAGTGAGCCCCAACTATGCCAAAATGAGAACGGTCACTCCCGACTACGGACGATTTTTCTCAGATGATGAAACTTCAAGCAGAGCGCTGGTTGCTGTCATCGGAAGAACGGTGGCAAGAGAGCTTTTTGGTGAGCAAAATCCAATTGGCTCAATGATTAAAATCAACCGTATCAACTTTCAAGTCATTGGTCTTCTTCCTGAAAAAGGCGCCTCTGGCCCTCAAGATCAGGATGACAGGATCTTGATTCCTGTCCAGACCGGAATGTACCGACTGTTTGGGAAAAACTATGTGGACTCAGTCGATATCCAGGTTAAGAGCAAAGAAGATTTAGAGAGTGTTGAAGAAGGCGTAAAGGCGACGATGATCAAAAGGTACCGCATCCCTTTATCATCATCAGATGACGCTTTTCAGATTTTTAATATGGCCGAACTTCAAAATGCTATCAGCCAAAGCAGCAAAACTATTTCCACTTTGCTTGCAACTATCGCCGCAATCTCATTAGTTGTCGGCGGGATCGGAATCATGAACATCATGCTGGTTTCAGTAACCGAGCGAACCAAGGAAATTGGCCTTAGAAAAGCAGTCGGAGCTAAACGCAGTGATATCCTGATGCAGTTTCTTACGGAGTCAGTAGTGGTGAGCTTCCTTGGAGGATTCATGGGGATCGTCCTGGGCTGGACCATCACCTTCACATTCTCAGTGATCATTGGCTGGAATGCCTCTGTCTCATGGGAATCTATTTTGCTGGCGTTTGGTTTCTCAGTAATGATCGGAATTATTTTCGGAATCTATCCGGCCCACAAAGCTTCCAAGCTTCATCCAATTGAAGCTTTAAGATACGAATAGTTTTTAGATTTCCGAGCGAAGCTGCATCAGAAGCAAGCCCAGTTTATTTTTACCGGTGCGGTCTCCGCAATCTCCCCAGTAACAATCGTTTTTGGTGTGTTCATAGATAAATGATGTGCCGGTAGACTTTAAAAGTATTTGCAGGATTTCATACTGAGCGAATTTTGCTCTCACCGCTTTTTCCATCGCGATGTCTTTATACGTATCCCAATCTTCGCGTTTTGGAATGTTCGGGTCTCTGCCCATCAATGCCGCTTCCATCGGAGTTTTTGCGTTACGAACCTTCTCCATCATTTCCGGGTCAGTGTATTTGTGGGCCTGGTAATAATGCTCACTGGTCGGCCAGAAAATACCATCAATTGTCAGTGGAAAAAGCGCAAAATTTGAAAACTCTCCGTAAGCATTTTTCACCGAATAAAAATCCAGGATTTCCGCTTCATACAACACCGGTGTTGTCGGTGGGTATGTATCGTAATGAGGGGCCTGGGCAAAGGCCTTAAAAGACAAGAGTAATGCGGCTAAAATCAGGTATTTCATGGGAAAAAGTATTCCTTTTTTTAACTCCTTATTCAAGCAATATAGGGAACATCTTTTTTTTAGATTTAACATTTTGCATCTATCTAGGTAGAAGTGCCGGAATTCAACACTTTAAAACGGGAGTTTTTATGAAAGCATTTATTACTGCCTTTTTTCTTCTAACTGCAACGACAGCATTTTCATATGAAAGAAGCTTTGAGAACCTTCCTGAAGAAACTTGCCCGGATGCGGTTGTTTTTAACCACGGCTACAACGTCATCTGTAAAGGTCATGCAAACGCTTTGGATATCGCTAAAGTTTCAAAGAAAAACCGTGTGAACTTAAAGCGCCTACCAGATTTCGTTAAGTTCGAAGGCGCCATTGAGCTCTCTGTTCTTCCAGATGCAGACACCAGCAATATTTACTTTTACCCTTCACTGTTAAAAGACAACAACGGAAAAACTGTCGGCTATATGGTGATCCATGGGTATGTGAACTCTGAAATGGAATTAAAAATCCAGCTGGAGTCACGTTTTAACCTAAAAGGTGAACTCGTTTTCATTGCCTTAGAGAACTAAAAAACACCTTCACCGAGTGAATCGCTCGGTGAAGGGAGCGATCTTTTCCTCTACTAGGTTCCTCCCTCTGAATACGCTAAAATTTTATTTAGTACGTCTTTAAGGGAGTCGCCATGACATTACGTTTTCTTCTCATTCTCACTTTGCTTCTGGGGTCCTGTTCAACTGCACCCGTTAGAAAAACGGCCTCTGATACAAAAGAAATCCAGGCGCCTCTGCGCGAAACACTTCCAAAAATTGTTACTGACAACGGAGAGCTGCTAACAGCTCTAAAAAAAGCTATCAAAAATCGCACCAAAGGAAAAAGTGATCAGGAATTAACTCTTGCCGCTGAAAGACTGCGCGATTATCTATTTTTCCTCGGCATCACGGCCAAGGATTTAAAAAAAGCGGAAACCGCTGCGACGAAAGAGACAGAGACGACAATTCCGGAAAAAACCTTAATTGAAAAAATAAAAGAAAAAGTTACAACTGAAACTCCTGCAGAAGTGGATTCGGATGGTGACACTGCTGGTGAAGAAGAGGATAAAACTCCTTCCAACCTGCGCGCGATCCTGAGATTGTTTATCGCCTCTACTCAATTCTTAGAGTGTCCGGTGATGACTGATTGGGAATGCCTGGAAAAAGAGCCGAGCTTCACTCCAACTGCTGATTTTAGAAATGCGAAGAGTGACCTGACCACCCCGGTTGCCGCCGGTGAATCGCTGGATATGGATGTCTATTTTACTCAAGCGTGGGATGGAAGTCCGCGCGCTAAAGTGGCCGAAGAGTTCGCCTCAAAGATCAATCAAGACGCCGAGAAAAACCTCTCGCTAGCATTGTATGGAATCGATGATATCCACGGCAGTATGAGTGGGGTCTATCAATCGATCCTGGATAAAGCAAAATCAAAAGAAACCAATGTCCGCGCCGTCGTTGATGTGATGGGATTTGAGCGAGGCTCAGGCCCGTGGGTATTTAACTATGTGGATCGTCCGGAAGTTGGAGACAAGAGTGTGTTTGGGCCCTCTACAGATCCGGAAAACAAAGAAGGCATGCGCATGACCTTCCAGTATGACGGAACTCCCACTTTCCTTCGCGAAATGAATGCCGGCATCACTACTCAAGATGAGACCCGCGCACGCATTGAATGGTCAACCATCAGAATTATGCACAACAAGTTCGCTGTTATGGAAAACAATGACGGCCAAAAAGCAGTCTGGACAGGAACTGCTAATATTTCGAAAAACTGCATGGGACTCGAAGCAAACGCCAATATGTCTGTTTATATCAAGAATAATCACATTGCCGATGCTTTTCTCGATCAGTTCAATATGATGTTCAACTTCGACAAATCAGTTCCGGTGAAAAGTAAAAACGTAACTTCAGTTGAAAGCGACCCGAGCCTTGCCGGAAGATTCCACCGCATGAAATACCCGGTAAGCAAAAGACTTTTCACTTTTAAAGACGGAACTAAAGTCCGCGTGAATTTTGCACCGACCGATGATGCTGAACATAGAGTGATTCTGCCGATGCTGCTTTCAGCGAAGGCCGGTGATGAGATAAGGATTGCAATGTTTGGCGGCACCGGTTATGAAATCGTCAGGGCCATGCAGTACGCAGTCGCCCAAGGCGCCAATGTCCGCATCGCTTTTGACCGCCGCTTAGGCCATGGTCTCACCTCTTGGATCAGAGACAGTATCCTGAACGTGCACATGGAAAATCCATACATCAAAAAAGATGTGACTCCGGGTAAAATCAGCGTACGCGTAAGCACATGGACTGGAAAGAATCATTACAAGGCGGGGACACTTACCAGAAAACAGGCCGACGGAAGCATGCTTGCTGAGCAAATCATCGTGGGTTCACAAAACTGGAGCTCGGGCGGAAACGATTTTAACGACGAGAATCTGGTGGCCATTCAGAACCTAAAAACAGATGTGGAAGCGGCCCGCCTCTTCAACCATGAATTCGATACCAGGCTCTGGGTGAAATCAAAAGAAGAAAAGCCTCGTCTTCCTCGCGACTACGTCAGATAAATCTATTTCAAATTCATGCGTTCATGATAAAGTGAGCGCATGAATATTTTTACCACTCAATTTGATTTCCCTAAAGAACTTGTCACTTCAACTTTTTGTCTCTTCCCGACAAACCAGAAATTTTATCAGTCTGACTATGTCGCCGTAATGAACAACCGCGAGATGCTTAGGATCTGGAGCCAGTCGAGCTGGCCGGAGGATCAATTCACTCCGGAGGAAAACAAGGCTGACCTGGGCCAGCACATTGAAGACAACACCAACCATACCGCCTACGGGTATATGCTCTACTCTCCTGATAAAAGCAGATGTTATGGCAGCGTCTACTTAAATCCACTGGTCACCATTGCTAACAATTACCACTGCACAGGAAATGAAGTGGAGATCTTAAATGCTCACCATGCACGTGTCGACTGCTGGATTATTGATCATGATTCTGACCTGGAAAAAGAAATTATCGCTTCTTTAATGGAGTGGTTTAAAACTACCTGGAACATTAAAGTTCTTTTTTCTGCGCGCGTAGGTCTCGACAAAAGAATCAATATCTACCGTGAACTGAAGCTCGATATGAAAATGAATTTGAAGAGTAACACCAGCGATATGACTCTCTTACTTTTTTAAGTAATAGAACAAATGCTCTAGCGCATCTTTTGAGAGTCCGTGCAGTTTTTTGTCATTAGAGAATGAAATCATCTCGCCTTCTTTGGGATTTTTAATCGCACGGGCCACTTCATCTGACCTCAAAATGTGCAGCACTGGAAATGGAGAGCGGTTAACGTAGTTGCCAAGATGATTTGCATCCAGGTGTTCAAAAACAAATTCCGGATGAAAGGCCACGAGCTGAAAAATTTCATCAAGCCCTGCCTCTTCCAGCATGAACTCCAAATCGCCTACAAAATCATTAAACTCTGAGAAATTGCTGCTTCCCTTTGGATAAACAATCAGAGTCGTCGAAACGTTAGAAGGCCCTACCTGATTTAA
>JBEIPI010000062.1:0-17498 GCA_040377165.1 Bacteriovorax sp.
CGGCTTCAGCTTCTTCTTTTGCAACTTCGGCCGGGTCTTTTTTGGCCCATAGTTTGGCCTGGATTAATTTTTCCGGGATTTTTAATCTGGTCGCTGTCACTTTGATATCAAATGGCTTTAAGGCCTTCATATCAAATTTCTCATTAGGGTCGTACTCGCCGTTAACCAAAGTCTCAACGACACCGCTAAGCACATCAGTCTTCACGCGAACAGCAATATCTTTTTTCTTGAATGACCCTTCAATTGCGGTTGTCGCAACAATCCCATCTTTTGAATAACCGATTCCTGGAGCGATTGAAAAAGACAAGTCCGCATCGATTTTTTTATCTTCTGAATAGATCACCCCACCTTTTGCTGAAAGTTTGGCCTTCGAGAGATCAATTGCGCGGTCAAGCCCCATGATCAGCCCGATATCTTTGAGAATAATGTCGACATTGATATCAGAGATCTCAATTTGTTTTGTCATCTTAAAAACTGCAGAGACTTTATTCTGGCTTTCAAAAGAAGTCTGAACATTGCCAGAGATTTCTCCGTCTTTTTTCAGGAGAAGATTGAGGTTGGTGGTGATTTCCGGAAACTTCCATTCAAGTCCTGTTTTTGCGATATTGTTTACTTTAATCAAAACCAGTGAGCTTACTGATCCGTTTTTCACCAGGTCAGCGATATTGATTTCTCCGATGGCAATGGTGCTGAAAGAAACTACCGACTGATCGGCCATCACAAATTTCGCATCTGAAGCTATCTCAAAAGCCGTCGATGTTTCGAAGTTTAATCCCTTTACCAGAAAACGGGAAATGCCAATCTGACCGTTTGAGTTGTCGCGAAGTGAGTACTTAACCGCAACATCAGAAAGCTTCACATTAATTTTGCTTTTTCCAAAAATTCCAATCGCCTTTTCCTGAGCGGCGGCCTGCTCTTCAGGTGTTTTTGCTTTTTCCTCTTCTTCTTTTTTATCGCCCATTGCGTACGTCCAGTTGTTACCAACCGGGAACTCCGCGTAGTTCATGAGTGGCTTGTCCATCTGGATCTCAATGACTCCACCGTTGGTTAGAATCGCCCAAAGAGGAACTTTCACGATAAGTTCATCAACGGACATCATTTCAACGGCTGCGCCTTCAGGGTTCTTAGTGTTCAGCGCGAACTTGTGTAGCTCAATTTTAAAGTTTAAGCCCCATCCAATCTGGACACTCTCCAGTGTTGGCGTCGCATTTGGAAAGATCTTTCCTGTTTGTTCGATGGCGATCTTTCTGATTTCCTCAGGATTTAATTTCGTGGAGGCGTAATAAACAACTCCGGCGATTAAAACCACCAGGACAGCAGCAATGATTCCAAAAATTTTCAATTTGCTCGTTTTCATAATTAAAGTTCTCTCATTGGTATAAATTCACGTTTATTTTTTTTCGTTTGTTTCTTTTCGTATTTGTAAGCGATGGCGAGCAGCTCTTTCAGGGTCTCCATCAGCGGGTGTTTTTCATTGAAGCTATAAAGACGTGATCTTCCCACAACTCTGGAAACCAGGAAGTCCGCTTCTTCGAATCTCTCTAATTGTTTTTTGATAGGGTCCAAGGCGGTGTCATACATCTGCGCAATGGCGGACGCATGCAGCTCTTCATTCGCGTAGAGTGCGAGCATAACTTTTTCTGCTGATTTATTTCCAAACAATCCTTCAAGCATGAAAAAGATTATCAACTAAAGAAAAGTCTATATCAACTAGATTTTAGTTGAATTAAAATGCTCAAATGTTTTTTTCAGTATGAGTGCGTTGTGAGTGATATATGCCACTTTTGCCAGAAAAAATATAACTCACGACAATGGCCAAAGACGCATAAATGCCAATCCCCGAACCAAAAAGCTCGAATGCCAAGATTACGCCAGCAATAGGCGTGTTAGCTGCACCGGCAAAAACAGAAACAAAGCCCAACGCGGCTAAAATCGGATAATCAAGAGGAAGAATGAAAGAGAGTGTATTTCCCAATGTTGCTCCGATATAAAAAAGTGAGGTTACCTCACCGCCTTTAAATCCTCCTGCCAGCGACAATGTCGTCGTAAAGATTTTAGCCAAAAAGTCCCAAGGATATACATGCTGGGTAAAACTAGAGCGGATAATGTCCTCACCAAGATTTAGGTAGCGATCAGAGCTGGTGGCATAAAACACGATAATAATCATGCCCCCCGCAATAAGTGGATGCAGCAGTTTGTTTTTAACTTTTTCTTTAAACATCTCTTTCATTTTGTGAAACAGCCAGCTGAAGAACTTAGCCGTGTAACCAAAAATAACCCCGGCCGCAATCGCGCTCATAATTCCCCCCGCCGAGATAGAAAGTGTCTCGATGTGAAAATAATACGAATGAGTCACTCCCAAAAGAAATGCAGTATAATAACCTGCAATCGCGGCAAGCAAACAAGGCAGGAGAGCATCGTAAACAAGAGTGCCTATAAATAAAACTTCGAATCCAAAGATAGCACCGGAAAGTGGTGTTCCAAAAATAGAGGCAAATCCTGCGCTCATTCCCATCATTAAAATGAGTCTCCTATTTTTAAAAACAGGATTAATATATTTCGAGAACTGATCGCTGATCGCGCTGCTCATTTGCACAGCGGCCCCTTCACGTCCAACAGAAGCTCCAAACAAATGCGAAACGACCGTTCCAATAAAAATCATAGGGACCATCCGGAAGGGAATCGTTTTTTTGGGCTCATGGATTTCATCAATGATTAAGTCATTGCCCTTTTCAATCTCTTTCCCAAATTGAAGATAAAACCAACTCACTACAAGGCCGGCAAGAGGTAAAAAAAGAATAAGCCACGGATGAGTCTCTCTAAGCTCAATGGCCCATTTCACAGAGTGATGAAATAAGGTGGATAAAATTCCTGACACCCCCCCAATTAAAATACCCAGGCTACACCACAAGGTTATTTTTTTTATCATCTCTGGGTTCAAGGGGGTGAGTCTATTCATAAGTACCTGATCTCATTGAGTTTACGGCATTTTCTATAGGCATGTTAGCTCCTAAGACACTCACTGTAAATATTACAACTTAGCCCTATCCTCCTCCGATATTTTCTATAATGAGGGGAATTATTTAAAAGCGAGAAATCTATGAACCTCTTATCAAACATGATTCGATACCTACGAGTTTTTGGCATTTGGTCCAGGCTCACTGTCCACAACACGTGGGGAATCATCAACGTTTTTAACATCGTTTGGGTAAGGCCAATGAAAGGCGGACTGCTGGATGAAAATCATCCGATGGTCACAGGTATTGACCCTGCAACTAACGAGACCATCTGGTCTAAGAATATTATCTTTCGGTCTGTGCGCGATGAGAGTGCCGGTTATGCCAGCGACGAGGACATCGTCTCAGATGTCGGAAATCATATGAGAAAAATGGTGCAGGCCTCTGCCTCAAGCGAGCGTTTTCCTCAAGGGAAACCGGACCGCATGCCACCGGCAATCAACTACATTCACGGGGCCGTTCATTACAATGGTGGATTTTTGATCTTCAATGATTTCCAGGATGCGATCTCACATTATAGTAATGTTGATTTTCAAAATGCCTTCAAAAAGTTTGTAAAGACTGAGGGCCGCGAACCGGTGACAATCTTTAGAAACCGCAACTACGAGCGCATGGAGTACCTGGAGTTCGTTTGTTTTATGCGCACGATTTTTCCTTGGTTCTCAAACACGAATGGAAATAAAAAACGCATCGGCTGGGGAAATCCGGCTCCATACCCTTCTGTTAACACCATCACCGGGTACTGGATGGATGACACTTATAAGATCTATACAGAAGAAGGACGCAAAAGTGTTTGCCGCCCGCCAATCAGCGCTGTTTATTTTGATCAGAAAGTTTATGTCGGCGAGCGCACTTATGTGCTTCCTGAAGAAAAGTACCTGGCAAACTTCACTAATAACCGCGTAATTGCCCGCGGTGAGAAAGGGAATATGTTCTTCGTTGATTTGAGAAAACTTTCGCGCGGATATAAATTCGATCCATCAAAAAAACTTCCTAATATCTTTGACCGTTTAATGGAAAAGGTTTTCAGGCAGACTGGCACACTATGATGAATAAACACCTGTCCTTCATTGATGTCTCACATGAGGTTACCAAAGCAGATGGTAGCAATGATGGCATTTGGTATTTTAAAGACAGGTTGAACTTGAAAGAAGATCTTATTATTGGTTTTTCGCCGACTAACTACCACTGTTTTATT
Source organism: Bacteriovorax sp. (assembly GCA_040377165.1). GTDB lineage: Bacteria > Bdellovibrionota > Bacteriovoracia > Bacteriovoracales > Bacteriovoracaceae > Bacteriovorax. The sequence continues at coordinate 4,216 of JBEIPI010000062.1, forward strand.
GTCTCTGGAGAGCAGGAATTTCATGCGAGATTCAGCATCAATCCATGCAAGGTTCAACCTTCAAGAAAAGACAATGTCAGGGCCGCACTTTTTTTCCGCTTCAAAGGACTACCTCAAGCTGACCTGGAAAGGTTTCAAGAGTTCCTGCTAAAAATGAAAAATAAAAGAACGCCATCGTGCCATGTAGGGCTTTTACAAGTCCTCTCTATCGGACTTGGTCTGACCATCCCGACGACTAAGCTGGAGAAGGCCACACCAAAAAGTTTCCTGAAAAGCCTCTGGGAAAGAGGTTTAATCGATCAAAACGGCAATGCCGTTCCTTACGAAGTATACTCTTCAAGAACAAAATCACCAGCGGCCATCATGAAAGACATCGACTATATCGAACTTAGATACAGCTGGGTGTTCTGGTTGAGCCGTTTGCATTTCTTTTTTTTAAAGCTATATAGTCCTTCATTAATTGTGAGACGAGAAGTATGAGCGAGAGCACTAAAAAATTCTACCATTCTGTGCTCTTTGTACTCTCCCTGGCATTATTAGTCGGTCTGGGCTTTTATGTGCAAAAAAACAGCACTACCTTCACTCAGCTTAAAACTATCCGCCTTGAATACATCCTGCTTTTGGTGGCCATTCACGCTTTTAATTACTGGTTGCTGGGAATGACCCACAAGCTGCCGCTAAAAAAACACCAGATCACCCTTAAATTCAAAGAGTGGTACGGCCTTTGTATGGTTTCAGAACTCTTTAACATGCTTCTTCCTGCAAAAGGTGGAACAGGTATCCGCATGCTCTACATCAAAGATAAGAAAGGTCTTCCAATGAGAGAGTTTCTCTCAATGAGTTTTGCCATTGTATTGATAGGTTTTACATTTTTAGGTTTTATCGGACTGGTTTACTGCCAGTTTTTCCTTAAGAAGAACCACATTGTCTTCTCACTTCTGGAATCAATTTTTGTCGCTTTGACTGTCTCAGGTGTCCTGCTCATTTTTGCGACTGAGGCCATCGGAAGGTTGTTTAAAATGAAGCGCAAGTACTCGCCAAAACTTTATTTGAAAGACTCAAGGCTGACCAGCCTGGCGACTCTTTGCTGGATCGGGATGTTCCTTCTGTATCCGGTGAAAGTTTATCTTTCATTCATCGCCATCGGAATTGATTTGAATTTCGCAGACAGTTTTGAGATCAGTCTTATCCTGCTGGCCGCTTCACTTTTCCAGGTTCTTCCGGGAAATATCGGCGTAAAGGAAATAGTCACCGCTTATATCGGGAAACAATACGGAATTGAGTTTGAGACCGCCCTATTGGCGAGCCTTATTGACCGCGCTATTTTATTATTGTTCTTATTTCCGGTGGGATTTTATTTCTACTGGCAATTATTCTTAGAAGCAAGTCTGCCTAAAATCAACTGGGCCAAGATTGGTGCATCCTCTCTGATTCCTCTGAGAAAACGACTGGTGAAAGTCCGCTGAGCGTTTATTCCCAGGTAAAAAAGCCCATCAATAGTCTTGTCCTCGAAATCGTCTTTTAAAGAGATAGCAGGGCGTTTGAATCCAGTGGTAAAGATAACTGCATCCACTTCCGCTGATTTTCCATCGGTGAAGGTAATCATTTTATCTTTGATTGAAACGATATCCCCACAGACAGTGACTCTTTCGTCGACGTATTTCTTAATATCCCTGTGCATGGGGATTTCAACCGTCTTTTTAATTGGCACGATTTTTTTCAGCACCAGCTCCAGAGTATCGAGGTTTCGCAGGATGAAATTGAATATCACCATCGCAGTCCCGTAAGTGACTGGCGAGCGCGCAGATAGGAAAATTTTCTTATGTGGGTCGCTGTCAGCTAGTTCTTTAATAATCTGCCCGGCCGATAATCTTTTGCCGACGATACAAACCCTTTGATGATTCTTAAATTGAGCTGCATTTTTAAAATCCTTAAAGTGAACCATAAATGGCGGTGTACCACTGATCTCGTAAGTGGGGGTGAATGGATAAGAATAATAACCTCTGCAATCAATCACTAACTGAGCCATGTATGTCTCTTTTTCCGTCTGGATATTAAAACATTCATTCTTCTTTTCTATGCTGGTTACTTTCTGATTCCCAATGAGATTGAGGTTTTTTCTTTGAACCAGCTCTTCAAGGTAGTGAGTGAATTCTTTCGCTCCATGGGCCTTATATGGGGAAAAAAGCGGGAGGTCTTCAGGAAGCAGTACATTTGATTTCCACAATGATATCAGATGAAGATGCTCCGGCATTGTTCTCCAGGACTCACCGGCCTTCGCCCCTTTTTCAAGTATTGCGTAGTTGACTCCCTTTACCTGAAGATAATGAGCAAGTGTCAGCCCTGAGGGACCTCCACCAATAATGATCACATCAAATTTTTTCGTATTATCCATTTAATTCATTATAATAAGATTATGACTATTATACCCACAATTATTTCAGGAATTTTTTCACTTCTCCTCTGGCTGCATTTCAGAAACAGCTTCCGCCGCCACTTCATCACTCCCTTTAAAATGGAAAAAGGCTGGCTGTATCTTTTTGATTTTTTCATCATCTTCTCTACATCGTTTCGCTTTCTGATCCGCGCGGAAATCAAAGGCGCCTGGTTCACAGCAATGACCACCACCAGCTATGTTTGCCTGGGTTTTTTCGGGCTGATTGCGATTTTGCTCCTCATTCTCGATCTGCTTGCTTTCTTTGGTTATGCCAAGAAAAGAATCACTAAAACTCCGAAAGCGGAACCTGTGGCCGAAGGATTATCTCGTCGCGATTTCTTAAAAAGTAATTTCACCCTCGCTGCTATCGGCGGAAGCAGTTTGGTTACAGGTGTCGGCTTTGCCAATTCATTTGATCCGCAAGTTGTCTCAGTCAATGTCCCTTTAAGACCGGAGCACCTGAATCTCAAAGGATTAAAAATTGTCCAGCTCTCTGATATCCATTTTGGGCCAACATTGAAAGCAGACTTCGCTGAGCTGCTTGTTGAAAGAACAAATAAACTCAATCCTGACATTGTTGTCATCACAGGAGACATGGTTGATGGACGCCTGGCCGCTATCGGCGATGATCTTCTCCCTCTAAAAAACCTCAAGCCGAAATACGGAACTTATTTTATCACCGGCAATCACGAGTATTACTGGTATGCTGATGAATGGTGCAAATACGCTCAGGAACTCGGCATGAAAGTCTTAAACAATGAGAATGTTCAACTGACTCATAACGAGACGGCATTTTATCTTGCAGGTGTGACTGATATCTACAGCCGAAAGTACGACCCGGCCAATGCCTGCGATCCCAAAAAAGCATGTGAGAACATCCCGGAGAGCGCTTACAGGATCCTGCTCGCGCATCAGCCCAAGGTTTGTTTTGAAGCCTCGAAGCTCAAGTATGACCTGCAGCTTTCGGGGCATACCCATGGAGGCCAGGGTTTTCCATGGAATATCATCGTTTACCTGGTTCAGCCTTATGTTAAAGGCCTGCACAATGTCGATGGAATGAATCTTTATGTGAACAGCGGTACAGGTTTTTGGGGACCGCCGAATCGTTTTATGGTTAAATCTGAAATTACAGAAATTATTTTATCGTAGATAAGGAAGTTTATGAGCATTGCCTCTTTCAGCACAACTCTGAGTAATAAGCACATTGACCTGAAAAGATCATCGCTTTCCACTCTGCAAATTAACTTAGGAAAACTTTGTAATCAGGCCTGTCACCACTGCCACGTGGAGGCGGGACCGCTTAGAAAAGAGATCATGGAAGAAAATACAGTCAATCGCCTGATCGAGCTCATGACTCACGCCAAGGGCTCTATCAAGACTATCGATCTGACCGGCGGAGCTCCTGAAATGAATCCGCATTTTAGAAAACTGGTTAAGGCGGCCCGTTCAATGAATATCGAAGTCATCGACCGCTGCAACCTCACCATCTTTTTTGAACCAGGACAAGAAGACCTACCGCAGTTTCTAAAAGACCAGGGCGTGCATATTGTGGCCTCTCTTCCCTGTTACACCAAGGATAACGTTGACAAACAAAGAGGCCGTGGGGTCTTTGATAAAAGTATCCGCGCACTGGAAATCCTCAACGAACTTGGTTATGGCAAAGCAGGCACGGGCCTTGAGCTCGACCTGGTCTATAACCCTGGCGGGGCCTTCCTGCCGGGCAATCAACAAAAACTTGAAGCTGATTACAAAAGAGAATTAAAAGAATTCTTCAACCTGGAATTCAACCAGCTTTACACTATTACCAATATGCCGATTAAGCGTTTTCTGGAAGATTTAAACCGCCAGGGAAAATACGAAGCCTATATGGAGCTTCTGGTGAACAACTTCAACCCAAGTGCAGCGGACGCGGTGATGTGTAAAAGTTTAGTTTCCATCGGATGGGATGGACAGATTTACGATTGCGACTTCAATCAAATGCTGGAGCTTCCTCTGAACTATAAAACTATCGACATCTGGAAGATCAACCAGCTCAATGATTTGGTTAATCACAATATCGCCTTGGGAAATCACTGTTACGGATGTACGGCAGGAAGCGGAAGCTCTTGCGGTGGCTCTTTAACTTAAACGCCCCATGAATGACTTAAGCATCATCATTCCTGTAAAAAAAGGCGAATCAAGCTGGAAGCAACTGCTTTCGCAATTAGAGTCGTTAAAAGTCGCTAGTGAGATCATTTTAATTGGACCTGACTTTCAGGATAAAAGTCAGGGACACATTCACTTTTTTCACTCATCAAAGGGCCGCGCGGGAAAATTAAATGACGGTGCCTTAAAATCCAGTGGAAAATTCCTGTGGTTTCTCCATGCGGACTCAAAGATCGCCGAGAGCTCTCTGGAAATCATCAATGCATCTTTAAAGAAAAACCCCAATGCCCTTTATCACTTTGATCTGGTTTTCCTCTCGGATGGACCCAGCTTTATTGCCCTTAATTCATTGGGCGCAAACCTGAGATCAAAAATTCTAAAAATGCCTTTTGGCGACCAGGCCTTTTTTCTCAAGAAAAATACCTTTATCAATCTGGGACTTTTTGATGAAGAGGCCCCTTACGGCGAAGATCACTTATTGGTATGGCGGGCCCATCAAAAGAGTATCCCTGTAGAAAGCTGTGGGTGTCCAGTCTACACCAGCGCTAGAAAATACCAAAAGCATGGTTGGTTAAAAACCAGTCTCACTCATATTTTTTTAACTTATAAACAGGCCTTGCCCGAATTGGTGAAAACAATACTGAAAGAAGACACCGGTGCAATCGCCATTTTTGTCAAAACTCCTGGCCACTCCCCCCTTAAAACAAGGTTGGCGGAGACAATCGGAAAAGAAAAGGCCGAAGAGTTCTTCAGGCTCTCTCTGAAGGCCACGGAGGCCCTGGTGATTGAGGCCATAAAAAAAAGTAAGGGGCAGCTTAATGCTTACTGGGCAGTCAGCGAGCCCGAGGCCTTAGCGCATCCGCTATGGAATTCTTTTTACACGCTTTCACAAAATGGTGGAAGTTTAGGAGAGAGGCTTGACCATGTTTATAAAACTTTATTGGCCCGGCACAAGAGAGTTCATCTCATCGGCGCTGACCTTCCTCACCTGCCCTACGAGGCACTGATTAAGGCCGATCAAGAACTGGGTGGCGCAAAAGATTTCGTCATGGGCAAAACTGAAGATGGCGGCTTTTATTTATTCGGCGGAAGAAAGGCGATAACAAAAGAAACCTGGACAAGTGTCACCTACAGCACTGAGCAGACTGCGGCCGAGCTGGAAGCTCTTTTAAAAGCTTCCAACTTCACTTATCTGTCGGTTGAATTTGATGTGGATTATGAGGAGGATTTAAGAAAGATCGCTTCCACTCAGTTTAAAACCGATTTTCTGCCTGAGCAAAAAAATATCCTGAACTGGATTAAAAACTTCCTAAGCTAAGACAATCGGCGCGAACTTCACCATGAACTTCTTGCGGTTTCCATCTGTGAATTTAATCTGCACTTTCTCATCCGCTCCCGCTCCTTCCGTGCTCTCGACCATTCCTGCTCCATAAAGCGAGTGAACGACTTTTGATCCCTTGGGAAATTTCGGTTGGTGATAAGATTTAGGTGCCGCAGAGGCCGTCTCTTTCACCTGATAAACCACTTCATCACTGTCGTAGTAAGATTCCTGTGATTGATCGTAAGGATCATAATTTTTATTGTAACCGCCACCGCTGAATGAATTGTCGAAGCGGTCCTCTTGATGGCCTTTCAGCTTTTTCCAGTTGTACAATTTCTCCGGGATCTCATCGATAAACCTCGAAGGCCCGTTGAATTTTATCTGCCCAAAAAGCATTCTGCCCTGGGCGAAAGTAATATAGAGTTTGATCATCGCGCGGGTCATGGCCACGTAAAAAAGCCTGCGCTCCTCTTCCATTGCAATCTCGCCACTGTCGACACTTCTGTAACTTGGGAAAACATTCTCTTCCGCCCCCACCACGAAGGCATGAGTAAACTCCAGTCCTTTGGCCCCGTGAACGGTCATCAAAGAGACTTCGCCGTCCTCCGACTTTACGCCTTCATCGTGCTCACTGCTGGTATCCAGAGTAATTGTTTCTAAAAAACCTGAAAGTGTCGCAACTTCCTGCCCGTCTTCAAATTGAGTGATGGCATTTAAAAGTTCATCGAGGTTCTCAAGTCTCGCCAGCGTTTCGTAATCTTTATTTGCTTTCAAAAAAGCGTAATAACCAGACTCGTGCAGTACCTTTTCATAGATAACTGACGGCTTGATTTTATTCTCATCTAAATGGCGAAGCTCATTGATCAAAGTCACAAACTCGGAAAGCGAAGATTTGATTTTCGCTGAGAGCTTAATATGAGCAAAGTCATGAGCCTGGTCAACGATCTTCTCGATGATATCCCAAAGTGATGTATTGTGATTAATTGCTTCGATTTCAAGTTTTCTTAAAGAAGTTGCCCCAACACCTCTGGCCGGAACATTGATAATCCTGCTTAAAGCGAGTGAGTCTTTGGAGTTGATAATTAAACGCAGATAAGAAAGCATATCTTTAATTTCTTTTCTCTCGTAGAACTTCACTCCACCTACTACGCGGTAACTGATCTTTGATTTCCTCAGGGCATCTTCAATCTGTCTGGCCTGGGCATTTGAGCGATAAAAAACCGCCATTTCTTTATAGGGCACGCCACTGCGGTACAACTTCGATGTTTCGCTGGCAATGAATTCTGCCTCATCTTTATCGTTGAAACACTCGACGATTTCGATTACATCCCCTTCATCGTTGTCAGTCCACATATGCTTGCCTTTTCTCATGGTGTTTTTTTCAATAACACATGAAGCGGCTTCAATGATCATCTTACTTGAGCGGTAGTTCTGCTCGAGTTTCAAAAGTTTTACATCGGGGAAAACTTTTTCAAAATCCAGGATGTTTCTGATATCGGCCCCACGCCAGGAGTAAATCGACTGGTCTTCGTCTCCTACCACGCATATATTTCTGCGTTTTCCACAAAGCATCTTGATTAAATCAAACTGCGCGCGGTTGGTATCCTGGTACTCATCCACCAGGACATAGACGAAACGGTTTTGATAACGGCTTAGCACTTCAGGGAATTTTTCAAAAAGCTGAATCACCGCTGTGATCAGCCCGCCGAAATCAAGCGCATTAGCACGGTGAAGTTCCGCTTCGTACTCTTCGAAGTAACCGAAGTACTCATCCGAAGTATCAGCGCCACCGCCGTCAGGCATATTTCTGCCGGGGTAATAGCCGTTGTTTTTTAGGGCATCAATGTAAGTAAGAATGTCGTACGGATTGATCTCTTTCGTTGAAATCCCACGGCGCTCTAAAAGAGATTTGGCGATCGCTTTAGATTCACCCTCATCGTAGATAGTGAAGTTTCTCGAAAGACCCAGGTAATTGGCCTCCGACCTTAAAAGCTTCGCGCAGAAAGCATGGAAAGTGGTGATCTGGAGAGCGCCGACATCAATTGAGACTTCGTGGGCGATTCTCTCGCGCATTTCACGGGCCGCTTTATTGGAAAATGTAAGCGCCAAGAGTTGGTGGGCGCTTACATTTTTTTCTTCTAATAAATATGAGATTCGGGTGACAAGTGTTTTGGTTTTTCCAGAACCTGCACCAGCGAGAATCATGACCGGGCCGTCAGTGTTTAAGACGGCTTCTTTTTGAACGGGATTTAAACTATCGAGTTTTATCATCCCCTAAAAGTATCATAGGAAAATCGCTTATTCTACGGTTACTGACTTCGCTAAGTTTCTAGGCTTATCAATATCCGTTCCTTTGAATTTCGCCATGTAGTAAGCAAGAAGTTGGTTGACCACGTTTACATAAAGTGGTGATAACTCTTCAAGCCCATCGAAATCAAGTGGAATGTAAAAATCAGACAAGTGCATTAACTCTTCGTTACCACGAGGTCCGATACCAACGATAATCCCTTTTCTCGCTTTGATTTCGTGAACGTTTGAAACTGTTTTCTCAAACAATTCAGGTCCAACCAGAGCGATATTGACCATTTCTTCATCAATAAGAGCGATTGGGCCGTGCTTTAACTCTCCAGCTGCGTATCCTTCAGCGTGAACATAAGCAATTTCTTTAAGCTTTAGTGCACCTTCAAGAGCGATTGGGAAATAAGCTCCACGACCTGTATAGAAAAAACCTTTTTTATTGTAGATAGACTCTGCCACTGACTTGATGGCATCAGACTGAAGAAGAAGTTTGTCGATTCTTTCAGCTAGAAGAGCGAATTTACCAGTCAGTTTTACTTTTTTGCCTTCGTCTTTTAAGTCCCCAGCAAGAGCAGCTGACATTAATCGTCCTGTAAGTGCTTGCTGAGTGAAAGCTTTAGTAGAAGCAACCCCGATTTCAACTCCTGCGCGGATTAAAAGATTGTCATCACAGTCTCTGTATAGAGTTGAGCCATCAACGTTTACAATTGACATTGTTTTTACGCCGGCCTTTTTGCAGATTGATTGTGCAGCAAGAGTGTCTGCAGTTTCACCTGACTGAGAAACGAAAATACCCACATCACCTTTTTTAAGGATCGGGTTTTTGTAACGGAATTCAGAAGCGAGTTCCACAACGGCCGGAATGCGGTTGATCCCTTCCAGGAAGTCACGGACAACTAAACCTGCATAAGCTGCAGTTCCACAAGCTGAAAGATAGATTCTCTCCGGGTTGTATCCTGCCACTCTTTCCAGTGACTCTTTTCCTTCTCCGGCAAAGTAGTACTGAGTAAGGTTTCTGATAAGACCTGGCTGCTCGTGAATTTCTTTAAGCATGAAGTGTTCGTATTCACCTTTTTCTGAAACTTCCAGCGACATGTCCTGCTTTTTAGAAAGGTATCTGGTCGTCTTGGTAAGGTCTAGTTCATAGAAGTTCGCAATATTTTTGTTTTCAGCAGACAAGTGCACGATGACTTCGTCTTCCGGGAAATAAAGCGAGTGAACCATTCCCGCTAAAGCGTATGGATCTGAAGAAACCAGAGCTTCACTTGTCACTTCATTCACACCGCAAACCAGAGGAGCTCCTCTTTTTACAGCGAAGATCTCGCCCGTTTTTGGGTAAAGGACTACGAATGCCGAATTACCCTGAACGCGCTTAAAAGATGTCGCGATCGCTTCTTTAATCGGCATGTCTTGTTTTAAGTGGTAAGTAACCAGTTCAAGGAATGATTCTGAATCAGTTTCTGATTTGAATTTCACACCATGAGTGGCCAGTTCTTTTTTGATGTCATTAGCGTTTTCAACAATACCATTGTGGATGATTGAAAGGACTTCGTTATTGTGAGGATGAGCGTTTACATCCGTCACTCCACCGTGAGTTGCCCAACGAGTGTGGCCGATACAAGCGCGAGCGATTGTGTCTTTACCAACAAGCTCAGCTTTCAAGTTATCTAACTTTCCGGCCTTTTTATAATATTGCATCTTATTGTTTTGATCGATGAAACTAACACCAGCTGAATCATATCCACGATACTCAAGGCGCTTTAACCCCTCGATAACGATTCCGACCGAGTTTTGAGAAGGTCCAAAATAACCGACAATTCCACACATAGATGTACCTCTTAAGAGTGATTTTTAAGACGGCACTAGAATAGCACTATTTGAAGCAAAAGTGCCTAAGGTTTTTACAGTATTACCTTTTTACACACTACTTCTTTTCTTTGACTTTAATGAACTTCTTGGCCATCCCCTCTTTCGTGGTTTGCTGTCCACGGGAGATCGCAAAAGCGCCATCCGGCATACTTTTGGTAATAGTTGTCGAAGAAGCTACGAAGCACTCGTCCCCGATTTCCACTGGGGCCACGGTCTGGGAATCGGATCCAATAAAACAGTTTTTCCCGATTCTCGTAATATGCTTGTTAACTCCATCGTAATTGCAGGTAATAAATCCACACCCGATATTGGTCTCTTCCCCAATGAAAGCATCCCCGACATAACTTAAATGAGATACCTTAACGCCACGATCAAGCACGGCTTTTTTAATTTCTACGAAGTTCCCGATCTTCGATTCCGGCCCGATATCTGCGCCTGGTCTTAGGCGGGCAAATGGCCCTGCATGTGCCTTGTCATGAAGTTTGGCACCTTCCAGGATTGAATAGGCCAGGACTTTGGCATTGTCGGCCACGATAGAGTCCTTTATCTGGGCGCCCATTTCAATAACTACATTTTTGCCAATTTTACTCTTCCCGGTAATAAAAGTGTTCGGGTAAATCACAGTTCCAGCGCCGACTTCTACCTCATCATCGATGTAAGTGTGGCTTGAATCAATAAAGCGTACTCCTGCCTCTCTAAGATCTGCCAGTTTGCGCTTTCTTAAAATCTTCTCTACATATTCGAGCTGCTCTAGGTTATTTACCCCTAAAAAAATATTCCCGACAGGAAAACAAAGCGCCTCAACATTGAGACCATCTTTAAACACGTCGGTAAGATAAAACTCACCTGACTTGTTGTTGGAATCAATGTTTTTTAGGTGCTCAAGTACATAAGATGTTTTTAGTAAATAAAGCCCTGAATTAACCTCAGTGATTTTTCTTTGCTCATCAGAAGCATCTTTTTCTTCGACGATATGAAAACCTTTTTTCCCTCTGATAATGCGCCCGTATCCTTTGGGATTTGACTCAACAAAAGTGGCAGCAACACCGTCGCATTTAGATCCCTGTAACAGCTCCAGCATTTTTGTTAATTCCGCCTCTGAAACAACCGGTGTGTCAGCGCAGATAACTAGCGTATAGTCCAGCTTGTGCGTTTCCGGCGAAGAGTTGAAATAAGCGCGAAGTGCGTCCGCCGTTCCCAGCTGTTTTTCTTGTACGGCATACTTCACATCCGGGTATCTACCTGCGATGTAACTTTGCACTAATTCCTTCTGGTGCCCGACAACAGCAGTCTGAATTCCCTGCAAATTATTCTGACTAAAAAACTTTTTTAGCTCGCGAATAGGAAAATCTACAAGTTTTTTATCCAAACATGGGGCAAGTGGCTTCGGCGCATCTAACTTCAAACGCTTACCTTCTCCAGCTGCTAAAATAACTGCCCCTATAGTCATGCTCATTGCGATCTCCCTATGAAACTAATCAAGTATTTCGTCCTATTTTCATTTAGAACTATGATAATTGCCCTCAAGTATAACCAAAAAAAAGTAATAAATATTCACAAAAACATAATTTTTTTTAAAGAGTTGTGGCCATGATCCCGATTTGGATAACTGAATGCAAATGATATTGCACGAAGGCCACTTTGGAGGATATGTATGGTAACTAATTATGAGGGTGACAACATCGAACTAAAAGATCATCTCCCTCTCCTGCCAATTAGAGACATCGTAGTATACCCGTTTATGATACTACCTTTTTTCGTTGGAAGAGAATCTTCAATTCAGGCCGTTGATCACGCGCTGACAAAAACAGAACGACTGATCCTTCTTTCGAGCCAGAAAGACATGAAAGCTGAAGCTCCTACACCTGATGAAATTTATGAGGTCGGAACGATTGCCATGATCATGAGGATGAGAAAACTTCCTGACGGAAGAATTAAAATCCTGGTGCAAGGTTTATCAAAGGCCCGCATTACATCATTTACACAAGAGGCTCCATACTTCATGTGTAAGCTGATTAAAGTGGAAGATGTTAAGCTTGAAGAAAACAATGTTGCGGCAAACGCCCTGATGAGAAACATCCGCGAGCAACTTGAAAAAGTTATTAATATGGGGAAAGTGCTCTCTCCAGATATCCTGATGATTCTTGAAGACATCAAAGACCCGGGAAGACTTGCTGACCTGGTCGCCTCAAACCTGAACCTGCACGTAGCAGAAGCTCAGACAATTCTTGAAATCCTTGACCCAATGGAAAGGCTTCACAGAATTAACGATATTCTCTCTCGCGAACTTGAAATTCTAGCAATGCAAAACAAGATCAAGTCGACAGCGAAAGAAGAAATCACAAAAAACCAGAAAGAGTATTTCCTTAGAGAGCAGATTAAAGCAATCAAATCCGAGCTTGGTGACGAAGGTCAAAAAGAAGGAGAAGATGAATTTACTGAAATCAGAAATAAGATCGCAAAAGCTAAGATGAGCGAAGAAGCTGAAAAAGAATCAATGAAGCAGATCGCACGTCTTGAAAAAATGCACCCGGATTCATCAGAAGCTTCAATCCTTAGAAGCTACCTTGAATGGATGTGCGACCTTCCATGGTCTAAATCAAGTGAAGAGAAAATCGATCTTGATGCCGCTCTGGAAATCCTGAACGAAGACCACTTCGACCTATTTAAAGTCAAAGAAAGAATTTTAGAATATTTAGCTGTTCGTCAGCTAAAAGGACCGGGGATGAAAGGGCCAATCCTTTGTTTCTCTGGACCTCCAGGTGTTGGTAAGACATCTCTTGGTAAATCTATCGCTAAGGCCTGCGGACGCGAATTCGTTCGTATCTCTCTTGGTGGTGTAAAAGATGAAGCAGAGATCAGAGGACACAGAAGAACGTACGTGGGAGCAATGCCAGGTCGTTTCATTCAGGCCTTAAAACAAGTAAAGACAAACAACCCGGTTATCCTTCTTGATGAAGTAGATAAACTAGGTGGAGATTTCAAAGGTGACCCATCTGCGGCGCTTCTTGAAGTACTGGATCCGGAACAAAACATGAACTTCCGCGATCATTATATGAACGTAGCTTTTGACCTTTCAAACGTTATGTTTATTGCCACGTCTAACTTCCTGGAGCAAATCCCTGCTCCACTTAGAGACCGTATGGAAATCATCAATCTTTCTGGATACACACAGGAAGAAAAAGTGGCGATTTCTAAAAAATACATCATCCC
>JBEIPI010000185.1:0-2346 GCA_040377165.1 Bacteriovorax sp.
ACCTCGACACGCCGTTATCAACTGAAGATGAATTCGTTTTTCAGATCGATGACACTGTCTCTCAGGATAAAGTGGAATTGGCATTAGGCGTTGTGAGAAAGATCTCCGCCGATCACCTACCTGCTGATGCAAGAGAATTTTTAATCTACAAACTTGGAGGGTGAGCGAAAGCTCACCTTTTCCTTCCAATACGACCAGATCCCTTTTATAATCGTTAGGTATTATAAAATCTAGGGAGACCCTCAATGAACCGTAACCTCGCTTTAGAATTTGTTCGTGTAACAGAAATGGCCGCTATTGCTTCTGCCCGTTTAATGGGACGTGGAGATGAAAAAGCAGCTGACCAGGCAGCCGTCGATGCGATGAGAGCAATGCTTGATTCAGTAGAATGTGATGCCACTGTCGTTATCGGTGAAGGTGAAAGGGATGAAGCGCCAATGCTTTATATCGGAGAGAAAGTTGGAACAGGTAAAGGAGCAGAACTTGAAATCGCTCTTGATCCACTAGAGGGAACTACTGTTTGCGCGACTGGTGGATACAATTCAATCTCAGTTATGGCGATTGCGGAAAAAGGAAACTTCCTTCACGCTCCGGACACATACATGAAAAAAATCGCCTGCGGCCGCGAAGGACGTGGATTGATCGATATTAATGAATCAGCAAAAGAAAACCTAAGAAGATTAGCAGAAGCAAAAAAATGCAGAATCGCTGATCTTACTGCGATCGTTCTAGATCGCCCTCGTCACAAGGAACTTATTCAGGAAATCAGAGAGGCCGGTGCCCGCATTCAATTAATCGGAGACGGTGACGTTTCTGCGGCGATTGCTTGTTGTGACCCGGAATCAGGTGTGGATATTTTATTCGGTATCGGTGGAGCTCCGGAAGGGGTTTTAGCTGCGGCCGCGATGAAATGTATGGGAGGAGATTTCCAGGGAATTCTTCAATGGAGACACGACGAGGAGATCGCCAGAGCAAAAGCAATGGGGATCACTGATTTGAACAAAGTCTTCAAGCTTGAAGACCTGGCCCGCGGAAACGTCATGTTCGTAGCGACAGGAGTGACATCAGGGAACTTCTTAAAAGGTGTCAGATTCAAGCCATGGGGCGCGGTCACTCACTCAATCGTAATGAGATCGAGCTCGGGAACAGTCAGACACATTGAGGCGGAACACCACTTTGATACAAAACCACGTTATTAAATTTTTAATTTTTAGTTTACTAATATTTTATGGAGAAAATGTTATGGCAACAGCAAGCAGGACAGAAGTCGTAGATGTAGATATCAACAAGCTATACGACGTCATTGTTGATTACGCGAGATACCCGGAGTTCGTTGATGGCGTAAGCTCGACTAAAGTTTTAAGTCAAAATGAAACGACAGCAAAAGTGGAATACTCAGTGAACATGATTAAGAGCTTTAAGTATGTTCTTGCGACCACTCAGAGTCGTCCAAATAAAGTTTCATGGGTTCTGGAATCAGGTGATCTTTTCAAAAAAAATGACGGGAACTGGACGTTAAAAGATTTAGGGAACGGGAAGACTGAAGTGACTTACAGCCTTGAAGTTGATTTCAAGATGTTCGCGCCAAACGCCATTCTTTCTGCATTAACAGAGAAAAATCTTCCGGTGATGATGCAGTCGTTTTTCAAGCGTGCTAAATCAAAATAGAAAATAGAGGTATCCTGTGAGCGAAAAAGACAATAAAGGCTCTCCAATCGAAGGAATCATTAAAAAAGTGGTCTCTGTCGGTGTCGGTGCTGCTTTCATGACAGAAGAATCGGTAAAGAAAATCCTTGAGGATCTTCCACTGCCGAAAGAAATTCTCTCAGGCCTGGTTCAAAACGCTAAAGGCGCAAAAGAGGATTTCACAAATGGCATTAGAGAAGAGATCAGGAATTATCTCTCGAAAGTTGATGCTTCAAAAATCGCCACAGATATCTTAGACCGCTACGACGTTGAAGTTGAAGCGAAGTTTAAATTCAAAAAGAAGAATGATCAAAACTGATATAGACCAAAAGCTTCGCTCACTTAAAGCGGAGCTTGGTTCTACTACTCTCATTGCTGTCTCTAAATATTCACCGGTTGATGATGTCGTTCTCGCTTACGAGTGCGGGCAATTGGATTTTGGTGAAAACCGTGTGCAGGACTTAGAAGAAAAAGCACTAAGCTTTCAAAGTCGTGGACTTGCTCAGGTTCGTTGGCATTTCATCGGCAATCTTCAAACAAACAAAGTTAAAGACCTCTTAAAAACTCCCAATCTTTGGGCGATTCATTCTGTGAGTTCTAAAAAACTGGCCGAAGAAATCATTAAAAGAGAAGGAGAGCTTAAAGGAAATGAGTTAAAGC
>JBEIPI010000141.1:0-6712 GCA_040377165.1 Bacteriovorax sp.
GGCAGCGACGATCGCTGTACCAATGCTCTCGATTGTTTTTTTATTCATCGGAAACCTCGGCGCTTATTTGATTGGAACAACGACACTCATGATTGATGAAGCTATGTTTTTTTCCAAACTTTCTGAGTTCATGGTGGTGGAAGACATCGCTCAGGGTGTAATCAAAGCGACTTTTTTTGGATTTGTGATCGCGACTATCGGAACATATTTCGGCTTTCAGGTTGAAAAAGGTGCGGTGGGAGTGGGGCGTGGAACTAACCTCGCTGTTATCTGGGGAATGGTTTCAGTTCTGGTTCTGGATTATTTTTTAACAACATTCCTTGTGAAAATCCTGTAGGTGAATGAATGTTAACATTTGATAACCCGGCCATCTCTATTAAAGGCGTCACTAAAATCTTTGGTGAGCAAACGGTTTTAAATGACCTGAGCTTTGATATTGAAAGAAATAAAATCACGACCATCCTTGGGTTTTCCGGAGCGGGAAAATCAACTCTTTTAAAACATATTCTCGGAATCATGAACCCGACCAAGGGTTCGGTAGAAGTTCTGGGGCAGGATTTATCCAAGCTGGATAAAGTAGAACTCCGTGAGTTCAGAAGAAACTACGGAATGCTTTTTCAGTACGCGGCCTTGTTTGATTCTTTTACCGCTGAAGAGAACGTAGGTTTTCCGCTAAAAGAATTTACTAAAATGACTCCCAAAGAAATCCACGACAGAGTGAAAGAGCTTTTAATCTCGGTAGGGATTAAAGAAGAGTCTTTTAATCGACTTCCATCTGAACTTTCGGGTGGGATGAGAAAAAGGGTAGGCCTTGCTCGTGCGCTGGCACTTTCACCCCACATCATGCTTTATGATGAGCCGACTACCGGCCTTGATCCTATCACTACAAAAATGGTTAACAACCTGATCGTTGATACGGCCAAAAATCACGAAGACCGAGAGATGACATCGGTTATTATTTCCCACGATGTGAAAGCGACGTTAGAAATTTCCGACTATGTCGCATTTTTGGACCGTGGTAAGATTATTGAGTATTTACCAGTAGCTGAGTTTAAAAATTCCAAGAAAGAATTGGTGCAGGAATTTTTGAAGCTCTAAATAAAAAGGTATTAAATGAATGAATTTAAAGTTGGGCTTCTAGCCATCGCCACGCTTGCCGCCATAGTTTTTATGTCGTTCAAGATTACATCGAATCAATCCGGGTTCGGTCAATATGTCACTTACAGAACAATTGTAAAAGATGCTTCCGGGATTTTTCCTAAAACACCTATCAAGGTTGCGGGGATTTCAGCGGGGAGAATCACGGCGATTGAGCTTCAAGGAAACACGGCGCTTATTACTTTCGAGATCCTGAAACAAATCCAGGTGACAAAAAATTCTAAACTGAGAATTAAGTCGGTGGGATTTTTGGGTGACAAGTATATCGAGATCTACGTAGGGGATTCACCTGAAGTCCTGGCGAAATTTGATTTCATTGACTCTGAAGAAGCGGCAGGGATTGAAACCCTGGTGAAAGATGCTTCAGAAGTTTTAACCGATGTGAAAGTCATTGTTAAATCACTGAAGGATTCGATTGCTCCGGAAGGACAGGTTTCTCCAGTGAAGAAGATCCTTGCCGATGTCTCGACTTTGGTTGAGAACACAAAGGCCGCGACAGAATCTCTAAAGAGAGTCATGACAGGAAACGAAGAGAAATTAAATGCACTAGTTGAAAATCTTGAGAGCTTTTCATACGAGCTGGCCTATCAGGTGGATAAAACCAATCCAGACAGCGCGATGGCAGATATCAAAGAGGTTCTGGCCAACACTAAAAAGATCACTTCAGACTTAAACGCTATCGTTGCTGATGTTAAGCGCGGAAAAGGGACGATGGGGAAACTCCTGGTTGAAGATGAGATCGCAGACCAGGTTAAAGACACATTATCAAGCGTGCAGAAGATTGTCGGAAAGGCCGATGCTATTAGAACTGAGCTTTCAGTCTTCACGGGTGCCAACACTGATGGTGGAGCAGAGAGTGAAGTTGCCCTTAGAATTTTCCCTTCTCCTGAGCGTTTTTATCATTTAGGTCTAACCACTTCAGAGATTGGGCCAAACACTGAAACAATTACTGAGACGACGACTAATGGGACTACTACGACTACTAATAAAAAAGAGCGCGACCTCGACACTTTTAGATTCAATGTCCAGATCGGAAGACGCGTGCAGGATTTCGGATTCCGCGGTGGTTTGATCGAATCAACCGGAGGTCTGGCGATGGATTATTATCTGCAGAATCTTGGGACGAAGTTTTCACTTGAAGCATTTGATTACGAGAAAGACAAAGGTGCTAACATTCGTTTCATCACTGAGCTTCAGTTATGGAACGTTTTATACGGACGTTTCTCAGGAAACGACCTGACGAGAAAAGAGCGTAGTGCGACCATTCAGGCCGGGCTTCGTTTCAATGATGAGGACTTGAAAGGCTTAATGGGATTCTTCTTTTAATGGAAAGAAACTGGCTAATTAGAACATCTCAAAACCAGATTCTTGGCCCGGTGGCCAAGCAGAAGCTATTGGAGTTTATCCAGAAGGGCGCTCTGGGGATGATGGATGAAGTGGCCAGCGGTAACGGATACTGGTTTGCTTTAAAAGAAAAAGACCTGGTTGAGAAATACCTCTACGGCGACGTCCCTCAAAGCTACAATCCGATCTCTGAATCCAAAAGTGTTTTGGCAAAGAGAGACAACCCGGACAAGACCACTTCAATCAACACAGCACCGGCCAATAAAACACAAATCCTAAAAAGCACACCAGGCGCTGGGGTTACTCCTGCCGCTGAGGATTTAGAATTTCCGGACCTCACTGTCGTCCATAAGATTCCTGCTCTTGCAAAAGATGAGGGAATAAAACTTCCTGATGATTCTGATCTTGAATTCCCTGATATGGCGATGGTTTCGGCCTCTGTGAATGATTCGTTTAAGGATTCCGGTGGCGTCCAAGTGCAGATGTCTTCTCCTTCACAGTCTATGCCGTACACAACACCAAAGGCTGAGCCTGTTAAGAGTGCTGGTTTTAAAAATACTCAGACTGATGATGAAGCAGTTTTTCCGGATGAAGATGATTTAGCCTTTCCAGATATGGGGTTCTCAGATAAAACATCTACCAAAGTCGAGAAGGGAAAAGTGAACCTGGAGCAGCAGTACACCCGTACCGTCGCCCTTGATCAGGGACAAAGAGACGCGGTCTTTGAAGATGAGGGAGAGGATCTGCAATTCTCTCTGACCCTGGATGTGCCAAAGCAGGAGCCTATTGTCCCTCCAGTTGAAGAGCACCACGAGGTCAATCCTAAGATTCATCCAACACCGATTCTTTTGAAAAAAGAGCGACCGCCGCAAGAAGAAAGAAAGCTTTTGCATGATAGAAAAACAAAAAGTAGCGCTAAGTCTGGTCCGGCCCAAAGAGACCCGAACCGCGAGCTGGCCCATAAAGACAGAGACAGTCATGTCGAGCCCCTGAAAAAACGCAATGACAATTATCTGTTCTTTATTTTAGTGATTATCATGCTTATTATTGTCGCAGTCTTTTTTTACTTCAAAGAAATTCTAAATAAGCCATTGCCGGTGTAATTATGAAATTAACCAACGAGAGCATCGTCATTTATCCTACCGACACAGTATGGGGAATTGGTGCGAGTATTTACTCAGAAGAAGCCTATAAAAAAATCGCGGCCATCAAAAAAACGACTGAAGACAAACCGCTTTCGGTTATGTTCACCGACGTAAAAACGCTTTATACAAGTTTTAATTTTCCTGACTTCATGGACGTCTCATGGCTACGCAATTATTTCAAACTGGAGTCCACACTGGCCGTGCCAAGAAAGATTGCAAAAATCTCTATTCCTTCATGGGTAACGGGAAAAAGCGATCTTGTCTCGCTTCGCTGTCTTGAGTGGGAATTGTTAAAACCAATTGGATTGGATTTAAACGGGCCTTTTTTTACGACCAGTCTGAATATCACAGGTGAGCCGCCCATCGTAAATTATGATGAAGCTCTGGCCTTTCAGAAAACGCACGCGCCCGATGCTGCTTTTTACGGAGAAAGCACGCATAATTTGTCGGGACGATCATCAACGATTGTTTTTTTTAGAGGAAATCATTTTGAGATTATCCGCGAAGGAATCAAGGTGGAAGAAATCAAAAAACAATTGAAGTTAACCGGGCTTAAAATTACCTGATTGTATATAAAGCGAGATCATTTTCTCGCGGATTTCCTTGTCTTCCATTTCCCCGAATAACTCTTCTGCCTCTTTTTTCAGTCTTCTGTATTCCGGAGAGTAGGGATGAAGAAGATTCTCACTTTGCTTTTTCTGTTTTTCTGCAGGAGCGGCAAACTGCGAGTACTGGCGGTCAAAGTGAGTGCTGTCGACGATGAACTTAATACTCAAAATAGATTTTTCCAGCGATGGAAATTTACTGAAGATTTTCTTTTTGAGCGGAAGTTCCATAAAACTTAATTCATTGGCGAATGCCGAATGATTCGAGAGAACGATCAGTGTTCCGTTCTGGTTTTTGAGTGGAATGGTGTGTTCTGAGAGCTTGTCGCCGGCGATTTCTTTCCATGCCTTAATCAAGCTCAGGAAATCAAAACCATCCGAGATTTGAGCGGATTTACTCGATTCCCCTCTCTGAGAGCGAGGAGTCGGATTATCAAAATCAATAAATTGCGCGAGTTTTTTTAGCATAAAAAAGATTCAAGCATCATAGCTTTTAGAGTACACTAACGCCATGAGAGTGCGATTTTTTTCTATTATATTTCTGCTTCTGGCGCTGACATCTTGTGCCGGGTACCACTTCAATACAAATAACAACCCTTTAATCGGTTACGACATCCGTTCTGTTGCGGTGCCAATGTTCATTAACCGCTCAGTCATCCCAGAACTCGCTGCACCAATGACCAGAGAAATTACTTTTGCTCTCAATGATTATTCCGGACTTAGGGTTTTGAGCGGCGATAATGAAGCGGCCGATGCCGTTTTAATCGGGATCATTGAGTCCCGCGATCACTACAATGAAGTTGTAAAAACGACTCAGGAACTCTTCACCGAAAACACAGTAAAGAGCTCTCTCGGATCGAGAAGTCCTTTTTATTATCCGGTAAAAACACAGTACGAATTTGAATTAAAAATCATTTTAATTAAGAGACCATCTAGAGAAGAGCTTCAGCTTTTAACGACAGACTTGGGGCAATTCATGAAGGCCAATCCAAAAGTGGTTTTAATGGATACGATTAAACTGGCAGGTTCATTCTCAAGGGCGGTGGGGGAAACCACAACTCCGAATTCGGTAGGTAAAACGAACTTTGTAAAAAACAAAGGGATCTTTGAGAAAAGTGTGCAGGACACGGCCCTGAGTGCAGCTCAAACCTTTAAGCAGGTCGTTCTCAATGCTTTCTAAGTTATTACCCTGGGATTTTTTACCAAAGCATCCTCAGACTATTGATCCAAAAAAGCCAGGGCTTTACGCCTTTTTGGTCACCGATCCATTCATGGAGAGGATTCTTTTGGAGAGACTTCCAAAAAAAGATATTCCACTTGCTCTTTATTCGGGAGTTGAAATCACCCGGGATTTTATCGAAGAGCATTTTATCAATTTATCTTTTTTCTCATCGACTGATCATATCCAGGTCATCAATGGAGAAAACATTCCAGCGGCCAACCTGAGTCTTCTGACAGAGTCGGGAATTGACTGGAGCGAGCGCTTTATGGTGATCTTTTTCACTAAGAGCGGTAAGACGTTCACTGACTTCGCCAAACGCGAAGGTGTTCAGGCGTTTGAGGTGGAAGAGCCGCGTTTCTGGGAAGGAGCAAAGCTGTGGCAGTTTTGCCAGAAAGCGCGCGAGATTAATCTTCCGGCCGATATCAGCCGTTTTGTCCTCGATCACCTGGAGCATAATTTCGAGTCATTCTTCTGGGTCATTGATACTATCAAGATGAATTTTCCTGATGGAAAAATCAACGGAGAAGAGCTTCGCTCTTTGGTCAAAAAAGAACGCTGGGATTTTTTTGAGTTGATTGAAGTTTTCAATGAGAGCCCGAAGAAGTTTTTTTCTGAAGTCTTGAAAAAAGACGACCAGGACTATGAGTGGTTCCGCGCTCTGTTTGCTTTTATGCAAGGCCATCTCTCGAAAGTGCTTTTTCCGGAAGAGCTGCGGGATAAGGCGAAACTTTCTAAGTATGATCAGAGTATTTTGGTTGTCAGCGAGAAATGGCCGCGCTCAGAAGTTATGAAGTACCTAAAATTCTTTTCAGAGCTGGAAATCCAGGCGAAGTCCAGGGATGAGTTCTTGAGTGCTAAACTCAGACTTGAACTGTTCTAAAGAACTTTTTTTTAGATTCAATCTATTCCTCTATGAATATTTGTAAACATTATCCGATATATGTTTATGAAGAAAATTATTCCAATCATACTACTTCTTATCTTTTCCAACCAACCGGCCTTCTCCAGGGCCGCGAGAATCAATGACTTTAGCTATGTCATGCACCAGTCTCATGGCGACATAGTCATTAATCAGGATGGTTCAACATCAGAAAGTGGTTTTTTTACAATCAAGGTATTGAAGGAGGAGGCAAAGGAGCATCTAAGTATCTTTAAAATACCATTTGATCCGTCTGTTGGAAATTTTGAAGTCGTAGAGGCCTATGTTCAGAATGAGTCCTCTAAAATAGAAGTTAATA
>JBEIPI010000106.1:0-9797 GCA_040377165.1 Bacteriovorax sp.
AACCGTTATTCTCTTTATTTGCTGTATTTTCGGTGCTCATAGCAAACCCAAATCAAGTAATTTGTGTTAATAAATATCCCCATATTATAACCCATTTCGGGCCCTTTCGCTATTAGATTAGCTAGAGTTAGAGTGAGAATATGAAAAAACTTAGATTTGTAACTGCCGCCAGCCTTTTTGACGGCCATGACGTATCGGTCAACATTATGCGAAGAATGCTTCAATCCAAAGGGGTAGAGGTCATTCATTTAGGGCATAACCGCTCAGCGCAAGAAGTTGTCGATGCAGCCCTTCAGGAAGATGTTCAGGCCGTGGCCTTAAGCTCTTACCAGGGTGGACACGTAGAGTATTTTACCTACATTAGGGAACTTCTGGATGCGGCCGGCGCTAAAAACGTTAAAATTTTCGGTGGTGGTGGTGGAGTTATCACGCCTTCAGAAATCAAACTTCTTCACTCGCGCGGGATCACCCGTATCTATTCGCCACAGGACGGGATGGAAATTGGTCTAAATGGAATCATCGATGACATGATCGAAAGGGCCAACACTTCTACACTAGAAGGAGTGGACTTCTCGAAGTTCAATCTTGCTAAACTTGAAAAACGAGAGATTTCTAAAGTAATCACTGCCATTGAAGACAATGGTGAGCTTCCGGTTAAATTCACGGAAGGGAAAGTTCCAGTTCTGGGGATCACAGGAACAGGGGGGGCCGGGAAGTCGTCACTTATCGATGAACTTCTGCTTCGTTTCTACCGACATTCTCCAGAGTGCAAGATCGCGCTTATCTCAGTTGACCCGACAAAAAAGAAAACTTCAGGAGCGCTTTTAGGAGATCGTATTCGCCTGGGAAGTGCATCTTTTAGCAATTTTTATATCCGCTCGCTGGCAACCAGAGATTCAAATACAGAGCTTTCTCCACAAATTAAAAATGTAGTGTCTTTTTTAAAGTCACAGCCGTTTGATTTAATTTTAGTTGAGACTTCAGGTATCGGTCAGGCTTCGGATGAAATCACAAAAGTCGCTGACAAGTGCATTTATGTAATGACGCCGGAATATGGAGCGGCCACTCAGCTGGAAAAAATCGAAATGCTTGAGGCGGCGACATTCATTGTTCTAAATAAGTTTGAAAAGCCTCGCTCAGAAGATGCATTGAGAGATATCAGAAAACAGTACAGAAGAAACCATCAGGAGTTCGCAGGACATCCTGGAGCACGCGAAGACCATGAACTGCCGATCTATGGAACAATGGCCTCACAGTTTAACGATGTAGGGGTGAACGCCCTTTTTTACGATATTGTTAAATCGCTTAACGTAAAAGCGGAAAACCTGGATTCAATGAAGCGTGATAAAGCTCCTACTGAAAAAAAGAGAATTATCGCTCCAGAAAGGTCTCTTTACCTGCGCGATATCGCAGGCACTGTTCGCACATATAACCGCGAAGCTTTAGAGACCGCTGAAAAATTAAAAGACTATGAAGCACTTACAATTGCTTCAAAGCTGCTTAACGGTCACAAGGATATCGATGCCAAACTTAAGGAAGTCAAAGCTTCGATCCCTGATGTTGCGTTTGCGGAGCTAAAAGTTCTTGATGAAACTATCGCTCAGTACGAATCTGGAACTTATTCTTATTTCGTCCGCGGAAAAGAAATTAAAGTTAAAACAAAATACAAGTCTCTTTCTGGCAATGATATCTCCAAAGTCGCGTACCCAACGTTTAATTCAGTTGTGGATAAATACCGCTTTATTAAAAACTCAAACCTTCCAGGTCATTTCCCATTTGCCGCCGGGATTTTCCCGTTTAAGCGCGCTGATGAGGATCCAAAAAGAATGTTTGCCGGAGAGGGCGGACCGCTTAGAACGAACACGCGTTTTCACTATCTCTCGAAAGATGACAATGCAAAACGCCTCTCAACAGCGTTTGATTCAGTAACTCTCTATGGAGAAGACCCGGATACACGCCCGGATATTTTTGGGAAAATTGGAGAGGCCGGAGTATCGATTGCAACGTTGGATGATATGCAAGATTTATATAAGGGCTTTAGCCTGATTGATCCGGCAACATCAGTGTCGATGACGATCAACGGTCCAGCGCCGATCATTCTTGCCCTGTTTATGAACACGGCAATGAAACAAGCGCTCAAGGGTGACGACTTTTGGAATGAGCAAAAACGTGTCGAAGTTATGAGGCAAGTTCGCGGGACAGTTCAGGCAGATATCTTAAAAGAAGACCAGGCCCAGAACACTTGTATCTTCTCTTTGGAGTTCGCTCTTAAAATGATGGGAGATATTCAGGAATACTTCTGCAAAAATGCCATTAAGAACTATTATTCAGTTTCAATTTCTGGTTACCATATTGCTGAAGCAGGTGCTAACCCTATTTCTCAAATGGCCTTCACTCTTTCAAATGGATTTACGTTTGTTGAGTACTACTTGTCGCGTGGAATGAAGATCGATGAGTTCTCAGGAAACCTTTCATATTTCTTCTCAAATGGATTGGACCCTGAATACACAGTTATGGGACGAGTGGCCCGTAAAATCTGGGCCGTTACTCTAAGAGACAAATACGGCGCGAACGAGAAGTCCCAGCAGTTTAAATACCACGTTCAGACTTCAGGACGTTCTCTGCACGCTCAGGAAATTGACTTTAACGATATTAGAACAACACTTCAGGCTTTCCTGGCACTTTCTGATAACTGTAACTCACTTCACACCAATGCTTACGATGAAGCGATTACAACTCCAACCGAGGAGTCGGTAAGGAGAGCGATGGCCATCCAGATGATCATCAACCGCGAGTTCGGAATGAATAAAACGGACAACCCGGTTCACGGCGCTTATATCGTTGAGGAATTGGCCGCGATCGTTGAAGAGCAGGTTTTAAGAGAATTTGAAAATATTTCTGATAAAGGTGGTGTTCTTGGTGCAATGGAATCAATGTACCAAAGATCAAAAATCCAGGAAGAGTCTCTTTATTATGAAACTTTAAAGGATACGGGAGAGTTCCCGATTATCGGTGTTAACACTTACATCGCTCCAAACATTAAAGAGCAGATGGCAAAAGAAATCGAAATCTCTCGCTGTACAGATGATGAGAAAATGGATCAGATCAACCGCCTGAATAAATTTAAAGAAAACAATAAAGCTAAATCAGCGGATGCGCTTAAACGTTTGAAGGAAGTTGCTCTCTCAGATGGAAACGTATTTGAAGAACTTCTGACGACTGTTAACTACGCCAGTCTTGGCCAGATTACTAACCTACTTTACGAAGTTGGTGGTAAATACCGCAGGAACATGTAATGAAAAAAGCATCCGTTTACACTCGCACAGGCGACAAGGGAACGACCGGTTTAGTGGGGGGGACACGTATTAAAAAAAGTGACCCCCGCATTCATTTGTATGGCGAGGTAGATGAGCTTAATTCTCACATTGGTTTTGCCATGTCCTTTTTGGACAGTGATTTTGATACGGGCCTTCTTCTTCAAATCCAATCTTCACTTTTTGATCTCGGCAGCAACCTTGCCTGTGAAAAAGAGCAGAGAGGAAATTTTAAGCTTCCGCAAATCCAGGACAGCTCAATTGCCCTTCTGGAAAAAGATATTGATCAAATGGATTCACAGCTCATTCCGCTGAAGCACTTTATTTTGCCTGGAGGTCATCCGGCAGCCGCGGCCTTTCATGTGTGCCGTACTGTATGCAGAAGAGTTGAGAGGCAAATGGTGGATTTTGAGGAAACTCACCCGGGGGAAATTCCGGATAAGGCGATGGTCTACATAAATCGTCTTTCAGACTATTTTTTTATTCTCTCACGTTACATAAATTCAACGGAAAAAATCGAAGAGCCGATCTGGGTGCCAGAAATATAGTTACTTCTTTTTCCCTTTATCTTTATCAAGCTTGAGAAAGCGGGTGTGCCCTGTGCTTTCTTCCTGGTCCAGGACAGTGTCCTCCAACTTTTCCCAGGTGGTACTGTCGGGGCGGGCCTTTTCTTTAATGCTCTTATTTAAAGCGACAGTTTTCTTTTTGGCCTCTTCCGGCCTGTTCGGAGGCAGCTTAAGGTGGTCAAGGTTTGGAAGTGTCTTCTGGTCTTTTTTCCCGCTTAGATTGGATGAGCCAAGCTGAAGCCTCTCTGGCGTAGTGAGTTTTCTCTCATCGACTTTAATAAGTGTGTTGCCCACGCGAACGATGTCATTGAGCCTCATCAGACTTTTATGGACTTTACTATTGTTTATATAGGAACCATTGGTGGATTCCAGATCGGTAAATAAAAGCTCCCCGCGGGGAGTGAGCTCAAATGCGCAGTGTACACCGGACATTTTACCATCGGATACTTTCAAGTCACTTGCACTCGATCTGCCGATAGTTGTCTTGGACGTTATCGGTAATTCAGTAATTTGCTCGTCTTCTGTCTTGATTATAAGAACAATTGCCATATATTCCCCTCTCTAACTAAATGATATCGCATGAGGGCGAAATCACAAAATAAGGGGAAAAACATTCTTAGGGATTTGTGATATAATATGGTAATTAAACAGGGAAAAGTACCCGAGAAAAAGGTTTTGCCTGAGGTTTTTATGGATCAAATTGTAACAGTCACAGAAAAAGCACTTCACCATATTCGCGAGATCTACCAAAACGAGAAGAAAGGACTAGATACTGGTCTACGTTTGGGTGTTACCGGCGGCGGTTGTTCTGGTCTTTCGTACAAGATTGAGTTTTCTGAGAAAAAAGAGAAAGACAATATTTTGGATTTCGGCGATATCAAAATTCTTATCGATCCAAAGTCTTCGATCTATTTGAAGGGTGTTGAGCTCGATTTCAAAGACGGCTTAAACGGCAAAGGTTTTGTTTTCAATAACCCGAACGCAACGAACACTTGCGGTTGTGGTGAATCGTTCTCAGTCTAATAACCCCCGATGAGTACAAAACTTTCTTCCATCCGTTTCCAATCCTCTCAAGTAGAGCTTGTTGATCATGCCCTCATTCAAGTGACCGGGGCCGATCGTGAGCATTTTTTTCAGGGACAGGTGACCAATGACCTGGAGCTTTTAAAGATTGGCGAGGGGCAGGCAACGGCCAGGCTTAACCGTACGGGGAAAGTGCAGTCATTCTTTACAATCGCAAAGCTGGAGGACAAACTTCTCATTCTTTGCTCGAAAGATCAGGTTGAGAATATCCTCAGCGACTTTAATAAATTTATTATCATGGATGATGTGGAATTGACCGCGCTCAATGAGAAGGTCTTCATTCATCTAAACTACTTTCTAACTAATTCGCACCCACATCTTTTCACTTTTATGTTTTATGGGATGAATGCGGCCCTGGGAACTAATGAGTTTTCCGGAGTGCCGTATGCTAATCAGGACGAATTGGAGGAAGTGCGTTTTTTAAATGGTTATCCAAAGTGGAAGCAGGATGTAGATGAAAGCAACTTCGTTAACGATTCGTTTCTAAATGAGATAGGGATCTCTTATAAAAAAGGCTGCTTTCTCGGACAGGAAACTGTCGCGAAGATTGAAAACAACCGCGGGGCCGCTTATTACCCGACCCTCTTGGTTTTAAGTGGCAACACTTTGTTGCCAAAAAAAGAGTTTTTTATCGACGATAAAAAGGCCGGGGAAATCAATTACCAAAAAGATAACCTGCTGCAGGTTTCACTCTTTAGAGATTTCAGAGTTGAAGGCAAGAGCGTTGTCATTAATGTCTCCGGGCAAAATTACGAAGCAATTGTTCATTATCTTCCTTATTATAAAAATCAAAGCAGGGTCGCACTAGCGGATGAACTCTATCATCTGGGAGTGGAAGAGTTTCAAAAGACCCATGTGGATTCAGCAATGGATTTCATGAAGCAGGCGATTCTTTTTAATCCTGAACATTCAGATGCCTATGAATCAATAGGCGTAATCCTTGGAAGAAAAGAGCGTTATGAAGAGGCCATCGAATGGATGGATAAGCTCTTAACAGTGAAGAGCTCATCAGTAATGGCCCATACTAACAAATCTCTCTTTCTCATGAAGATGGGAAAAATAGAGGAAGCCGAGGCGGAAAAAGGTCTGGCAACTGTGAAATCATTTTCATATTTCGGTGAAGAGGCCAAACTTAAAAAGGCCCTGGAAGAAGAGAAAAAGAAAAAAGAGGCGGACATTCTTCGCCGTGAAGGAATGTTTAAACAGGTTTTAGAAATCGACCCAGACGATACTGTGGCCTTGTATGGAATGGGCGACATCGCTTTTTACCGCGAGAATTTTAAGGAAGCTGTCACAAATCTTGAGCGCGTAGTGGTTTTAGATGAGAAATACTCTGCCGCATACCTGCTTTTGGGAAAAAGCCTTGAGGCTTCAGGCAATCTAGAAAGGGCCATGCAAGTCTATAAAAAAGGCATCGATGTCGCTTCTAAAAGAGGAGACATGATGCCTGCTAATGATATGCAATCGCGCTTAAACCAACTTGTAGTGGCCTCTCGTCTCAGTTAACTCTTTTTTTAGAGCTGAGATCTTGCCGTAAGCTTCAACATCCAATCCTTCCAATTCATTTAAAACCGTATCAACAGTCTTTTTATAAGCATCGATGCGCTCATAAGTCGAGTTGATCAGAGTTAAGCCATCCTTATTCACGCGTTTATTCTTGAAAGCGTGAGTAAAGTCCGGACGGCAGTAGTTGAGCATGTAATATTCTTCAAGAAAGCGTGTCTTGATTTTGATTTTTTCATCTTTGCTGAAATTCAAAATCTTCTTCTCACTTGCCTCGTTTAGGCATGCATACAGCTCCATCGCCCAGAAGAAGGTGAAAGTCGCATGGTAAATCCCTCTGATGGGTCTTAGCGCCTTTCTCCATGGAGAGTAATAAACTTTATCGTCGTCTTCGTTGATTAAGTCGAGGTGATTTAAATAAGTGTTCAAGTAGTGGTGACCGTTTTCATGTAAAAGATCATCCATCAAGTCGAGAGAGTCGCGGTCGAACATATTAATGCATGAATACCCAGGCAGTGATTGCATTGAATAACTTACAATTCCTTTTTCGTTCACTGGCACAATCGTGTGAGTGAAACTTTTAAAAGTGTTGTAAAGGTGAGGGGCGGCCTTTTTAATATTCCCTAAGGCCTTCAGGATGTTTTTCTTGAATTCATCCAGCCTTTTTTCGCCTTCATCGCAATGAGCGAGCAGGAAGAGGCTATGCTCTTCAAGAGTGATCGGAGTGACAGGCTTTTCAAATGTCAGCTCTGTTTTTTTGTCATTTACTTCAATCGCGATCTTCTTCTCCTCAAGTGAGACTGAAAGAAGTGGAAGAGAAGGGTAAGTTTCCGGAGTTTTCTTCAGGCTTACCGGAAGGTGCATGTCACCGACATAGATCTTCTTCTCAGAGTCACCAAGCTCTGGGACGACTTGGTAGATAAGAGCGTCGTCGAACTCCTGGCGATAAAGGCTCAGGTGGACAACGTAGAAAGAAACAATCTGATTTTCCAAAAGAGGAATCAGGTTAGTTGAAACTTCGATGACAGGAGACCCGTCGTTCAGGAAGTTTAAGAAACTCTCGGAAAGTTCAGAGTCATTCCAGAAGTTGAAGAGCTCGTTTTCAAGATCAGTTAGCTCATCAGAGTCAACATCCTCTTCGATTAATAGCTCTTCATGAAGCTGGATAACATAAATTAAATTATCAACCAGATTCAACCAGTAGAATTTTAATGGCGAGTATTTATCAAAGGTTTCATCGTGAACGATGTCATTGAGCTGATCTAAGAAATCCGGATCGACGATATCGGTATCGAAGCCCTTTTGGAAATCGATGCGAAGATCTTCGATAAAATCGAGATAGCTTCTCTCCACATTCTTTTGTAGTTTTTTGTGGAAATCTCTAGAAAATAATTGTTCTTTCATTGGGGGCCTACACTGCGGAGTTTATGGCCGATCTTATTGATATTTCTAATAGAAAGCAAGCAGAAGGGCGAAAAAATTAAGTGATAGAAATCACTCAGTGATTAGCCCCATTTGTCTTACTATTTCGATGGTCGCCTCTCTCATTCTGGCCCCTCCGGGAGGTCCTTGCGCTCTTAAGTCAGCTGCATTGCCGGCGAATGCGTAAATTTTTGAATCACTTTTTACGACACCGACAAACCACCCCAGCATCTTACCAGCTTTGCTCATGCATCCTTTGGTCAGGCACCCGGTTCCTGTTTTGCCATAAAGCTCTGTGTTTTTTCCTAATTTCTTAACGAAGATCGTTTTTTTAGCAAGCTCTGTTGTACGATCAGAAAGACCTAGTTTTCCATTCCAAAAATTGGTGATGAAGGCGACTTGCTCATGGGCCGAAATTTTCAAGCTCGATGAAACCCAGAAATTTTTTAGTCCACCGGAAATGTCTTCGTTGCCATAGTGGAATGAATGTAGAAATGACTTAATCGCTTTTTTTCCAATTTGAGGCATGATCCATTCAGTAACCCACTTTGCAGAGAGGCCCATAAATGTCAGTGGAGTGAGGTCTTGGTTGATTTCTACCCGGTCTCTTCTTACGCCATCCCATTTCACGATATGATTTTCGTCTTTGAATACATTCTTTTCAAAGGCCATAAGGGCCGCAGTTAGTTTGAATGTCGAATAAGGCGAGAAACGTTTTTTACAGCGAGCGGAGTTGTATTCACTTATCACTTTCCCGGAGGATAAGTCGGTGATGATAAAACAGCCATCACGGTCATTAAAAATTTTCTTATAATCGACCGCCGAATAAGCATTAGAGCAAAACAAAAGAGTCATAAAAAATAAGATAATTTTCATTAATAAATGTTAACGAAATTCACGAGTCTTGTTGGATAAAATTTAAAGGATTTTAAAAATAGGATCGAGATTAAAAAATGGCTGGGAAGGTGGGACTCGAACCCACGACCAATAGATTAACAGTCTACTGCGCTACCACTGCGCCACTCCCCAACATCTACTGAAATAAGTCTCCAAGTTATAAAAATTATTGGAGTAAATGTCTAGTATTTTTTTAAAAAATGCTTGTATGCTCACCTAACTGGCTGAAATGTTATAATGGCACAATGCCGATCAAATGACTCAAGTTTATGAAAGAATAGACCGATAAGCCTATTACTATGGCGGTACAAAACCTACTCATTATGAAACTTTTGCGAATCATCACTCCTGAGGAGATCGCTGATATCGCCACCAAACACAATGGGGGAAAGTTTCTTTCTCTTACGGATTTAGTGAATGAGAGAGTGGAGCATAAAATTTACCGCGATTTCACCGGTACTGATTCAGTCGATGTCATCCACGAAGACCACGCCAGACAAAAAGATGAGGGAGCAAAGATTCTTCCTTTCAAAAAAGCAATAGAGTCTTCTGAGGCCGTATCAGGAGAAGAGGGACCAGCGCCAGAGAGCGCTCCAAGATTTGTCACTCAGGCCATTTCAACATCGCAGGTAAAATATCATGAGCAGGAAGTTGTTCACCAGGCGAAGGCGCCGGTGATTGAGCACAAAGAAGATGAGAATATGTCTTCGTTCATCATGGTAGAGAAAGCGAGATTAAAGAATTCGCAGAAATCTCTCAAACAAAAAGAGATCATCGATCTCTATCAGAAAAATTCCAATGTCGACGTTGAACAGATAAAAACCACTAATCAAAATCCGACCAGCTCTAGTGAGAGTGGGGTTTTGGTCAATAAGAAGCAATACTGATATGAAGTGGGTATACATACCATTCATGTTCACGCTGGCCTTCTTCTATACAAAAATTTCATTTAACAATTTCGAGAGAAAAGAAGAGAGTGAAAAAGCTCTCGAACACGCGGGACGTACACCTG
>JBEIPI010000102.1:0-10313 GCA_040377165.1 Bacteriovorax sp.
CGGTATTGATGTTGGTTCCACTACAGTTAAGGTCGCGGTTTTAAATCAAAACCATGAAATCCTTTATTCCAGTTATGAACGCCATCACACCAAACAGGCCCAATGTGTTCTGACTCTTCTGGATACCATGACTCAAATGTTCCCCCAGTTTAATCAGGGCAACGTTTCGTTATATATGACGGGTTCCGGGGCCAATACTCTGGCACCTCGTTTGGGGGCCAAGTTTGTTCAGGAAGTAAATGCAGTGGCCACAGCGGTGGAGAAACTTCATCCACGGGCCATGAGTGTAATTGAACTTGGTGGCCAGGATGCTAAGGTTATTATTTTCAAAGAAAAAGAAAACGGTGAGAAGCGCACCCTCACCTACATGAACGATAAATGTGCATCGGGAACCGGGGCCACTATCGATAAATGTATGTTGAAAGTGGGCATGGATCCCTCTCAGCTCAGCGCTATTAAATACAATCCGGAAAAGCTTCATCATGTGGCCGCTAAATGTGGTGTCTTCGCGGAAACCGATATTGTTAACCTCATTAAATCATCCATCCCGAAAGAAGATATTCTTTGTTCTCTGGCCGATGCTATCGTGAACCAGAATCTATCGGTTCTTACTCGCGGGAACACCCTGAGGGATGAAATTATTCTTTTAGGTGGACCTAACACCTATCTGCCTTTCTTAGTTTCCTGCTGGAAGCACCGGATTCAGGAAATCTGGAAAGAAAGAGGCTTCAATGATCTCTTAGAAGGAAATATTGACGAGAAAGTTTATGTGCCTCAGAACTCACTTTACTATGCCGCCCTGGGATCTTGTTATTTCGGAATGGGTGGAGTTCAAGGTGAAGCTTATAAAGGAACGGAAGAATTAAAGGCCTTCATCCTGGGTGGACGTAAAGAAGAATTAAAAAACATCGCTGGTGAACCACTGGTTGCAAACGTGGTGGAGCTGGAAGATTTCCGCTCGCAATATGCCATTCCTAAATTTACTCCCATTGAACCAAAAGCGGGAGAAACCATTCGCGGTTACTTAGGTGTAGATGGTGGATCAACTTCTACCAAATGTGCCCTGATCGGTGAGAATGGTGAGTTATTGTTAAAGGTTTATACTCTTTCAAAAGGAAATCCATTCGAGGATTTCAAAATTTTGATTTCAAAAATCAACGAGCACTTCGCAAAATATGATGCTCATCTTGAAGTGGCGGGTTTCGGGGTAACCGGATACGCTGCCAACATCTTTGAAAAAGTATTTAATGCCGACGTGAATGTGATTGAAACCGTGGCCCACATGAAGAGCTCTCAAGGCTTCTTCGGTGAAGTGGATGTGATCTGTGATATCGGTGGCCAGGACATTAAAGTTCTTTTCTTAAAACAGGAAGAATGAATTCTTTGAAGTCGACAAAAGTTAATTCACCGACAGCGGTATCGAATAAACAAACAGCATCCGCGCCACCTTCAACCTGAACTGACATTTCAGTTAGTAGTTCTGGTAAGAGGAATTCACAGAAGCCCTGCCATCTGCCATCATAGAAACCTTTTTTAGAGTTGGTCAGGTTTCCGGCATGTGAACCTTCCACTGCGTAAGTGTAAAGTGTCCACGGCGCTCCTACGAATCCTAAAAGTGATTTAGTCTGAGGAAGCTCAGCGCGCAGAAGTTTTGTTGCTTCCTTTTGGAAGTTATAATAGCTTTTTGAATCCTGGATCAGTTTCAATTTTTTCACGTCAGCTGGAGTCTCCAGTTTAAATTCCAGGATGGGGCCAGGAGCATAGGTTAGACCAAGTCCAATTTGCTCAAGCGGAAAAAGTAGGTCAGAAAATAATATGGCGGCATCAAAATTGAAATCTCTGATCGGTCCCATGGTAATCTCACAGGCCATGGCCGGGTTCTTACACATAGTCATGAAATCAGAGTCTTTTTTAATGTTTTGGTAATGAGAGTGATAGCGTCCCGCCTGGCGCATGAACCACACTGGCACTTGAGTTTTTCCGTCATTTGTTTTTAAGCGGTCGTTGAATAATCCCATGATGATTTCCTAATTTACGATTAATTTATATCCGATACTTCTTATACTTTGGATGTCTAATGCTTTTTTGGGGTCAGTCTCGCACCACTTGCGCAACTTCACGATATAGTTGTCGACTGTGCGGTTAGATGGAAACTTATCCTCGCCCCATATTTTCTCTATGATTTCTTCGCGGTCAACAGCTTCATTTTTTTTGGTGTAGAGGAGCTCCAGGATCGCGCACTCTTTTTGTGAAAGAGTGAGAACTGCTCCTTCAGCATCCTGAACTTCATATCGCTTAAACCAGATCTTAAGCGGGCCGTGACTGATTTCTTCAGGAAGTTTATTTATCTCACTCTGGCTTGAGAGGATGCGGTTTAACCTCAGGATCAATTCCTTAAGGGCAAATGGTTTAGTGATATAATCGTCAGCGCCGATTTCCAGGCCTTCAACTTTTGTTTCCGGGTCATTGAGTGCTGAAAGAAATAAAAGCACAAAGTCTTTTCTTAGTTTCCTGAACTCGCGGGCGAGATCAATACCGTTTCCATCAGGCAGACCGATGTCCATCAGGATGACTCCTGGAGTGGATTTTTTGAACTCCTCGCGGGCCTCTTTGGCATTTTTCGCCCAGGCGCACTCGTGGCCCAGACCTTTCAGGTATTCAGAAAGGGTGATTCCTAAATTTTCTTCGTCTTCAACAATGAGGATGTTAAGCATTCATTTCCTCGCTTTTTTTGAAAACTAAATCAAACTTCAGGCCGTGGTTGGCCTTGATGATGGAGAGATTGCCGTGCATTTTATCCAGGAGCTTCTGGCTTAAGTACAGTCCGATGCCAGAGCCTTTGGTTGAGTTGTGTTTGTAAAAAAGTGTGCCCAGTTTTTCAATGTCGCCTTTAAAGTCGCCGTGGTCGATATAGGATAGGCGCACGTTATTCTTGTCAGCGATAATCGCAATTTCAATTTTTTTGCTGTTGGTATGGATGCGAGTGTTCTCCAACAAATTTTTCATGATCAATTCAAGCGCGAATTCATCCGCATCGATGTTGATGTCTTCATGGGGAGCGACAATGCTGACCTCATGCTCAGGCACCCATGTCTTTGAGAGCCTTTTAATAAAAGGAACCAAAGCGAGACTGGTGAGATTTAAGTCGCCTCCGCGCTCAATGCGCGAGAGCTGCAGGATCTTGTCCATTTGTGTTTCAAGTTTGGCGGTGTCGGAGATCAGGCGCCCGATGAGTTTGTTTAAAGTCGGGTCATTTTTTGATTCCAGGATCTCGTTGATCACTTCACCTTGAAGACGGATGCTCGCCAGCGGCGTTTTAAGTTCGTGAGTGAGAGTCGCAAAAAAGGCCTGCAGCGACTTGGTTTTTCTCTGGTCTTTTAAAAAAAGATTTAGCAGAGAAACTGAAAGCAGCATTAGAAGAACGATAAAGCTGGCGCCTTCCCACGCAAGCATCGTGGTGATGCGCGGGCGGTCTGCGTGACTCAGGAAGCTTTCGAAGTTAATCATAATGTAAACCCACCAGGCCCCGATCATCAAAAGCACTACCGCCCACAAAAGTGAGAGTGTAAATAGCAGTTTTGATGAATGGTTGAATGGGTTTTTAATATTCATTAAAGTGAGTAATCCAGTCTCTTGGCGATATCGGCAACCACTGTATCGTCATGAGCAAGACTTACGAACCCGACCTCATACGCGTTTGGCGCCAGGTAAATCCCGCGGTTTAAGAGCACTTCAAAAAGTTTGTTGAAGTTCTCTGTCAGGTTGGCCGGAATGTCGGCGATCTTTGTCACATTCTCTTTTGGAACAATCCAGAAAAGAGAAGAGTAAGATGTGATCTGGAACATGCTGAATTCGCCGTTGTTATATGTCTTCATCCAGTTCGACAGAAGTGTCGTGATTTTTTTAGTCTGCTCTTCGATTTTCTTATAAGACTCGGGAGTCATCTCTTTAAGCGTTGAAAGACCGCCGACCATCGCCAGAGGGTTCGCTGAAAGAGTTCCGGCCTGGTATACTTTTCCAATTGGTGCTAAGTGCTCCATGATGAATTTTGAAGCGCCGATGGCCCCTACAGGTAATCCACCACCGATGATTTTTCCTAACGTCACGATGTCAGGCCTAATGCCGGTCACTTCCGCCATTCCACCGAAGGCCACGCGGAAACCAGAAATAACTTCATCGAAAATTAATAACGCCTTATTGGCTGTCGTGATATCGCGAAGAAACTGTAAAAATTCTTTTGGCTGAACCATTAGTCCATTGTTTGCCGGAAGCGGCTCAATAATAATCGCAGCGATCTGGTCTTTGTGATCGATGAAACATTGTTTTAATCCCTCTGTATCACCAAGTTCAAGAATAAGTGTATCGTGGGCAACACCCTCTGGAACACCAGCTGAAGAGGCCTCGGCTTCACCGGCAAGTCCTGATCCCGCTTTAATCAGCATCGAATCAACATGGCCGTGGTAGCAGCCGTTGAATTTAATGATTTTATTTTTCCCAGTCACTCCGCGGGCCAGGCGAAGCGCAGTCATAACCGCCTCAGTTCCAGAGTTCACGAAACGAAGCTGCTCAACATGGGGAAGTTTTCCTAAAAGAAACTCGGCCAACTCCAGCGAGTAAGGTTCGCAAGCGCCGTAGCTCCATCCGCGCTCCAATCCTTCGTGAAGTGCCTTTTCAACTTTTGGGTGTCTATGCCCTAGAATGAGCGGGCCAAAACTCATACAGAAGTCGACGTATTTTTTGTCTTCCACATCATAGATGTAGGCGCCTTCAGCTTTTTTGAAAAAACGGGGAGTGGTGTGAAGTCCTTTGAAACTTCTGACCGGTGAGTGAACTCCTCCGGGAACAAGTGATTTAGATTTTGAAAAAAGTTCAGTTTGAATGTTGCTCATATATATTTCCTAAGATTGAGTCCATGATTTAAATTCAGATGAGTCGGCCATCGGAAAAACCTCAATTCCATTGTCTTTGAAGAGATCAAAAGTTTTCCCCACACCACAGGCGTGTATGCGGTTTTTGATTTCCGGGAAATGGTAGATGTAGGCCTGGTACTGGAAGTAGCTGGTCCAGTAGAAAACTTCGGTCTTTAAAATTTCGGCCTTAAACTCCTCGCTGATGTCCTTGTTGATTTCTCTTTTATAACAAGCGATCACTTCGGCCGTCGTCAGCGTGCTTTTTGCTTCATCGTTTGAAAGCACAATTAAAGGCGCATTGTTGTCGATCATCAATGAGACCGCCCTCGATTTTCTAAGATTGGCGATTTCCTCATCACCCAGAGCGTCCGCCGTTGCGTTCACCCAGAATCCCAGCGCAGCCAGGTCTTTCATGGTTTTTGTTCCCGCGGCCCAAAGAGAGGCAGGAGTGGTCCCGCTTAAAGCGTCCAGGCAGTACTTGCTGGTGATATAAAGGTGAAGGCCCTGATCAAGTGTGACCGGGATATTCTTTTTACTGATTAATTGATCGTTGGCCGGCAGTCCGTTGAAGACTCTTGGTGCTGTTACGAAAGCGGGAAGGCTTCGGCCTTCAAGCTCCACATAAGAGACCTGCTCATCGCCCAGCATACCCTGATGGTTGTGCAGGAAAAAATCGCCTTTAGCACTGCTTAGTTTTCTGACATTGATTCCGACAGCGAGATGGCATCCGCCTCCGTATTCATTAAAGGCAAGTCGCTCGCGGGCCACTTCCTCTTTTGTTTTTGCGTCCTGAATTTTGGCAAGCTTCGACAGTAGTGCCCCGCCGTCAGCTCGGTTGGTTTTTGCTTCGATCGCCAGCGCTCCTTGAGAGGCCGATGAAGGAAAAACAGACTGAGGGAGAATCATAAAGTTGATTCCGTCTAAAAGTCTTTTTAATTCCTCATAAGAAGATGGCGTCAGCGCCAGTCTCTCAATTCCCGGAAGTGCTAAGACGATCGCATCGTATTCACCATCGCGGAGTTTTTGAATACGGGTGTTGACGTTTCCGCGAAGCATTTTTGTTTTTACGACCGCGTTTTTTCCTTTTGGAAGAAACTCTGAGAGTTTGCTTTCGATGTTCACAATTCTTCTTGGTGAAGAAGTCCCGACAATAAACTCAGTGCGGTTTTTAATGGTCGGAATGGTCTCGTTTTTAATTAACAGGATGTCGTGGGCAAAAGTTCTTTTTGTCACTGCTGCCAGCGAGATGCCTTCTGGTCTGATTGAACCCAGGTCTTTATACGAGTGGACAACTAAATCCACCTGGTCGTTTAAAAGCGCTTCGTCTAATTATTTGGTAAAGAAGTTGTTTCCTTCCATCTGCCAAAGTGGCTTTGATGTTTGAATGTCACCTTGAGTTTTAATAGTCACCAGCTCGAACGTGTCGCCGGTTAAGCGCTCTAGTTCGTCTTTGACTTGTCCGCATTGAGTGAGGGCAAGCAGTGAACCTCTGGTTCCGATTTTATAATGAGTAGGCAATCTGTAACTCCTCCCAATCAAATGGCGTGCTGGATAGAGTAGGTTTTCCGCGTTTCTGC
Source organism: Bacteriovorax sp. (assembly GCA_040377165.1). Classification (GTDB taxonomy): domain Bacteria; phylum Bdellovibrionota; class Bacteriovoracia; order Bacteriovoracales; family Bacteriovoracaceae; genus Bacteriovorax. The sequence continues at coordinate 6,488 of JBEIPI010000102.1, forward strand.
GCTAATGTTAAAATAGCGTTTTTAGCACGGTTAACTTTTTCCATCTTTTCGATATTGAGCTTGGCGCTTTGTCTGAAAATATCTTCCAGACGAAGGACTCCATCATTTTCCGTGAGCTTAGTTTCTATCACAGAGGGAGATCCAAGATCAATAAAGAGCTTCATTTGAGTTGGGAGAGTCCCAGAGAAATATTGAGAGAAGAACACTTCGTCAAAAAGAATGTTGTCAGCGCCAATTGTGTTAACGATGAACGGGAATTTCGTATACGCTGAATTGTCTCCCCACGGCAGGCTTTCCAGACCATAGGTTTCTGAAAGTTCTTGAACGCGTGCGCTATTTCTAGCGGAGATAAAAACATTGTGTTTTTTCTTTAAAAGTTTAATTAAGTCTTCGGCCAGAGTCCCGGATCCGAGAACCAGAACATCTCCGTCGTTTACAGCGGTGTGGATGAGTTTTCTGGCGATACCAGCATAAGTAAGCTGACCAATCTCAGTTAAATGGTCTGTACGGACTTTTTTATTGTCCTGGAACAATTTTTCCAACACCGCCATAACTTGGTTGTTTCGCTCAGGGCTCCTTAAGAATTCCTGATAAGCATCTTTGAACTGGCCTACGACTTCATACTCGGCCACCACTTCAGAGCGCAGACCGCAGATCGTTTCCAGTAAAAAAACATAGGCGTCCTGACCCTCGAAGATGTCGGTAATGATATCTTCCTTCAGGGCGTTTTCTCTCAAGTGTAAAAAAGGGGCTTCACCGACACCCATAATTAGGGTACGCTGACACGTCTTCAGGACAAACACCTCACCATTGGTGGGGTTTGCGTGAGAATTGGCCTTTAAATTGATGACTGTTAAATTCTTAATCATAGTCCTAACTATTTATAACGCCCTAAAGCCTGAAAATTGTCATAAAATTGTAGATTTTAATCTTTTTTTCTTATCATTATTTCTGTGATAAGGTGCCCGGAATGAATATCTTTCAGACTTTATATACGCCAATAAAAGGCGCATTTCTGGCCTTCGACAAAAAAGTCGACGGATCTATCAGTTTTTTCATTAAGCACTACGGAAAAAGCCGCTTTATGATCGCCATGAGCAAAAAGGCCCAGTATTTGGGTCTGGAAAAGCTTTGGAATAAGGGGCCTAAGGCCTTTGTCTATTTCTTCCTCTTTTATTTAGTGCGTGACACCATCCTTTATATCCTGCTGCCGATCTTTTTTGCCCGTATGGCCACAAATTAGTTTTGCCACTTCGAGCGCCTAGTTTTATTCTCTAATGTACGCTTTTTTTTTGAACACACACACTGCACACGGGAGAATCCATGGAACTAATGTTTGGTCCTAAAGAAATTTTGAATAGAGGAATCGGTTTAACATTTGATGATGTTTTATTAGTGCCTCGCTATTCAGAAATTTCGTCGAGAAAACATCCAGTTTTAAAAACTAAAATCACTAAGAATTTTGAAATCGACCTGCCGGTTATCACCGCGAATATGGACACGATCACTGAAACGGAAATGGCCTGTGCTATGGCAAGCCTGGGCGGGATCGGATCCCTTCACCGTTTTATGAATGAAGAAGAGCAGGTGGCGATGGTTAAAAAAATCCAGGCCTATCTTAAAGAAAAAAATCTTAAGACTCCAATCGCCGCTTCAATCGGTGTTAAAGAGGAAGGGATGAAGAGAGCTGATATGCTGGCAGACGCCGGTGTTCAGATCATCACACTGGATATCGCTCACGGCGACTCTATTATGATGCTTGAGACGCTTGATTACTTAAAAAAGAAACACCCGAAAGTGGATGTTATTGCCGGCAATGTGGCCACAGCTGACGGAGTTAAGCGCATGATTGAGCGCGGAGCTGATGCGGTAAAAGTTGGTATCGGTCCAGGCTCAATGTGCACAACCAGAATTATCACTGGGCATGGTGTGCCTCAGTTAACAGCTATTGCTCTAGCGGTAAGTGTTGCCGAAAAACACGGCATTCCGGTCATCGCAGACGGCGGTCTTAAAAATTCAGGTGATATTGTGAAGGCCCTTTGTGCCGGAGCTTCATCAGTTATGGTGGGTTCACTTGTTTCTGGAACTCTTGAAACACCAGGTGAGTTAAAAGGTGGAATGAAACAATATAGAGGAATGGCCTCAAAGGCCGCTCAGGTTTCATGGCGTGGAGACATGCCTCAAGGAATGGCAGCTGAAGGGGAGTCAACAATGATTCCTTCTAAAGGGCCGGTTGGTCACGTGATCAATGAATTGATGGGTGGTCTTCGTTCGGGAATGACTTACATTGGTGTAGATAACATTAAGGCCATGGCCGAAGCGACTCTGTTTATCCAGATGACAGCTTCAGGCATGAGCGAATCAAAACCTCACGGAGTGAGATAATATGGATTTTTCCAAGCTGGGAAATTTCGCGAAACTAGGCGGGCTTATTGGCGGCATCCCAAGTTTCTTTGACAACTTCAAGGAAATGGAAGAGATCGTCCTAAATTACCCGAAACTTCGTGACCGCATCGGTAATAAAGAAGAAGACCGCGAGAAAGCGATTAAAAATTTAAAGGAAATCAGGGCCGAGCTTTCGCTGCCGTTTCTGAGAACTTTTGAAAAATTCCTCGATGCCTCTCTTTCCCAGCTCTATGACGGAATCAATTTCAACGATAACGGGCATAACTTAAAAGACCTCTCTAAGAAAAACAACATTGTCCTGGTCCCCAATCACCAGTCACACGCTGACTATGTGGCGATCAACTATGTTTATTTTAAACGCTACCAATCGCCGCTATTTGTGGCGGGTGGAAACAACCTGAATATTTTCCCTATCGGACCTTTGTTTCGCCGTTCGGGATGCTTTTTCATCAGAAGAAGTTTCGCCAACGATATTCTTTACCGACTGACTCTTGAAGCTTACCTTCATTATATGTTGGTAAAAGGCAACCCGATCGAGTTTTTCTTTGAAGGAGGAAGATCGAGAACTGGAAAACTTCTGCCGCCAAGATACGGCCTTTATCAAATGCTTCTGGAAGCCCACAATGCGATCCCGGAAAAAGAGAGAATGCCGCTTAAATTTATCCCGGTTTCTATCGTTCACGAATACGTTCCGGAGCAGAAATCTCTGGCGCGCGAGCTCGACGGTGGGAAAAAGAAAAAAGAGAGCGCCGGACAGGTTTTCGGTTTAGTAAAACTTTTTTCTTACCAGTTCGGAAATGTGCACATCAATATCGGTAACCCGATTGATATGCCGCCAATTGAGCTGGAGAATCTAAAAACTCAAACGCAGAAACTCGCTTTTGAATGCTTCCTTGAAGTCGGCAAAAATATGCGAGTGACTCCGACGTCGCTTCTGGCGATGATTCTTCTCGATGAGCCGACTGGCGCCCTTAAGTGGGAAGAGATTTTGGCCAAGGCCCGCCACATCGTCGGTTACTGCCAGAAATTTAATGTGCCGATCACTGACTCCATCACGCCAGAAAATCTGGAGAAATCACTGGAGAGGTCAATCGATATCCTGATTGGAAATAAAAAAGTTGAGGCGATCGGAAACCCGAACGGCAATCACGTTTTTTATTCGATCAAGGACGATTCAAGAAAAGAGATCCTTTATTTCAAAAACACAGTTTTGCATCACTTTTTAGTGCCTTGGATTGTGAATATGGGATGGGTGAACCTTTTCTCCGGCCACATCACTAATGTTGATGACCTGAAGAAATTCTTCATCACCCATAGGAAACAACTGACTCACGAGTTCTACCTGCCCACGGTAAAAGAATTCGTGACAAGAACTCTTGATATCGTCTCAGATGCGGTTGGAAGAGAAGTTAAAACACTC